>JBLMWW010000212.1:0-8001 GCA_050257435.1 Rudaea sp.
CGCGCCCGCCGACGAGAAGCTCCGCACGTACCTCTTCCAGCTCCTCGCGCTGCAGGGCAAATGGCAGCGCGCGCTCGAGCAATTGCAGATGTGCGGGCAGCTTTCGGCCAAGGCGCTGCCGATGGCGCAGACCTACCGCGAGGCGATCCGCTGCGAGATGCTGCGCGCGGACGTGTTCGCGGGCAAGCGCGGGCCGCAGATCCTCGGCGAGCCGCCGGCATGGATCGGGCCGCTGATCGAGTCGCTGCAACGCCTGGCTAAAAGCGATGCGGAGGGCGCCAGGGCATTGCGCGACGCCGCGTTCGACGCGGCTCCCGCGTCCGCCGGCACGATCGACGGCACCGCGTTCGAATGGATCGCCGATGCCGACTCGCGGCTCGGGCCCGTGTGCGAGGCGATGATCAACGGCCAGTACTACTGGGTCCCGTTCTTCCGCATCCGTACGCTGCGCATCGAGCCGCCCGCCGACCTCCGCGACCTCGTGTGGGCATCGGCGCACCTGACGCTCGCCAACGGCGGCGAGTACATCGCGCTCGTTCCCGCGCGCTATCCCGGCAGCGAGGCGGTGGACAACGACGCGCTGAAGCTCGCGCGCCGTACCGAGTGGACCGACGCCGGCGGCGAGGCGTACGTCGGGCTCGGCCAGAAGATGATGGCGACCGACACCGGCGAGCATGCGCTGCTCGACGTGCGCGAGATCGCCATGGCCTCATGAGCGCCAACGCGGGCGACGCGGCGCAGCACGAGGCCGGCCGGGCGCACGGCGGCATCGCGGATCGGCTGTGGCCGGTCCTGCTCGACCGCCTCACCGACCTCGAGCCGGACCGGCAGAAGGAGGCCCCGCACGCCCGCGTGATGTCGCGCAAGGCGTATCGCGACGGCGTGCTGCGCGACCTGGAGTGGCTGCTGAACACGACGAATCTCGAGGCGTCGATCGATTTTTCGGCGCATCCCGATGCGCAGCGTTCGGTCGTGAATTTCGGGCTCGTCGCACTCTCCGGTCGCATCGCGTCGAGTGTCGATACCGCACAGCTCGAGGCGTCGATCCGTCAGGCGATCGTGCAATTCGAGCCGCGCATCCTCCCTCAGACGCTCGACGTCAAGGTCGCCGCCGGCGAGAAGGGCCTCGACATGCACAACGTGCTGGCCGTCACCATTCGCGGCGAGCTGTGGTCGATTCCGTACCCGCTCGAGATCCTGCTGCGCTCCGATATCGACCTCGAGACCGGGCTCGTCGTGCTGCACGACCAGAGCCGCGGCGACTAGGGCGCCCCGCCCGCACCGGCATGGACCCGCGGCTCCTCGATTATTACAACCGCGAGCTGCAGTACTTTCGCCACATGGCGGGCGAGTTCGCGACGCAGTTCCCGAAGGTCGCGTCGCGGCTCAACATGACGGGCATCGACATCGCCGATCCGTACGTCGAGCGGCTGCTCGAAGGCGTGAGCTTCCTCACCGCGCGCGTGCAGCTCAAGCTCGATGCGGAGTTCCCGCGCTTCTCGCAGCGGCTGCTCGAGGTCGTCTATCCGAACTACCTGGCGCCTACGCCCGCCACGGCGATCGTGCGCCTCGAGCCGCGCCTCTTCGAAAGCACGCTCGCCGAGGGCTTCACGCTGCCGCGCAACAGCGTGTTGCGAAGCCAGCCGATCCGGTCGGAAGAGGTCATCTGCGAGTTCCGCACCACGCAGGACGTCGCCCTGTGGCCGCTTTCCATCGAGCGCGTCGAGTTCACCGGGCCACCGCCGGACCTGCCGCTCGCGCGCCTGCCGCTTCCCGGCACGGTCAAGTCCGCGCTGCGCATCACGCTCGCGACGGCCGCCGACCTGCCCATGGCGCGGCTCGCGCTCGACGATCTCACGTTCTTCCTGTCCGGCGCCGACGAGGTCGCGACGCGCCTCTACGAGCTGTTGTTCACGCGCTGCCTGGGCGTCGTGGCCGGCGCGGAGCGGGTGGACGGCGCGTCGCCACGCCTGCTCCTCCCCACCGCGCTCCGGCCGCAGGGGTTCGACGACGCCCAGGCGCTGTTCCCCTGCCCGAGCACCGCGTTCCGCGGCTACCGCCTGCTGCACGAGTACTTCGCTTTTCCGCCGCGCTACCTGTTCTTCGCGATCGGCGATCTCGCGCGCTCGGTGAAGGCCACGAGCGGAAGCACGATGACGCTGACGGTGCTCTTCGACGCGGCGGCGTCCGATCTCGAGCGCGTCGTCGACGCGAGCGGCCTTTCGCTGTTCTGCACGCCGGCGGTCAACCTGTTTACGAAGCGCGCCGATCGTGTGCCGGTGAGCGGGCAGCGTTTCGAATACCACCTCGTGCCCGACCGTGCCGCGCCGCTCGACTACGAGGTGCATTCGGTGCTGCGGGTCGCGGGTCATGTCGCGGGCGGCGTCGCGGACGAGCGCGTGTTCAAGCCGTTCTACCAGACGCTCGGCGAGGATGGCGACGAATACGGCGCCTACTACTCGGTGCGGCGCGAGCCGCGGATGATGTCCGACACGGCGCGGCGCAACGGGACGCGGACCGGCTACGTGGGAAGCGAGGTGTACCTCTCGCTCGTCGACCAGCACGACGCGCCGTTCGGCGCCGAGTTGCGCCAGCTCTCGGTCGATACGCTTTGCACCAACCGCGACCTCGCGTTGCTGCTGCAGGTCGGGGGCGCGACGGACTTCTACCTCACGGCGTCGGCGCCCGTCGACGCGATCCGCATCGTGCGCGGCCCGTCGCGGCCGAGCCCGGCGATCGCCGAGCGCGACATCACGTGGCGGCTCATCAGCCACCTCTCGCTCAACTACGTCACGCTCACCGACCTCGGCGACACCGCGGGCGCGGCGGCCCTGCGCGAGCTGCTGCAACTTTACGCGGCGCTCTCGGAAAACGCGGTGCGCAGCCATATCGACGGCGTGACCCGCGTTGCGCTCGCGCCCGTGACGCGCCGCTTGCCGCAAACGGGGCCGCTCGCATTCGGCCGCGGCGTCGAGATCTCGTTGACCGTCGACGAGACGGCGTTCGCCGGCTTCAGTCCGTACGTGCTCGCGAGCGTGCTCGAGTCGTTCTTCGCGCGCCACGTGTCGATCAACACGTTCACGCAGACGGTATTGCAGTCGGTGCAGCGCGGGCGCATCGCGACGTGGGCGCCGCGCATCGGCCGCCGGCCGACCGCCTAGGGCCGTGGACACGCCGGCCCGACCCGTCGATGCGCGGCGCGACGCAGACGAGGCGCGCGCGTCCCGCGCATTGCAGGCGTTCTTCGGCGAGCTCGCCGGCGGCGCGTTCCGCTTCGATCTCTACTATGCGCTGCGGCGTATCGAGGCGACGCGCGCCGATATGCCGTTGCTCGGACGCGCCGCACGGCCCGTCGACGAGCCGGTGCGCGTCGGGCAGGAGCCGTCGCTGTCGTTCGCGCCCGCGGCGATCGCGACCCTCGAGCCGGCGCGCGGCGCGATCCCTCCGCGCATCGTGATCCACAGCTTCGGGCTGTTCGGTCCCAACGGGCCGCTGCCGAATCACCTGACCGAGTACGTGCGCGACCGGTTGCGCAACGCCGGTGACGCCACGCTCGCACGCTTCGCCGACATCCTGCACCAGCGGCTCATCCTGCTCTTCTACCGCGCCTGGGCGCAGGCGCAGTCGGTCGTGAGCCTCGACCGCCCGCACGACGACAGCTTCTCTCGCTACGTCGCGAGCCTCATCGGCATCGGCGGGGCGCACGAGCGGCGGCGCGACGCCGTCCCCGATCACGCGAAGTTCGCCAACGCGGGCCACCTCGTACGCCGGACGCGCAACGCCGAGGGTCTTGCCTCGATCCTGCGCGGCTTCTTCGGCGCGCCGGTGCGCATCGTCGAGTTCTGCTGCCACTGGCTCAGGCTCGCGCCGGGGCAGCGCACGCGCCTCGGCATCCCGGGCCCCGGGGCCACGCTCGGCGTTGCCGCCGTCGCGGGGAACGCCGTGTGGGACGGTCAGTCGCGCTTCCGGATCGAGATCGGTGCGATGCCGCTCGACGCCTACGAGCAGTTCCTGCCCGGGGGCCGGCGGTTTCGCCAGCTCGTCGGCTGGGTGCGCAACTACGTCGGCGTCGAGCTCGCGTGGGACGTGCGCGTGGTGCTCGCCCGCGACGCCGTGCCGCGGCCGCTGCTCGGCGAGTACGGCCGCCTCGGTTGGACGACGTGGATCGGCAAGCGCCCGGCGCGCTCCGATGCCGACGATCTCGTTCTCGACGCCGAGCGCTGGGCTGCACGCATCGGGCCGCGCCTCGGCGACCTTCCCGGAAACTCCTGACGCAGATCCCCTCATGGCCGAAATCAGTCGTGTCGCGCTGTTCGGAAAGCTCGATCCCGTGCTCTACAAGGCGCTCGAGAGCGCGGCCGTCGTTTGCAAGCTGCGCGGCAATCCGTACGTCGAGGTCGTGCACTGGCTGAACCAGGTGCTGCAGAACCAGGATAGCGACCTGCACCGGATCGTGCGGCGCTTCGAGCTCGCGCCGGCGACTCTCGCGCAGGATCTGACCGAGGCGCTCGAGCGCCTGCCGCGCGGCGCGACATCGATCAGCGACCTGTCGGAGCACATCGAGAACGCGGTCGAGCGCGGCTGGGTGTACGGCAGCCTGATGTTCGGCGACACGCGGGTGCGCAGCGCGACGCTGCTCTTCGGCATGCTGAAAACGACGTCGTTGCGCAACGCCCTCTACGGCATGTCGCGCGAGTTCCAGAAGATCCAGCCCGACGTGCTGGCCTCGGAGATGGCGGCGATCGTCAAGGGCTCGCCGGAGGACGCCGAAGGCGCCGCCGACGCGAGCGCCGGCGGCGCGGCCCCGGGCGAGGCGAGCGGCGCGATGCCTGCCGCGGCGATGGGCAAGCAGGAGGCGCTTCGGCGTTACGCGGTCGATCTGACCGAGCGCGCGCGCCGCGGCGAGCTCGACCCGGTCACCGGGCGCGACGAGGAGATCCGGCAGATCGTCGACATCCTCATGCGCAGGCGGCAGAACAATCCTTTGCTCGCCGGTGAGGCGGGCGTCGGCAAGACGGCGGTCGTCGAAGGCTTCGCGCAGCGCATCGTCAAGGGCGACATCCCGCCGTCGCTGAAGGACGTGTCGCTGCTCACGCTCGACATCGGTCTGCTGCAGGCGGGCGCGAGCATGAAGGGCGAGTTCGAGAACCGGCTGCGCCAGGTGATCGACGAGGTGCAGGCGAGCCCGAAGCCGATCATCCTGTTCATCGACGAGGTGCACACGTTGATCGGCGCCGGCGGCGCGGCCGGCACCGGCGACGCGGCCAACCTGCTCAAGCCGGCGCTGGCGCGCGGCACGCTGCGCACGATCGGCGCCACGACATGGGCCGAGTACAAGAAGTACATCGAGAAGGACCCGGCGCTGACGCGGCGCTTCCAGGTCGTGCAGGTGCACGAGCCGTCGGAGGAGCGCGCGATCGCGATGCTGCGCGGCGTCGCGAACACGCTCGAGCAGCACCATCGCGTGCAGCTGCTCGATTCCGCGCTCGACGCCGCCGTTCGCCTGTCGCACCGATACATCCCGGCGCGGCAACTGCCGGACAAGGCGGTGAGCCTCGTCGACACCGCGTGCGCGCGCGTCGCCGTGAGCCAGCACGCGACTCCGCCCGAGGTCGAGGACGCGCAGCGGCGCATCGAGATGCTCGAGACCGAGCTGCGCATCGTCGAGCGCGAGGAGACGATCGGCGAGCCGGTCGCCGAGCGGAAGGAGGAGGTCACCCGTCGCCTCGCGGCGGAGCGCGAGCGATTGGCGCCGCTCGAGGAGCGCTGGAAGGCCGAGAAGGCGCTCGTCGACGAGATTCTCGCGTTGCGCGCGCAGTTGCGCGAGCAGGGGGGCGGCATCGTGGGCGACGCGTCGAACCAGCCCGCCGCGGCGGGCGAGGACGCGACGCAAGGCGCCGACGAGGCGGCGGGTGCCGTGATCGGGCGCGCGGCCGCCGCCACGCCGCAGGCGCCGGGTGCGCCTGCGACCGGCGCGGGTGGCGAGGCGGCGGCGCGCGCACCGGAAGCCGCCACCGCGCCGACGCGCGACGAGCTGCTCGCGCGCCTTGCGGACAAGCAGCGCGAGTTGCGCGCGCTGCAGGGCGAGCGCCCGCTGATCCTGCCGTCGGTGGACGAGCAGGCGGTCGCGTCGGTCGTTGCCGACTGGACCGGCGTGCCGGTCGGGCGGATGGTGAAAAACGAGATCGAGGCGGTGCTGAAGCTCGCCGACACGCTGAACGCGCGCGTGATCGGCCAGCGTCACGGTCTCGACATGATCGCGCGGCGCATCCAGACGTCCCGCGCGAAGCTCGACAATCCGAACAAGCCGATCGGCGTGTTCATGCTCTGCGGTCCCTCGGGCGTCGGCAAGACCGAGACGGCGCTCGCGCTCGCCGAATCGCTCTACGGCGGCGAGCAGAACGTCATCGCGATCAACATGAGCGAGTTCCAGGAGGCGCACACGGTCTCGACTCTGAAGGGCGCGCCTCCCGGCTACGTCGGCTACGGCGAGGGCGGCGTCCTCACCGAGGCGGTGCGGCGGCGACCCTACAGCGTCGTGCTGCTCGACGAGGTCGAAAAGGCGCATCCCGACGTGCACGAGATCTTCTTCCAGGTGTTCGACAAGGGCTGGATGGAGGACGGCGAGGGGCGCTACATCGACTTCAAGAACACGATCATCCTGCTCACGTCGAACGTCGGCTCGGAGCTGATCACCGGTTTGTGCCGCGATCCCGAGCTCCTCCCGGAGCCGGACGCGATCGGGAAGGCGTTGCGCGAGCCGCTGCTCAAGGTGTTCCCCGCGGCGCTGCTCGGGCGCCTCGTCGTGATCCCGTACTACCCGCTGTCCGACGAGATGCTCGGCAACATCGTCCGGCTGCAGCTCTCGCGCATCCGCAAGCGCATCGCCGAGAACCACCGGATCCCGTTCGAGTACGACGATGCGGCGATCAGGCTCATCATCAGCCGCTGCACCGAGCTCGAGTCGGGCGGCCGGATGATCGACGCGATCCTGACCAACACCGTGCTGCCGCGGATCAGCCAGGAATACCTGCTGCGGCTCTCCGAGGGCCGGCCGCTGTCGCAGGTGAGGCTGCGCGCCGACGGCGGCGAATTCGCCTACGATTTCGGCGGCTAGCGCCGGCGGCGGACCTTCGACACGGATCCCCGATGGCTCGCGTATTCACCGCCCATACGCCGCTCGCGCCGGACATGCTGATGTTCGAGTCGCTGTCCGGGCACGAGCGGCTGTCGCAGCTCTTCGAGTTCCGGCTTTCGATGCTGAGCCCGTCGCAGGACATCACCGCGGAGCAGCTGCTCGGCAGCAACGTGACCGTCGAAGTCGAGACGCAAGGACTCGGGCGTCGTTACCTCAACGGCGACGTGACGCGCTTCGCGCTGATTTCGCGCGAAGGACGTTATTGGCGCTACGAGGCCATCCTGCGGCCGTGGATGTGGTACATGACGCGGACGTCGAACTGCCGCATCTTCCAGAACAAGACGGCGCTCGACATCGTCCTCGACGTCCTGTTCTACCCGTACGGAAACGCGTCGTCGTGGAGCCTCCTCAACCGGACGACCGAGACGTACCGCACGTGGGACTACTGCGTGCAGTACCAGGAGACGGATTTCAACTTCGTCAGCCGGATGATGGAGCACGAGGGGATCTACTACTACTTCGAGCACGCGATGGGCAAGCACACGCTGATAATCGCCGACGCGCCCGGCGCGCATCAGGTGCTTCCCGGCCACGCACGGATTCCCTACATCGCGCCCGACCCGGCGGTCATCGCGGACGAGGAGCACATCGAGAGCTGGGTGGTGTCGAAGCAGGTCGACACCGGCGGCTACATCACCGACGACTACGACTTCACGAAACCGCGCGCCAAGCTGGAGCAGCGCAAGGCGCACCCGCTCGGACACCCGAACGACAGCTACAAGTTCTACGACTACCCCGGAGGCTATACGCAGCCCACGCCGGACGGGGAGCGTTACGCGAAGGTGCGGCTCGAGGAGCTGCAG
>JBLMWW010000213.1:0-4314 GCA_050257435.1 Rudaea sp.
TGCGCGAGATCCTGCGCGAGGCGAAGCAGTTCAACGCGCGCGAGTTCCGCATCCTCGCGTCGCAGTCGGTGATCGACATGTTCCTGGACGAGGAATCGCAGAGCCTCGCGCAGCTCGGCGATTTCATCGGCAAGCCGATCTCGCTGCAGGTCGAGACGCTATACACGCAGGAGCAGTACGACGTCGTGCTGATCTGACCGCGCCCGGCCCCATCCTTGTGTCTCATGCCTGCGGATGACCTTCGGCCAGGCAGGCGCCGCGCGCGCGGGCATAGAATGGCGCGATTCGCGGAGGCGCGGCTTTAAAGACCCTGCTCTTCGTCCTGCTTCTCCCTGCGAGCATCGCCGGGCGGGAAGTCATGTCTGGGTCGCTACTTCCGCCCTGACCAATACCTGGGTCGCCGCCGTTGATGTGCGAGCGCAATGACGCGCAGCTCATCGCCGGCCATACGGTAGATGACGCTATATGGAAATCGGCGCAGCGGAAATCTTCGCGTCCCCACACGCCAGACGGCGCCCAGCTCCGGATGCTCATTCAGCAGTGCGAGCGACCGCTCGAACTCGGCAATGAATGACATGCCCAGCTGAACGTCGGCATGTTGGCTGTAGAACAGAGCGCCCTCGATTAGCTCACGCTGGGCTTCGAGGCAAAGCGAGACGATCACTCCAGGGCACGCCGCGCCCGAGCGATGGCATCCGCCGCCGGAAGAAGGACGTCCCCGTCCGTTTCGATTTCGCCGAGTCGCCGCGCCACCTCGACTGCCCAGGCTTCTTCTAAACCCGGATCGTCGCTAAGACTGGCGAGCACGCGATCTGCGAGCAAAGTTCGCTCTTCCCGCGTGAGCTTCAACGCTTCTGCTACGAGCGCGTCGACCGATTTACTCATGAGAACTTGGGCAGGCTTGGTTCGCATAATACGCTTGGACTCGCGGAGTGCGGTTGGGAACCGTCGGTAGATATCATCGGCACCGACGACGCAGGCGCCCATCAGACCTATGGACGATGGCCCTTCGGCCCGTTGCAACGCGAATGCCCATTGAAGGCGCCTCACGAGACCGTCGTTGCTAAACACGTTCGCCGCCCGATTCTCCGCAGCCCGTACCCGGCTACGTGGCTTTGTCGCCCGGCTCTTCCGCCGCGAAGTCGCACCGGGCCGCTTCGAAACCGGCGTGGCCGAATCGTGGCGCGGCACCGTCACGACGGCGCCGATCGCGCAGCCGAGCCGGGAGTACATCGTCTACGTGCCGCGCGGCTGGTCGCGCCGGCGTCGCGCGCCGCTGCTCGTCCTGTGTCACGGCTGCCGGCAGACGGCGGAATCGCTCGCCGCGCTCGCGAAGCTCGTCGAGCACGCGGACCGCGAAGGCATGCTGGTGCTGTTGCCGAAGCAGTCGGATGCGGCGAACCGCTTCGGCTGCTGGAACTGGTTCGAGACCAACACCGAGCGCGGCAACGGCGAGGCGGCGATCGTCGCGGCGCAGATCGTCGCCGCCCGCCGGCGCTATCGCGCACGGCGCGAGCGCGTGTGGGTTGCAGGACTTTCCGCCGGCGGCGCGCTCGCCGCGGTGCTCGGGCTGCGGTATCCGCGCCTCGTGCGCGGCGTGTTCGTGCATTCGGGGCTGGCCTGCGGCGCCGCTTCCGCGGCGGTCGCCGCGCTCGCGGCCATGCAAAAGGGACCGGACACCGACGTCGCGGCGATCGCGCAGGGCGCACGTCTCGCGCAGCGCAGCGACCCGCCGCTGAACGTCGCGCTGCTGGTCGTGCACGGCGATCGCGACGAGGTGGTCGCGCCGGTCAACGCCATCGCGCTCGTTCATCAGTACCTGAGGTTCAACGGGCACGTCGCCGGCGATGCCGAGTACGTCCCCTCCGAAGCGTTGCCGCCAAGCGATGAATTCTTCGAGCAGCAGGGCGACGCCTATCCGACACGAACGCACGACTGGAGGCGCGATGGGCGCCCGATCGTTCGTCACGTCCTCGTGAAGGGGCTGGGCCACGCGTGGAGCGGCGGCGACCGCCGTTTCGATTTCGCCGATCCGCGCGGCCCCGATGCGCTCGAGTTGCTCGCCGTTTTCGTCCGCACCGCGGCGAGCTGATGGCTCTTGCGCACGAACGACGTGGCCACGGAAAGCGCGATCGGTAGATAATCGACCGAGGCCCACGACGCTCGAGGACGCCCATGCCCGTGACCGCGATGAACCACTTCACCATCCTGACCGACGACGTTTCCGCGACCGTCGATTTCTATCGCGATCTTCTCGGACTCGTCGCCGGGCCGCGCCCGCCGTTCGATTTTCCCGGCGCGTGGTTGTACGCCGGCGACCGGCCGATCCTGCACGTCGTCGGCGGCCGCAACGCCGACGAGCTTCGTGCCGGAGTCATCGATCACATGGCATTCTCGGCCGAGGATCTTTCCGACACGCTCGCGCTTCTCGCGTCGCGCAACATTGCGCACACGTGCAGGCGCCTTCCCGGCGGGGGCACGTGGCAGGTGTTCTTCCACGACCCCAACGGCGCGCGCGTGGAACTCGATTTCGCCGCCGACGAGCCCCATCACGGCGAGCAGGCCGCGCGATGATCACGTCACGGCCGGGCGCGTCGCCCGACCTCGCGATCGACCATCTCGTCATCGGCGCATCCTCGCTCGCGGCCGGCATGGACTGGATCGAGAGCCGCCTGGGCGTACGCGCGAAGCCCGGCGGAAAGCACGCCGCGATGGGCACGCACAATGCGCTCGTCGGCCTCGGCCCCAGACTCTATCTCGAGATCATGGCCATCGATCCGGAGGGCGCCGCGCCGAACCGGCCGCGCTGGTTCGATCTCGACGAGCCGCGCATGCGGGCACGCCTCGCCGAAGGCCCTGCGCTGATCCATTGGGTCGTGCGCACGCGCGACATCGAAGCCGACGCCGCCCGCGTGGATGGCGCATGCGGCACGATCCTGTCGATGCAGCGAGGAGATTTCACGTGGCGGATCACCGTCCCGGCGGACGGCCATCTGCCCGAGCGGGGCCTCGTGCCGACGTTGATCCACTGGTCGGACGACCGGCATCCGACGGACGCGCTGCCCGACACCGGCATCCGGCTCGTGACGATCGCGGGAGAGCATGCCGAGCCGGCGCGGGTGCGATCGCTGCTCGCCAAGCTGGGGTTATCGGAGACGCTCAAGGTGACGTACGGCAAGACGCCCCGCCTGGCGGCGATGCTCCGTTCGCCGCGCGGGACGGTGACGTTGTAGCGACGGGCTATCCCAGCGCGCCACGCGCCTCGATCGGCCACACGTCTGCGACGCTTCCATCGCGCATCGCGACCAGCCAATCGTACAGGTTGACCGTCGGATCGCAGTGCCCCGGAATCAGCCAAAAACGCTCGCCGAGCGTCACCGGCGGCGCGTTCGGTGCAACCCGCAGCACGCCGTGCTCGTCGGATGCCTTGACGTACGCGACGCCGCCGCGCGCGTGCACCTGCGGCAGGCCGGAGTCGAACGCAAACGCCTTGAGTCCCGCGTCGACGACCGCGCGATCGGCGGCCGGAACGCTCATGACGCTCGCCAGCACGAAAAGGCTCTGCTCGAACCGGAGCTCGGAGGGTCCGACGACGTTACGCGCGTAGTCGGCGTCCATGAAGACGTACGAGCCGGGCTGCAGCTCGTCGTACGCGCCCGTGTCGCGCTCGAGCTGCCACGTGCCCGTGCCCGCGCCCGTGACGATGTCGCAGGCAACGCCGGCGGAAACGATCGTCTCGCGCGTCTTCCGCGCGAGCGCCGCTGCCTCGGTGACCGCCGCTTGCCGCTCCTCCGGTGCGCGCAAATGCTGCGCCGACCCGTGATAGCACTGCAGGCCGCGCAGCCGCAAGCCGGGCGCGCGGACCACCTCGCGCGCGAGCGGCAGCGCGGCGTCGGGCCCGACGCCGCAGCGATGCATGCCGACATCGACCTCGATGTAGACGTCGAGACGGGAACCCGCGCGCGAGGCCGCCTCGGAAAGTACCTCCACGCCTCGCGCAGAGTCGACGAGCACCCCGACCGCCGCCCGACGCGCGAGCTGCGCGAGGCGCGCCGCCTTGGCCGGCGCGATCACCTCGTTCGTGACGACGACGTCCTCGATGCCGGCGTCGACGAACGCCAGCGCCTCATCGGTTTTCTGGCAGCAGATGCCCACTGCGCCGCGCGCAAGCTGCATGCGCGCGAGCGTCGCGGACTTGTGCGACTTCGCGTGCGGCCGCAGCCGGATGCCCTTCGTCGCGTCCGCCATCCGATCGAGGTTGCGCGTGAGCGCGTCGAGATCGACGACCAGCGCGGGCGTGTCGATGGCGGCGAC
>JBLMWW010000214.1:0-31211 GCA_050257435.1 Rudaea sp.
GTCGCTGTCGAGGGTTTGCTGTTCCGCGACAGGGCCATGACGAATCTCGCCGCCAGGAACCTGATCAAGGAGTTGACGATCGCCGACGAAGCGGAGATCAAGGCCCGGCGCACGCTGAGAAAGAAGGTGATGCGCGCGCTGCCGGCAGTGAAGGCGGCGCGCTATCTGCAACTCGAGGACAAGCTGCAGTCGATACGCGACTACGACATCGCGTCGACCGTACCGCTCATACACTGACGCGAAGCGCGGCCGCGCCGACCTCGTGCGTGGCCGGCGCTTGCGCGGACGCGTTCGATGGGGTGGGGCATGTGCGCGGCCCGCTACATCAGGAATTCACGCGTCCGGCACTCGCGTTGGCCGCGCGTTGGGCGTGCGGGACGCGAACGGCGATGACGTCGATGCGCGATGTGAGGCAGGTGTCGCCCGACATCGCGGCGCTCTGCGCGGTCGGTGCGATGTCGTCGGGGCCCTGGCCGGCGCCGGCCGGCGCGATCACGGCGACGGCGAGCGTCGCCACGGTCATCAAGGCCGCGGCGGCGGCGCCGAGCGTGCGGTGGGTTCCGGGTTGGTAGCGTTTCATCGTTGACTCCTCGTCGTGGGGTGCGGATACGTCGGTTCGATGCCGCGAATGCCGCTCACGGATTCATCGTCCGTCATCCGCATTCGCGGCCGTGCATCCCGGCCGGCGATCGCACGATGGCATCGTAGAAAGCGCCGGGCGGCGCGACAAGGCGATTGCGACAAAACCCGAGGATTGCGCCGCGGATTCCCGCCGGTGGCGACAAAGTGCGCCGCATGAAACGCTTCCTCCCGCCGCGGTCGGTTCGAGGCTCGCGCAGGCCGCGAGGAGACCGGGCATGCCATTGCGTCCGCACGACGTGCGGCGTGGACGCACGCCGGATTTCGTGTAGAATCCTGCGATTTTCCCGACGTGCCTTGGCCCCGTTTCGGCGGGGCCAAAATGTTTTGGGGCGCGCCGTCCACGTGTCTTTCGCCGCGCGTCCGTTCGCCTTTCGAAGGTCGCGGGGGCGGCTGCATCCGCCAAGCGCAGGGACACGCGGCGAGGCGCAGGTTTTCGCGCCGCCCTTCGCCCTCGAACGCCCGCGTCACCCGACGTACCGGAAGTTCGTTGACCAACATTCGCATGGAGACAACATGTTGAAGATGACCCGGCTGGCGAACCTCGCCGCGGCCCTCATGCTTGCGTTGCCGATCGCGGCCACCCCGCTGCCGGCAAGCGCGCAGGCGCCATCGACGACCCCCCCTCCCGCACCCGCTCCCGCTCCGCAGGACGCGGCGGCCGCCCCGGCGGCGGCACCCGCGACACCGGCTCCCGCGACACCGGCTCCGGCGGGCGCTCCGGCGAAGACGACGACCGAGATCGTGGAAAACCCCTACGGCCTCGAAGCGCTGTGGAAGGGCGGCGACCTCGTCGCCCGCATCACGCTCGGCATCCTCGTCCTGATGTCTGCGGGGAGCTGGTACATCATCGTGACGAAGCTCTACGAGCAGGCGAAGATGGGACATCAGGCGCGCGTCGCGAACCGCACGTTCTGGAAGGCGCCGACGGTGCAGAAGGGTGCCGCCGAGTTGAAGGAGAACAGCCCGTTCCGCTTCATCGCCGAATCGGGCATCGAGGCGACGCAAAAGCACGAGGGCCTGCTCGGCAACGTCGACATGAACACCTGGGTCAGCATGTCGATCCAGCGCGCGATCGACAACATCCAAAGCCGTACGCAGGACGGGCTCGCGTTCCTCGCCACCGTGGGCTCGACCGCGCCGTTCGTGGGGCTGTTCGGTACGGTATGGGGGATCTATCACGCGCTGACGGCGATCGGCATCGCCGGCCAGGCATCGATCGACAAGGTCGCGGGTCCGGTGGGCGAGGCGCTCATCATGACGGCGATCGGCCTCGCGGTCGCGGTGCCGGCGGTGCTTGGCTACAACTGGCTCGTCCGCCGCAACAAGGCCGCGATGGAGCGCGTGCGCGGCTTCGGCGCCGACCTCCACGCGGTCCTGATGTCGGCCACGCAATCGCCCGCCAAGGCATGAGCGCAGGGCGTCCGGTGAACGCGGCGCCTCCATCGGAACTTCGCGAGGACATCACGCCATGGCCATGAATGTCGGCGCCGCCGATGGCGACGAAGACGAGGTGATGTCGACGATCAACACGACGCCGCTCGTCGACGTCATGTTGGTGCTGCTCATCATCTTCCTCATCACCGTGCCCGTCGTCCGGATGACCATCCCGGTCGAGCTGCCCAAGGAGCGCAACGAGATCCGGGAGACCAAGCCCGAGAACATCGTGATCTCGGTGGACTCGCAGGCGCGCATCTACTGGAACGACCTGTACATCCCGACGACGAACGCGCTCGTCGAGCGGCTCAAGAAGATCTCCGTGCTCTCGCCGCAGCCCGAAGTGCAGATCCGCGGCGACGGACGCGCCAATTACGACGGCGTCGGCCGCGTCGTGTACGCCTGCCAGCGCGCCGGCATCGCGAAGATCTCTTTCATCACCGAGCCCCCGCCGCGCAGCGCGAGCTAGACCTACCAGGACCGAACCATGGCGATGAACGTGGGAACCGGCGCCGGATCGAACGACCCGGACGTGATGATCGACATCAACACGACGCCGCTCATCGACGTGATGCTCGTGCTGCTCGTGATGCTGATCATCACGATCCCGATCCAGCTCCACTCCGTCAACCTCAATCTCCCGATCGGCAATCCGCCGCCACCGCTCACCCTGCCCGAGGTCGTGAAGCTCGACATCGACGAGGACAGCAAGGTGTACTGGAACGGGGAGGTCGTCGCGGACCGCCCGACGCTCGAGGCGAAGATGAAGGCGGCGGCGCACCAGGAGGTGCAGCCGGAGGTGCATCTGCGGCCCAACAAGCTCGCGAAGTACGCGGTCGTCGCCGGCGTCATGGCGTCGGCGCAGCGGCTCGGGCTCACCAAGATCGGCATCGTCGGCAGCGAGCAGTTCATCGAGTAGCGCCGGCGTTCGGGAATCGACACGCAAATGGATTTCGCACGACAGCAACGCGATCCGACGCGCCATCTCGTGGGGATCGCGTTCGTGGTCCTGATTCATGCGCTCGTCATCTGGGCGCTTTTGACCGGCCTCGGCCAGAAGGTGATCCAGGTCGTCAAGAAGCCGCTGACGGCCCAGATCATCGAGGAGGTCGCGCCGCCGCCGCCGCCCCCGCCGCCCCCGCCGCCGCCGCCTCCGAAGAAGCTGGTCGAGCCGCCGCCGCCGGTGATCGAGCAACCCTACGTGCCGCCGCCCGAGGTGCCGCCGCCCGTGATGCTGCCGCCGCCGGTGATCGCGAACGTCGCGCCGACGCCGCCGCCCGTGCCCGTCGTGATCGCACCGCCGCCGCCGCCCGTCGTCATCGCGCCTCCGGCGCCCCCGGCCCCGCCCAAGCCGGCGGTCCGGCAGGGCGTGTCGTGCATGAAGCGCGATCCGCCGACGTTCCCGCGCGAGGCGATCCGCAAGCACATCGAGAAGGGCCGCGTGAACGCGATCCTGACGATAGACGAGAAGGGCAACGTCACCGACGTGCACATCGCGTCGGCCGACCCGCCGCGCGTGTTCGATCGCGTCGTGCGCGACACGCTGGCGGACTGGAAGTGCGCCGGCGAGGGCGAGAAGTATCAGGCGTCCGTCGAGATCAACTTCACGTTGAAGGACGAGTAGGCCGCCCGCGCAGCGCCGAGTCGCGGGTTAGCGAAAGCCGCGTTGCGCGCCGATTGCGGGCCAAGGCAAGAAGTCGCGAAATCCCGACTTCTTGCTCCGACCCCGATCGATCAGTCGCTGCGTAGCGCGAGTGCCGCGCCGGTCCACGTCGCGACGCCGATCGCCGCGAGCACGAGCGCGAGGGTCGAGAGCGAGAAGGGCTGCGCGGCGAACAGGCGGAACGCCTCGCGCGCGACCTCGTGCGCGGTCCCCGGCAGCATCGCCGCGACGAGCGCCGCGGCCACGAGCCACAGGGCGGTGACGAACGGTTTGCGCCAGGCGGGCAGCGTCACCGGCGCCGGCAGCCTCTCCATCACGCGCGCCGTGAACCCCGCATCGGCGACGTAGTCGGCTGCATGCCCGGCGGCGTCGCGCGCGAGCAGCGCGTCGACCCAGTCGTCGCCGGGGTCGGTGGCGGGCGTCGCCGAAAGATCGGTCACCGGTTAACCTCCCCCGAAGCTGACCGCCTTCGCGGTCAGCCTCCCCCTCCAAGGGAGGGGGCGAGCGCCTTGGGGCGGCCCGGCGGCGCTCATGCGCTTCATGGATTCGGGGCGGGCGCCCATGCCGCGAGCGCGGTCCGCAGCTTCTGCTTGCCGCGCAGGATATGCGTCTTGACGGTCCCGACCGGACAGCCGAGCACGTACGCCGCTTCCTCGTGCGACAGGTCGTTATGGTAGCACTGCACTATCGCCGCACGCTCGCCCTCGGAGAGCGCCGCAAGCGCGCGCTCCATGTCGATTTTCATGGTCGTCCCGGCCGCGTGGTCGGCGGTCGACGCCGACGCGAGCGCGTCGTCGTCGGGGTCGACGGCGACGCCGGCATCGCGATCGCCCAGCAGCTCCTCCTGCCGCTTGCGCATTTGGGCGAGCCAGCAGTTGGTCGCGATCCGGTAGAGCCACGTCGAGAAGCGCGCCTCCTGGCGGAACGATCTCAGGTTGCGCCACGCGAGGACGAACGTGTCCTGCGCGAGGTCGTCCGCCAGCGCGTGGTTGCCCGCCGTGAGCTTGCGCAGGCAAGCGCGCACCGCCGACTGGTGTCGCTTCACGAGCTCCGCGAACGCGTGCCGATCGTCGCCCACGACGCAACGCGCGATGAGCTGCGCGTCGGGAATGTCGTGCGAAACGGGTGCGCGCGGCGTCATCTACCGGGAGGCTGTCGCGGGGGGCCGCGCGGTCGCTGCGTCCCGCGGGCGAACCGGCGTGCGGCTCATGCATGGCAACCCGCGATCATCGAAGCACCGACCGCCGGACGCATTCACGCCGCTCCGGGGGGCGGCGTGCCGGTCGTCTCGCGACGCGGCTCCCGCGTGCGATCCTCGAAAAACCAGAGCAGGCAGTAGCCGAGGCCGAGGAACAGCAGGATCAGCCCGGGGCCGCTCGGCGACCCGTCGTCGAACATCGCCCAGGCGGAAAGGCCGAATCCGATTGCGGTGAGGATCACGCCCTTGCGCAGGTCGGACCACACGGCGCGCCGATGCAGGAGCCGCGCCTGCTCGTAGGCGGGCATCGACGGCGCCGCGGCAGCCGCGGCCAGCGCGGGCGACGTGCCGGAAGCGACGGCATCCATCGCGACGGACGGGGCGACGGCGCCGCGCTCGGCGAGCTTCAGCATCGTCTCGTTGGCGAGGCGGTTCTTGCGCAGCTTGTACCAGACCAGCAGCACGATGATCAGCAGCGGCACGAGGAAGACGAGCAGCACCGAGAGGAACACGAGTCCGGCGAGCCACGGCGCGTCGTTCACGAACTGGTCGAACGAGTCGTACTCGCGATCGCGTCCGAGCCCCTCGATGCGGACGCGCTTGCTGCCCTTTTCGATGATGATCCCGTGCGTGCCGGCCTTGACGTCCGTGTCCGGCGTGGCGCTGCTCTTCTCGCCGCCCTCCGCCGGTGCCGGCTCCGGCGACGCGGTGCCCGGCGTCGCCTTCGGCGTGGCGCTGGTTGCGGCGTCGGCCCCGGCCTTGCCGTCGGCCTGCGCCACGATCGTCTCGCCGAAATCGGCGGCGCGCACGACTTCGGTGTGCGGCGCGAGCGCAGCGACCAGCCCCGCAGCGAAGGCCGCGCCGAGGATCAGCCGCCGAAGGCCGGGACGCCGATAGGTTGCACGCTGCATGGAGTCTCCCTCGAACGTATCGACGATTGGATGCGGCAAGGGGGGCCGCCGGATTCAGGTTCGCGGGCGGGCGCCCCGAGGTCGCTTGCCCGGCGCGCCGGAGGGCCGCACCCGGCGAGTCCGCGCGATGGACGGCCGAAGCAGAGGCTCGAACAGCGCGGTGGCTATCCAATGAGCGTCGATACCCCATGCTATCATCGCCGCCGATTCCGCTTCGCGGCGCTCCGCTCACGCGATAGACCAGGCGACGACGTCACGACAGGGGATCCCGGGAGCCCCGCACCTTTCGTCGATGGCCGTCGTTTCGCCTCTCATGCGCCTGCCGGGATCGGCAGCCGCAGGACTTTCCGCAACCGGCTCCCGCAGCTCGCGCCTGTGGCTCCTCGTGCTGCTCGTCGTCGCGCTCGTCGCAGCGCAGCCGTCGCTCGCGCAGGACACCGACAAGGTCACGCTCAACTTCGTCAACGCCGACATCGACGCCGTCGTGAAGGCGATCGCCGAGATCACGGGGCGCAACTTCCTCGTCGATCCGCGGGTGAAGGGCACCGTGAACATCGTCTCGGCCCGACCGGTGCCGAAAGCGCTCGTCTACCCGACGCTGCTCTCTGCGCTGCGCATGCAGGGCTTCACCGCGGTGGAATCGGACGGCATCGTCAAGATCGTCCCGGAGGCCGACGCGAAGACACAGGCCGGCCCGGTCGAGCGCGGCCGCGTCGCGGCGAGCGGCGATCGCATCGTCACGCAGGTGATCGCGCTGCGCTACGAATCCGCGGCGCAACTCGTCACCGCACTGCGCCCACTCGTCTCGCCGAACAACACGATCGCCGCGTACATCCCGAACAACGCGATCATCATCACCGACTATGCGGACAACGTGAAGCGCATCGACCGTATCGTCGATTCGCTCGACCAGCCGCCGGCCGGCGAGCCGCTGCTCGTGCATTTGAGAAACGCATCGGCGCTCGACGTCGCCGCGCTCGTCAACCGCTTCCTCACCGAGAACGTCGCAGCACCCGGCGCACCCGCCGAGCCGCAGCAGCGCGTGGCGGTCGTCGCGGATCCGCGCTCGAACAGCGTCCTGGTGCGCGCGGAGAACGCGGCGCGCGGCGCGCGCGTGCGCCAGTTGATCGAGCAGCTCGACACGCCGTCGCGCACCGGCGGGAACGTCTTCATCGTCTACCTCAGGAACGCCGAGGCGGCACAGGTCGCCGAGACGCTGCGCGGTCTTTACGGTGCCGAGCGCGCGCCTGCAGCGGGCGCACCGGCGACGGGCGTCGCGCCGGCGGCACTGGCCATCCCCACGGCGGCGGCCGCGACGAGCGGCTTCGGCACGTCGGCCGCCGCGACGGCGCCGTTGCAGACGAGCAGCGCGAGCGGTGCACCGACCGCGTTCGCCGCAGGCGGCGCGATGGTCCAGGCCGACACCGCGAACAACGCGCTGATCATCATGGCGCCCGAGCCGGTCTACAACAATCTGCGGGCAGTGATCGAGCGCCTCGACACGCGGCGCGCGCAGGTGTTCGTCGAGGCCTTGATCGTCGAGGTGTCATCGGACAAGGCCGCCGAATTCGGCGTCCAGTGGCAGGTGCTGACCGGCGCGAATCGCACGCAGCAGGGCGTGCAGGGCGTCGGCGGCACGAATTTCAACCCGCGCGGCAGCGGCCAGAACATCCTCGACGCGACGGTCAACCTCGGCTCCGTGGGGCAGGGGCTGAACCTCGGCATCATCAACGGCACGATCAACATCCCGGGCCTCGGCGTGATCAGCAACCTGGGCCTCCTCGTGCGCGCGCTCGAGAACGATTCGACGGCGAACATTCTCTCGACGCCGACGCTGCTGACACTCGACAACGAGGAAGCGCGCATCATCGTCGGGCAGAACGTGCCGTTCATCACCGGGCAGTACGCGACGACCGGCAACACCGCGACCGTGCAGCCGTTCCAGACGATCGAGCGCCGCGACGTGGGCCTCGTCCTGCGCGTGCGGCCGCAGATCACCGAGGGCGGCACCGTGCGCCTCGCCATCTATCAGGAGGTCTCGCGCGTCCAGGACACGTCGAGCGCCGGGCCGATCCTCTCCAAGCGCGCGCTCGAATCGTCGGTGGTCGTCGACGACCAGCAGATCGTCGTGCTCGGCGGGCTCATCCAGGACAGCCAGAACGACGGCACGCAGAAACTGCCGTACGCCGGCGACCTGCCGGTGTTCGGATCGCTCTTCCGCTACGACAACCGCACGCGGCAGAAGACGAACCTGATGATCTTCCTCAAGCCCACGATCGTGCGCGGTACGAGCGACGGGCACGCGATCACGTCGGAACGCTACGATTACCTGCGCGGCGAGCAATTGCAGAATGCGCCGCAGGCGCGCTGGTTCTGGAAGGATCCGACGATGCCGGAGCTTCCGCCGCAGGGCGCGATGCCCGGCACGCCACAGCCGTCACCCGCACCGATTGTCGAGCCCGCTCCCAACCCGCGCTGACGTCGCGCCCGGCGCCGGCATCCCCTACGTGTTCGCGCGCACGCATGGCGTCCTCGCGTGGCGCAGCGAGGGCGATGCGATCGTCGTGCTGCTGCGCCCGGATGCGACGATCGAAGGCATCGCGGAGGTGCGCCGCGTCCTGAACCGGCCGCTCGTCACCCGCGAGGTGACCGCCGACGCCTTCGCGACGGAGCTCGCGCGCGCCTACAACCAGGCCGGTGCGGCGCTCGCGATGAGCGAGAGCCTCGCGAGCGAGGCGGATCTCTCGCGCCTCATGCAGGAGCTGCCTGCGAGCGAAGACCTGCTCGACGCGGACGCGCAGGCGCCGGTGATCCGCATGATCAACGCGCTGTTGCTGCAGGCCCTGCGCGAGCGGGCGTCGGACCTCCACTTCGAGCCGTACGAGGCGCGCGCCGTCGTGCGCTTCCGCGTCGACGGCATGCTGCGCGACGCGCTGGCGCCGCCGCGCGCGCTGCATGGCGCGCTCGTCTCGCGCCTCAAGATCATGGCCGGGCTCGACATCGCCGAGAAGCGCCTGCCGCAGGATGGGCGCATCGCGTTGAAGCTCGGCGACCGCCAGGTCGACGTGCGCGTGTCGACGCTGCCGACCGGCGCGGGCGAGCGGGTCGTGCTGCGCCTGCTCGACCAGGACGCGGCGCGGCTCGATCTCGCGACCCTCGGCATGAGCGAGGAGACGCTCGCCGCGGTCGACCGCCTGATCCGCGAGCCGCACGGCATCCTGCTCGTCACGGGGCCCACCGGGTCGGGCAAGACGACGACGCTCTACGCGGCGCTGTCGCGGCTGCCGCGCGGCACGACGAACATGATGACCGTCGAGGATCCCATCGAGTACGCGCTCGACGGCGTGGCGCAGACGCAGGTGAGCCCGCGCATCGAGCTCACGTTCGCGCGCGCGCTGCGCTCGATCCTGCGGCAGGATCCCGACGTGATCATGATCGGCGAGATCCGCGATCTCGAGACGGCGCAGATCGCGGTGCAGGCGTCGCTGACCGGCCACCTCGTCCTTGCGACGCTGCACACGAACGACGCGGCGAGCGCGATCACGCGCCTCGCCGACATGGGCGTCGAGCCGTACCTGCTCGCGTCGAGTTTGCTCGGCGTGCTCGCGCAGCGGCTCGTGCGCACGCTGTGTCCCGCGTGCCGCGCGTCCGCACCCGCAACCGATGGCGAGCGTCGACTGCTGCACGATCTCGGCCTGCCGGAAGCGGAGCCGGTGTGGAGCGCACCGGGATGCGATGCGTGCAACCGCAGCGGGTTCGCGGGGCGCACCGGCGTGTACGAGCTCTTGCGCATCGACGACACGCTGCGTCGCCTCATCCACGACGGCGCGGGCGAGCTGGCGCTGCGCGACGCGGCGTTGCGCTCCGGCATGCGCCGACTCCGCGACGACGGCGCGCGCTGGATCGCGGAAGGCCGGACGTCGCTCGCCGAGTTGACGCGCATCACGCGCGACGGCTGAGGCGGCGGTGAGCGCGGGATGAGCGCGTATCGCTTCGAGGCCGTCGACGCGCAGGGACGGCTGCGGCAGGGCCTTCTCGACGCCGAAAGCGCGCGCGCGGCGCGCGACCGGCTGCGCGCGGACGGTCTCGTACCCACCGCCGTCGATCCGGCGCCCGAACGCAGCGGGCCGTTGCAGCGTGCGCGCGTCGGGGCGCCCGCGCTGGCGCTGCTCACGCGCCAGCTCGCGACGCTCGTGCAGTCGGGCATGCCGCTCGACGCCGCGCTCGCCGCCGTGTCCGAGCAGGCCGACGATGCGTCGGTCGGGAAGCTCGTCTCGGCGCTGCGCACGCATGTCCAGGCAGGCGAGTCGCTGCCCGCCGCCATGGGCCGTTACCCCCGCACGTTCGCGCCGCTCTATCGCGGGCTGATCGCCGCCGGCACCGAAACCGGACGGCTGCCCGAAGTGCTCGCCCGGCTCGCCGATTACCTCGACGCGCGCCTTGCGCTGCGGCAGAAGTTCACGGTCGCGCTGATCTATCCGGCGCTCGTCACGATCGTCGCGCTCGGCGTGATCGTCGTGCTCCTGACGTACGTCGTGCCGCAGGTCGTCTCCGTCTACCAGCAGAGCCGCCAGACGCTGCCGCTCTTGACGCAGGGCCTGATCGCGGTGAGCGCGTTCTTTCGCGCGACCGGATGGCTGTGGCTCGCGCTGGCCATCCTCGCCGTCGCGGCGCTGTGGATCGCCCTTTCGCGCGAGCCTTCCCGCGAGCGGATTCATGCGGCGGCGCTCGCCGTGCCCGGCGTCGGGCGCCTGGCCGCGAGCCTCGACACGGCGCGCTACGCGAGCACGCTCGCGATCCTCGTCGGCAGCGGTGCGCCGCTCCTGCGCTCGCTCGACGCAGCGACCGACGTCGTGCGGATGATACCGCTCGCCCGCGCCGCGCGCGCCGCCACGGCGCTGGTGCGCGAAGGCGTGTCGTTGTCGCGCGCGCTCAAGGAACAAAGGCGGTTCCCGCCGGTTCTCATTCATCTGATCGCCAATGGCGAGCAGAGCGGGGCGCTGGCCCCGATGCTCGAGCGCGCGGCCGGAGAGCTGGAACGCGAGGCCGAGCGCCGGCTCGCCTGGGTCGCCGCACTGATCCAGCCGACGCTGATCGTCGGCATGGGCGCGATCGTGCTGGTGCTCGTGCTCGCGGTGATGCTTCCGATCGTGACGATGAATCAGTTGGTGAGGTAGGGGCGCGGGACGAGGGACGAGGGCGAGGGGCGAGCAGGTATGCGGAATGACGCCGATGCTGGCATCCGCGCGCGGCTCCGCGCGCTGTGCGCCATCGCAATGCTCGCCGTCGCGCATGCGGCGGCGGCGTCCGGCATCTTCGACCCCTTCGACCCCGAGCGCGACGCGCAGGCCGACGTCGCGCAGGCGATCGCGGTGGCCCATGCGCAGGGCAAGCGCGTGATCGTCGACGTCGGCGGCGAGTGGTGCACCTGGTGCCACGTCATGGAGCGGTTCATCGCCGCCAATCCCGACGTGCGGGCGCTGATCGACGCGCGCTACGTCTGGGTGAAGGTCAACGTGTCGCCGGAAAATCGCAACGACGCGGTGCTGTCGCGCTGGCCGCGCATCACCGGCTATCCGCATCTCTTCGTGCTCGACGCCGACGGGTCGCTGCTGCACTCGCAGGAGACCGGCGTTCTCGAAGCCGGCAAGGGCTACGACAAGGCGAAGTTCCTGGCGCTGTTGCGTCGCTTCGCGTCCGCCGGCCGCGTCAAACGGGCCTGACGGGGTGCCGCTGGCGCGCGAGCGCCCACGCGACATGCTCGCGCACGAGCGGCGACGGGTCCGCCGCACGCCTCTTTAGCGCGTCCACGATCGACGGATCGGGCGCGGCGTTGCCCATCGCCACCGCGACGTTGCGCAGCCACCGCTCGTGGCCGATCCGGCGGATCGCGCTGCCTTCGGTGTTGCGCAGGAATTCCTCCTCGGTCCACGCGAAGACCGCGACGAGCGACGGGCCGTCGAGGCCGTGGCGTACGCGCGCGAAGTCGTCTGCGCGCGTCGCGACCGCATGGCGATTCCACGGGCATGCGAGCTGGCAGTCGTCGCAGCCGTAGACGCGATTGCCGATCAGCGGGCGCAGCGCCTCGGGGATGCTGCCTGCGAGCTCGATCGTCAGGTAGGAGATGCAGCGCCGCGCGTCCAGCTCGTAGGGCGCGACGATGGCGCGCGTCGGGCACGCCGCAATGCACGCCGTGCAGGTGCCGCAATGCGCGCTGGCCGGCGGCGTGACGGGCAGCGGGAGATCGGTATAGATCTCCCCGAGGAAGAAATACGATCCGGCGTCGCGGGTGAGCAGCAAGGTATGCTTGCCGCGCCAGCCGATTCCCGACTTGGCGGCAAGCGCGACTTCGAGCACCGGCGCGCTGTCGGTGAAGACGCGATGACCGAACGGGCCCACCTCGTCCTCGATGCGCCGCGCGAGCTTCGCGAGGCGGCCGCGCAGCACCTTGTGGTAGTCGCGCCCGAGCGCATAGCGCGACACGTACGCGCGCCGTGAATCGGCGAGAATCCCGGCCGCGGGCGCGGCACGCCCGGGCCAATACTGCAGCCGTGCCGTGATGACTCGCACCGTGCCGGGCACGAGCGCCGCCGGACGCGCCCGGCTCGTTCCATGGCGCGCCATATAATCCATCTCGCCATGGCGGCCGGCGGCGAGCCAGTTCATCAAGCGCGTCTCCTCGCAACCGAGGTCGACGTCGGCAATGCCGATCGCGTCGAACCCGAGGTCGCGTCCCCACGCCGCGATTCGCGCGGCGAGTCCCACCCAGTCCCGCGCGCGTGTCATCGCTGACCTTTCATCTTCCCGATGCGGCCGCGACCGAGCGTGTCGGCGCGCGCCTCGCCCCGCATCTGGGAGGCGGCATGCTGGTCACCCTGCAGGGCGATCTCGGCACCGGCAAGACGACGCTCGTGCGCGGGGTGTTGCGCGCACGCGGCATCGAAGGGCCGGTGAAGAGCCCGACGTACACGCTGGTTGAGCATTATCCGGTTTCGAGCTTATACTTTTATCACTTTGATTTTTATCGCTTCATGAGCGCCGATGAGTGGGATGACGCCGGCTTTTCGGAGTATTTCCGCGACGACAGCGTCTGCCTCGTCGAATGGCCGGAGCGCGTGGCGGGCCTGCTGCGCGCGCCGGACCTCGCATTATCGCTGTCGTACGGAACGCCCGACGGCCGCGAGCTTGTCGTCGCAGCGCACTCACCGGCGGGCGAGCGATGCCTGAGCGTACTCGCCGCGGAGGCAACGCCCTCGCCCTGACCCGCGTTTCGCTTTCGCGCCGGCGCGCGTTCCGCTGGCTCGTGTTGCCCGCTGCGCAATGGGCGCTGCCGCCGGCGTGGGCGGAGGCCGCGCGCATCGCCTCGGCGCGCGTGTGGCCCGCGCAGGAATACACGCGCGTCATCTTCGAGTCGGCCGCGCCGATCGAGCATCAGCTCGTCGTGCTGCGCGATCCGAACCGGGTCGTGCTCGACCTCGCGCGCATCGTCCCGTCGCCCGAGCTGACAATGCTGCCTGCGCACGTCCAGCCGAGCGACCCGTATGTCGCCGCGATTCGCATCGGCCGCCCGTCGGAGGGGTTCCTTCGCGTCGTGCTCGATCTCAAGACCGACGTCAGGGCGCAGGTGTTCGCGTTGCCGCCGGTCGCGGAGTTCGGCCACCGTCTCGTCGTCGATCTGTATCCGCAGATGCCGATCGACCCGTTGATGGCGCTGCTGCAAAGCGAAGGCATCGACGCCCGCGCCTCGCCACCCGCGCCCGCGGCGCGCGACGACGCACAAAGGCGCGCGCGCCAGGCGCCGGCGCGCAGGATCACCGTCGCCGTCGACCCGGGTCACGGCGGGGAGGATCCGGGCGCGATCGGGCATCGCGGCACGTACGAGAAGAACGTCGTGCTCGCGATCGGCCGCAGGCTTTCGCGCGTCCTCGCCGCCGGCCCGAACATGCGCGTGATGCTGACGCGCAACGACGATTTCTTCGTCCCGCTCGCCGAGCGCGTCCACAAGGCGCGGCGCGTGCAGGCGGATCTCTTCGTGTCGATCCATGCCGACGCGTTTCGCGAGCCGTCGGCGCGCGGCTCGTCGGTCTTCGCGCTCTCCGAGCACGGCGCCACGAGCGCGGCGGCCCGCTGGCTCGCGCAGCGCGAGAACGCGGCCGACCTGATCGGCGGCGTCAATCTCGACCGGCGCGATCCCGTGCTCGCGCGCACGCTGCTCGATTTGTCGCAGACGGCCCAGATCACCGACAGCCTGAAGGTCGGCCGCGAGGTGCTCGAAGGCATCGCCGAGCACAACGCCCTGCACAAGGCCAGCGTCGAGCAGGCGGGGTTCGCGGTGCTGAAGGCACCCGACATCCCGTCGATCCTGGTCGAGACGGCATTCATCTCGAACCCGGACGAGGAGCAGAAGCTTCGCAGTCCGCGCCATCAGCAGCGCTTCGCCGAATCGATCGCCGAGGGCATCCACCGGTATTTCGCGCAGAGCCCGCCGCTCGCGCGGGCGTGAGCGCCGCAGGGCCGCCCAAGGACGTCCACGCGCGCGGCGGCGAAGCCGAGGCTCGAAGAGCGCGGCCGCGAGCGTGGTCGCGAGGCGGACAGCGTGAAACTGCGAACGCAAGTGCGGTCCAATGAGGCCGAGGCTCGCCCCCTCCACTGGAGGGGAGGCTGACCGCGAAGCGGTCAGTTCGGGGGAGGTTACTGATCGACCCGCAGCGGCGGTTAGAATCGGTCCATGTCCCGGTTCCTGATCGTGTTCGTCCTGCTGCTCGCGGTCTCCTTCGGGATCGAGCTCACGCCCGTCGCCCAGGCATGGTTCGTCACGCCGTGGACCGACACCGTCGCGCGCGTGTCGGGAGCGCTGATGCAGCTCTTCGACGCCAGCATCACGACGAGCGGCAAGGTGATCGCCTCGAAGTCGGGCGCGTTTTCGGTGTCGATCGAGGCAGGATGCAACGGCGTCGAGGCGACGCTCGTGCTGGTTGCGGCGATCCTCGCGTTTCCCGCGCCGTGGGCGCATCGCGTGCGCGGTATCGTCATCGGCGTGCTGGCGATCCAGGCGCTCAACATCCTGCGCGTCGTGAGCCTCTTCTATCTCGGGCAGTGGAGCTACGACGCGTTCGAGTGGGCGCACCTCTACGTGTGGCAGGCGCTGATCATGCTCGACGTGCTGATCGTCTGGGTCGTCTGGGTGCGCTTCGTCCCCGCGCGGCAGTCGTCCATGCCGCCGCTCGCGGCGGCATGACCTGTCTTCGCGCGTGACGAGCGCCATTTCCGCCGACGTCGAGACGACGGCGGCCGCGTCCGTCGGCCGGTTCGTCCTGCGCACGCTGGCGTGGCTGCCCGTGGCGTTCGTCGTCTGGTATTTCACGGCGCCGCTTCTGCTGTGGCCGTCGGTGCTGGTATTGCGCGCCATCGGCCATACGGCGTTCGCCGACGTCGTGCGCGCCGTGGAGCAGTCGGCCGCGACGGCGACGTTCGTCACGCCGCTGCGTTCGGGCGGTGTGGCTCAGGCGGGCGTCATCACGGTCGACGTGAACCTGCTGCTCTACGCGTTCGGTATGCCGCTCTTCGCCGCGCTGACGCTCGCCGCGCGCGAGCGCGCGTGGAAGCGGCATCTGGCCGTCGGTTACGCGGTGCTGGCGCCGCTCGTGGCAGCGAGCGCGTTCGCCGATTTCCTGAAGAACATCGCGATCACGGCGGGACCGGCCGTCGCGTCGCAGGCGGGATTCGTCGCGTGGCAGCGCGAGGCGATCGCGTTCGCCTATCAATTCGGGACGCTGATCCTGCCGGCCGTCGCGCCCGCCGTCCTGTGGGTGGCCACGCACGGCCGCTTTCTCGCCGCGCTGCGCGAGGGAAGGGCGCGCGCGCGCGTCAGCCGGCCGGCTGCTTAGCCTTTCGTGCCGCCTCGCGCTCGCGCAGCACCTTGCGCTGCACCTTCCCCGTCGTCGTCATGGGCAGCGCGTCGATGAACTCGATCGCCCGCGGATACTCGTACGGGGCGAGATAGCGGCGCACGTGCGCGGCGATGTCGGCCTCGAGCTCCGCCGACGGCCCATGTCCGGGCGCGAGCACGATGAAGGCCTTGACGATGTTGCCCCGCACTTCGTCGGGCGAGGGGACGACGGCGGCGTTCGCGACCGCGGGATGTCGCACCAGGCAATTCTCGATCTCCGAGGGACCGATGCGATAACCCGCCGCCTTGAACATGTCGTCGGCGCGGCCCTTGTACCAGAGGTAACCGTCGTCGTCGCATACCGCCACGTCGCCGGTGCGGCACCAGTCGCCGGTGAACTTGTTGCGCGTCCCTTCGGCGTTGCCGTAGTACTCGAGGAAGAACACCGGGTCGAGCGTGCCGTCGGGCGCATGCCGATTGACCGCGATCTCGCCGGGCTCGCCGCGCGGCACTTCGTTGCCGGCGTCGTCGATGACCGCGATCCGGTGCCCCGGATACGGCCGGCCCATCGAGCCGGGCTTCGCCGGCCACAGCGCCTGCGAATTGCCGACGATGTAGTTCATCTCGGTCTGCCCGAACATCTCGTTGATCGTCACGCCGAGGGCATCGCGCGCCCACTCGAACACGGTCGTGCCGACCGCCTCGCCGGCGCTCATGATCGTGCGCAGGTTCACGTCGAAGACCTCGCGCGGGCGCGGGTACGCCTTCATCATGAGCTTGAGCGCCGTGGGAAACAGGAACGTGTTGCGGATCTGGTAGCGCTCGATCAGGCCGAACGCGCGCTCGGGATCGAAGCGCCCGCGATACCCGACGATCGGCTGGCCGAAATACAGGGCCGGCAGGAGCGCATCCATCAATCCGCCGGTCCACGCCCAGTCGGCGGGCGACCAGAAGAGATCGCCCGGCTGCGGATAGCCGTCGTGCGAATGCGTGAATCCGGGCAGATTGCCGATCAGGCATTGCTGCGGCATCAGCGCGCCCTTGGGCGGGCCCGTCGTGCCGCTCGTGTAGATCAGGATCGCGGGATCGGTCGCGCGCGTGCCGACCGCGGCGAAGTGGCGCGAGGCGCCTTCGAGCAGCGCCTCCCACGAGACGATGCCGGGGCCATCCGCGCCGGCCACGCCGACGACGTGCGCGAGCGCCGCGCAGCGCTCGCGAATCGGCCGCAGGTTCGGAAGCGATTGCGGGTCGACGAACGCCGCCTTCGCGCCGCTGTGCTCCAGCCGGTATTCGAGCGCCTCCGGCCCGAAGAGGAACGAGAGCGGCACGGTGACCGCACCGAGCTGGTAGGCCGCGATGTGGGCGACGACGGTCTCGGGACGCTGGGGCAGCAGCAGCGCGACGCGGTCGCCGCGGCCGACGCCGCGCGCTGCGAGGGCGTTCGACAACCGGTTCGCCTGCTGCGCGATGTCGAAGAACGTGAACGACTCGCGCGTACCGTCCTCGTCTTCCCAGTACAGCGCCAACCGCGCGCGCTCGCTCGCCCAGCGCGTGCAGCAGGCGTGAGCGAGATTGAAATCGGGCGGGACGTCCCACCGGTAGCCGGCGTGGATCTCCGCGTAACGATCGACGCTCGTCATCGCGGGAGTATAACGAGCTAGACGGTCCGCGGCCCGCCCTTCGTGCCGGGGCCGCCGCCCCATGTCGTCGGCCCGCCGCCGCGCGTGGTGGGCCCGCCGCCGCGAGTCGCCGGCCCACCCTGCGTCGCGGGCCCGCCCGAGGCGGGTGCCGCGGGCGCGCGCACACCCGGATCGAGCGGCTCGATCGCGGTCCAGATCCAGTCGGGCTGCTGCTCGATCAAGCGGCCGAAGCGAATGCGGTATTCCGCCTTGTCGGTCGACAGCTGATAACGCTTCGCCGGCTGGTATTCGACGGCGGGCACCATCAGCGATTGGACCATCGGATCGCCGTCGCGCGAGCGCAACGAAAGGAGCAGTGCGCCGAAGCGGCGGCCGTTGATCGTCGTCCCCTCGCCGTCGATCGAGTAGTCGTCGACGCCGCGCTTGCGCTGCTCGACGAGCTCGACGGCGGCGATCGTGTCCGCGACGATGCCGAGACCGATCTCGGCGCGGTCCGCCGACGTGCGCTTCATCCGCCGGATGATGCCGAGCGTCCAGCGCGGCTGGCCGTGCGGATGGATCGCGACGAGCGTCCCGAGCGTGACGGCGTTCGCAACCTGGATCGGCGCGATGAGCTTGAACCCCGTCTGCGAGACGTCCTTCGCTTCCCACGGGCCGCCCGGCGCGGCGTGGGCACCGATGCGGCGCCGCGCGATCTCGCGCCGCCGCGTGGGCTCGTCGCGCAGCCGTCCGAACACCGCGATGTCCATCGTGCTGTCGAAGCTCTCGCCGGCCGAATCGGCGAGGTCGATCGGCTGCCGAGCGTCCTCCTTGAAATAGCTGGCGATCTTCTGGAAGCCGACGATCGCGTCGACGTTGCCGCTCGCGGCGATGCGCTCGCCGCGGCGCGCGAACGGCTTGAATTCGGGATCGACCTGCGCGGCGAGCTTCGTGAAGAGGCGCAACTGCTCGCTGCGCCGGGGCGTGCGGTGCGACAGCGGCTCGGCCCTGATCTTCTGCTCGAGCGTGACGACGTGCTGCATCAACACCGCGTGCAATGGCCGCGGGTCGAGGAAGAGCACGCGGCTTTCGAGCGGCCCCGGCGTGCGGCGGCGCAAGCCTTCGCGCCCGGCGAGATCGACGAAGAACGCGTTCGACGGCGACGGCTCGAGCGTCAGGCGCAACGGCGCGCACCAGTCGTCGAGCTCGCCCCAGATGAATTCGACCTGCCGTGCGGTGAGGCTGCCGGCATTCATGAGCTGCAGCACGAGCGCGCGCAGGTATTCGTGCTCGACGGTCGTCGTGCGCCCGTCGGCGAGCGTGACGAGCTGGCGCTCGATCTGCCGCGAGCACGCGAGCGTCATCAGGCCGTGCAGCTCCGCCCACTTGGCGGGAATCCATTGCTCGTAGCGGAACAGGCGTACCCGCGCGTCGAGCGCGAGATGCGCGATCTGCCGGCACGAGAGCTCGGGCAGGAGCTCCTGCCAGCGCGCGCTCTGCGGCCGCTCGGCGATCTCGCGCGCGAACGACTGGTAGGTCAGGAGAAAGCTTTGGGTGAGCCCGAACAGTGCCGTCCAGAGCTGGTTCTCGATGCGCGAGCTGCGGCTCGCGTGCTCGACGTATTGCGCGATCAGCGCGCGCCGCTGCGCCGCGGTTTGCGCGTCGACGTGGAACACGGCGCGCAGGGCGTTCGGCGTGCGGGTCGCCGTCTGTCCGGCGAGGCGCTCGAGCTGCGCGACGACGCCGTTTTGCACCGCGAGGCTGTCTCCGCCGGGCAGGGTCGACAGCCAGCGCTCCGCCGCCTTGACGTCGGAGAGCGGATCCTTGGTCGACCTTCCAAAACGGAACATCGTGCGTCGCCTAGCGTCAGGTATGGCAGTAAAAGGCGTCGAGTCCTTCGGTTCCCCCCGTGCGTTTGCCTATGAGCATTGGACGACGAGCGGGCCGCGCACACTTCCGAGCGGCGAATCCTGCAATTTCCGGACCGCTGCCCGCACCGTTCGCGCAACCGGCGCTCCGTGCGTCCAAAGGCCGTGGCACGCATCCTGCATAGTGGCTGTCCGTGCAGCACGGATCGCGTGGTTCCGCATCTGCGGGGGACGGATCAGCGTGCTGGGAGGCGCCGCGTTCGCGTTCGTCACGTGACGTGCGTGGCGGCGCGCAACGCAAGGATAACGACCGATGGGAATCCTGATCGAGGCGCCAACGAGACGCCACGACACGGCGGGCACGCCGGCGAATGCGCCGGCCGTGAGCGGCAGCGAGCCTGCGGGCGCGTTGCACATCCGCGAGGTCGTGCGCATCACCGGCCTGCGACGCGAGCAACTTTACATGTGGCAGCGACGCTACGGGTTCCCGGCGCCATTGCGCGATGCGTTCGGCGATCGCGTCTATCCCCCGGACCAGGTCGCGCGCCTCAAGCTGATCAAGCAATTGCTGTCGGAAGGCTGGCGCGCGGGCGCCGTGGTTCCGCTGACGGACACCGCGCTGCAATCCATGGTGGGGCTTGCGGTGGCCGAGCCGATGCCGCTGCCGCCCGAGATCTCGAACGCCGTGCGCCTGCTCGGCGAGCATCGCGTGGGCGAACTGCAGAACCATCTTTCGAAGCTCCTGGTGGGGCAGGGCCTGCGCAAGTTCCTCGAGCAGACGCTGATTCCGCTGAACGAGGCGGTGCACGAGCGCGTCGTGCGCGGCGAGATGCAGACGTTCCAGGAATTGCGCTTCTGCGACCTCGCGCAGCGCCTGCTGCGCGACGTCACGCGGCTCGTGCGGCCGACGCGCGACGCGCGGCAATTGCTGCTGGCGACGCCGCCGAACGATCCGAATCAACTGGGGCTTGCCATTCTCGAACTGCTGCTCTTCACGGAGGGCATCAACTGCCTGACGCTCGGCACCGGCGTTCCCGCACAGGAGATCGCGAACGCGGCCGAAGCGTATCACGCATCGATCGTCGTACTGCTGTTCGATCGCGGCATCTCCGGCAAGATCGCCGGCCAGGAGATCCGGTCGCTGCGGCGCGCGCTCGCTGCGCCCGTGCCGCTGATCGTGAGCGGACGCGCAGTGAACCTGCTCGCCAAGCCGATCGACAACGTCGACGTGGCGGCCGATTTCAACTCGGTGATGGGCGCATTGCGTGCGCGCGGCGTTCTGCCGGCCGCGCCGGTGACGCGCGTGCCCGACTTGCCGGGAGAGTCGCAGACGGCGTAGATTCGACCGGGTGGGGCAAAACGACGCCGATCCCGGACCGAACCCGGCCGCGCTTGCCGTGACGCGCGGCGGCACGCGCCGCGTGCTGCGCCAGGCGTTCTTGGCGCTGCTCGCGGCGCTTCTCGCGTGGCTCGTCTTCGCCGCGTACCGGCAACCCGACCTGATCCTCGATTTCGCCGGCATGCGCCTCTGCTGAGGCGCGGCGCTCAGGGCTCGCTCAGGAAATCCTCGAGCCGGCGGCGATCGCGCTTCGTCGGTCGAACCTGCACCGCCGTCGCGTGATCTTGTGTGCGCTGCGCACGGGCGCGTTCGCGCGCCGCGGCGCTCTCGGGCGTTTCCCGGTACAGCGCGGACGCGTCGGTCGCCGAGCCGCGACGCTCGCTCACGGCAAGCACCTCCGCCTCGCGCACGTCGTCGCGCCGGCGAACGGTGATCCGCATCGCCGGACGAACGGCGTGCGCAGGCTTCACGCGTTCGCCATCGACGCGCACCGCCCCGGATTCGATCGCCTGCGCCGCCAGGCTGCGCGTGCGGTAGAACCGCGCCGCCCACAGCCACCGGTCCAGGCGCACGCGCGCCGCCGCGCCGCTTTCCCGTTTCATTCCTCGCGCGGCTCGAGGGAGTAGTCGCGCATCCAGGCCGCCACGGCCGCCGCGTCCGCGTAAGGCTCGCGCTCGAGCGCCGCGGCGACGCGCACGCGATCCTCGGCGGGGCGATTCTGGGACAGCTTGAACTTCGCCTTGATGCGGCGGATCCGCATGCGAAACGCGACGATCGCCCCGACGAGCGCGTCGCGCTGCCGCGCCGGCATCGCGAATTGCCAGGGATTCTCCCGATCGGCCTCGAAGCGCTGCACCAGGGCATCGAGAATGCCGCGCGTTTCCGCCGGATCGTCGACGATCTCGAGCGGCCCGTGAGCGTGAATCGCGGTGAAATTCCACGTCGGCACCGCCTTCGCGGGCTCGCCGTACCAGGTCGGCGAGACGTAGGCGTGCGGGCCCTGGAAGAGCGCCATGGATTCGACGTCGCGGGCGTGCTCCCAATGCGGGTTGGCGCGCGCGACGTGTCCGAGGAGCATGCCGTGCGGCTCGCAACCGGCGACGAACAGGAGCGGCAGGTGCGTCACGAATGGCTCCGGCGCGCACGGCGTGACGAGCGTCGCGAACGGATGGTCGTGCATCAGCCGCGCGATCGCCGCGCGGTCGGAGATGGCGAAGTGGGAAGGTAGGTAGAGGCTCATTTTGCTACCCTCCGCACTTCGCGCCTGGGCCGGCCGGGCGCGCTCATTGCAGTGCGATCCGGGACGAGGGCGGGTTCGTGAACAGTGCGCGGGCCTGCGCCGGGGTGAACGTGTAGCGGCGCCCGCAGAACTCGCAGGTCACTTCGACGATGCCGCGCTCCTCGAGCGCCGCCTCGATCTCGGCGCGCCCGGCGATGCGCAGCGCGTTCGCGACGCGTCCCGACGAGCAGCGACAGCGGAACTGTACCGGACGCGCCCGGAACACGCGCACGTCGTCGTGCGGAAAGAGCCGCGAAAGCGCGCGCGGAACGGCACGTTCACGCGCCGCCGCGGCGAGCGCGCGATCGGCCGATGCGACGAGTCGCGGCCAGGCGGGGGCGTCGCCATCTTCCGCACCGGGCAGGCGCTGCAGCAACAAGCCGGTGACACCGTCTCCTTCGGGGAGCAGCCACAGGCGGCTTGGCAACTGCTCGGAGGTCGCGAGGTAGTGCTCGATCGAGGCGGCGATCGACGTCGTGTCGAGCGACACGATGCCCTGATAGAGCGTTCCGGCGCCGCGCTGGTCGAGCGTCAGTGCGAGGCGCCCGTGCCTCGCGCCGCCCGCGAGCGATGCGAGCGATGCGCGTGCACCCAGCGCCGCAACCGCTGCATCGTCCCATTGCGCGGTCGCGCGCACGTCGAGCGCGCCATTGCAATCGACGACGAGGAGCCGCACCGGTCCGTCGCCCGAGAGTTGCACGACGAGGCTGCCGTCGAGCTTCAGCGTCGACGCGAGGAGCGCCGACGCGGCGAGCAGTTCGGAGAGCGCGCTCGCAAGCGGCGCCGGGTAGTCGTGGCACGCGAGGATCGCGCGACTCGTGCCCTCGAGGCGCACGAGCGCGCCCCGCACGGGCGCGTCCTCGAACAGGAACGGCAGCAACGCGTCGACTCCACCCCGGTTGCGCGCCGGTTGCGGTTGCGTCATCCGTTCATGGCCGCGCAAGCGGCAGCGAATACGCCGTCATCGGCAGCGCCGAGTTGCGGTCGAACGTGGTGCCGGCGTCCACCCCGACGCGCGCCACCGCCTCGGCGCTGCGCAATTGCGCGTAGCGCGCGTGCATCGCGCCGAGCGCGAATTCGCGGCCGGAGCCCGCCGCCCAGAACCGCGTGTACTCGAACACCTCGCGCATCGAGAAGACGCCGAAGATGCCGTTGCCGTTCGCGATCAACGCGGTGATCTGCGTCGATTCGTACGGATCGTCCTCCTCCTCCTTCGGATTCAGATAGTGCTGCTCCTTGAGGATCGGGTGCAGCTTGCGGAACGTCTCGAAGATCGCCGACTTGTGGGCGAAGTCGAGGTCGCCGTGCTTGGCGAGCAGGCTCTCGAACACGAGCTGGTGCGCCGCGGAGCCGCACAGGCCGATGTAGGTGTCGCGGTAGCGCACGATCTTGTCGTAGGTGCGGTCGTGCGCGGCGGCGAGCCGCGTATCGCCGAACGTGGTCAGCGAATCGGCGGCAATGGCGACGCAGTCGCCCTTGCGGACAACGACGAGGGTGGTCATATGGGAACGGCCGGCCGCATGCCGAAGGACTTCGGGCGGGGCGCGGGACTCATTATACCGGCGCCGACGATCAGCGATCGTACGGCGGCGGCGCGAGGCGCGTGGGCACGCCATGGAGCCGGCGCGGCCGCCAGTTCGCGTGCGCGAAGATCCAGAATGCGCGCGTCGACGACGGCGTCTCGGGCGGCGGCTCCTGCTCGAGGAAGCTCCACGCCGCGAGCAGTGCGGGCAGCGGGGAGGCGGGGAGCGGCTGCGCGCCGTGCTGCTTCGAAAGCTTCACGCCCTGCGCATCGACGGCGACGGGCACGTGCAGGTAGCTCGGCGTCGGAAGCCCCAGCGCGTGCTGCAGATGGAGCTGCCGCGGCGTCGAGGCCAGCAGGTCGGCGCCGCGCACGACGTCGGTGATCTGCTGCGCGCTGTCGTCGACGACGACCGCGAGCTGATACGAGAAGAGACCGTCGCTGCGCAGCACGACGAAGTCGCCGACGTCGCGTGCGAGGTCCTGCGCCTGGCGCCCGTACAGACGATCGTCGAACGCGATCGGCCCCGTGGGAACGCGCACGCGAAGCGCGGTTGGCGTGCGCTGTGCCCGCGTACCGGCGACTCCGGCGCGGCAGGTCCCCGGATAGACGCGCTCGCCGATGCGGCCGATCGGATGTTGCGCGAGTTCGCGGCGCGTACAGGCGCACGGATAAACGAGACCGGCGGCGGCGAGCGTCGCGAGGGCTTCCTCGTACGCGTCGCGTCGCGCCGATTGGCGCCACACCGGACCGTCCCACTCGAAGCCGAGTCGCTCGAGCGCCGTCAGGATCAGCGCGTCGGCGCCCGGGCGCGCCCGTGGCGTGTCCACGTCCTCGATACGCACGTGCCAGAGGCCACCCGCGGCGCGCGCGTCCGCGTAGCTCGCCATCGCCGCGACGAGCGAGCCGAAATGGAGCGGCCCGGTGGGGGAGGGTGCGAAGCGGCCGCGATAGGGCGTCGCGGCCGCCATCCCGGCGATCGTGTCAGTCGCGCCGGGCCGCCCCAAGCGACTGACCAGCCCCCTCGGGGGCAGCGAGCGCAGCGAGCGTGGGGGGACGTTTCATCCTAGCGGCGCGAGACGTCGGCCGGGCGCACGGCCGCGACCGATCCGCCGGCTCGCGCCGCGCCGTCGGCGGTGCGCACCGCCGCGGGCGGCGCGTCCTGCCGATAGCGCTTCATCGCCGCCACGACCGCCATCGGATACTCGGGCTGTCCCAGGCTCCCGTTGTAGCGGCCGAGGGCGCGATACACGTCGCCGCTCTCGACGTCGAGGTAATGCCGCAGGATCGTGCAGCCGTAGCGCAGGTTCGTGCGCAGCTGGAAGAGATTCTGATCGGGCGTGCCGATCAGGCGCACCCAGAACGGCATCACCTGCATGTAGCCGCGTGCGTCCGCCGACGAGATCGCGTACTTGCGGAAGTTGCTTTCGTGATGGATGACGGCGAGCACGAGCAGCGGATCGAGGCCCGCACGCGTCGCTTCGTAATGCACGGTCGCGAGCAACTCCCGCCGCGCGCCCGCGTCGGGGATGCGGGCCGCGAGGCGCTCGCCCATGCGGGCGATCCATTCGCGGACGCCTGCGCGCGCGAGGTAATCGGCCGGGACCGGATTGTCCGCGACGGCGCGCGACAATCCGCTCACCACCGACGGCGCCAGCCGCTCCTCGACCTGCGCCCCCGCGTGGACGATCGACGGCACGAGCGACAAAGCCGCTGCGAGGGCGGCGATGGCCGTGCATCGGCTCGGCGAGGGCTTCACGGGCGGCTGCATGCGTTTCAAATTCGTTGCCGAACGTACGAATCAATGTCAGCGACCGCGACCTTCATCGGCGCGCGGTCGCGGCGCGCCTGGTACTCGACGATGCCTTCCTTCAGGCCGCGCTCGCCGATCGTCACGCGATGGGGAATGCCGATCAGCTCGAGGTCAGCAAACATCACGCCAGGCCGTTCGCCACGGTCGTCGAGCAGCACCTCGATGCCCGCATCCTCGAATTGCGCATGCAGCCGGTCGGCGCACTCGCGGACGGCCGGATTGCGGTCGTAGCCGACCGGGGCGAGCGCCACGGCGAAGGGTGCCATGGCCGCGGGCCAGACGATACCCCGTTCGTCATGGTTCTGCTCGATCGCTGCGGCAACGACCCGGGTCACCCCGATGCCGTAGCAGCCCATCTGCACCACGCGCGACTGCCCTTCCGCGTCCAGGTAGGTCGCGCCCATCGCTGTGGAGTACACGTCGCCCAGCGCAAACACGTGCCCCACTTCGATGCCGCGCACGATCGACAGCGTGCCGCTGCCGTCCGGCGAAGGATCGCCCTCGACGACGTTGCGCACGTCGGCGACGAGATCGGGCTCGCGGCAATCGCGCCCGAAATTGACGCCGCGCAGGTGGTAGTCCGCCTCGTTCGCGCCGCAGACGAAGTCGCTCATCACGTCCACCGCGCGATCGACGATGAGCGGCATGTCGCGGGGAATGCCGACGGGCCCGAGATACCCGGGGCGGCACCCGGTGGCCTCGACGATCTCCGCTTCGCTCGCGAAGCGCCATGGCCCGAGCCCGGGCAGCTTGCCGATCTTCACTTCGTTGCCCATGTGATCACCGCGCAACAGCAGCATCTGCACGCGATGCTGCGCGAAGATCAGGAGCGCCTTGACGGTGCGCGACAGCGGGAGCCCGAGGAGCTCGGCCACTTCCTCGCACGTTGCTTTCCCGGGCGTGGGGACGCGATGGATCGGCTCGGCGGCCGCGGGCCGCGGATGGATCGGCGCGACCGCCTCGGCCTGCTCGACGTTCGCGGCGTATTCGGAGGCGTTGCTGTAGGCGATCGCGTCCTCGCCCGATTCGGCGAGCACCTGGAACTCGTGCGACGCGAAGCCGCCGATCGCGCCCGTGTCCGCTTCGACGGCGCGAAACCGCAGCCCGAGGCGCGTGAAGATCCGTGCGTACGCGTCGTACATCGCCTGGTACGAGCGCATCAGCCCGTCGCGATCGACGTCGAACGAATACGCGTCCTTCATCAGGAACTCGCGGCCGCGCATCACGCCGAAGCGCGGCCGGATCTCGTCGCGGAACTTGGCCTGGATCTGGTAGAGGTTGACCGGAAGCTGGCGGTAGCTGCGAATGTCCTTGCGCACGATGTCGGTGACGACCTCCTCGTGCGTCGGTCCGAACAGGAAATCGCGCTGCTGCCGATCCTTGATCTTGAGGAGCAGCGGGCCGAACTTGTCCCACCGCCCGGTTTCCTGCCACAGCTCGGCCGGCAGGACGTGCGGCAGGTACGCCTCGAGCGCGCCGGCCCGGTTCATCTCCTCGCGGACGACCTGCTCGACCTTGCGCAGCGTGCGCAGCCCCAACGGCAACCAGCTGTAGATACCCGATGCGACCTTCTTGATCATGCCGGCGCGCAGCATGAGCTTCTGGCTCGCCACCTCCGCCTCGGCGGGCGCTTCCTTGAGCGTGTGGACGTAGAACTTCGAAACGCGCATCGGCGGCGGCGGTTTTCGCAAAGACGCGATTCTACGTGGTCCCGCGCCGTCTCGCCGCGCGTCGACCGCGTGGGACAATGGCGCCGCCGCGTCGCGCACAACGAAGACGTATGCTCGATGCGTCGTTCACGCCTGCCCGCCCACCACCCGATGCCCGTTTCCGATCTCGCCGACCCGCGCGCGTGGCCCGCGCCGTCTGCCCGGGGCGACGCTGGCGCGCTGCACGAAGCGGCCGCAGCCGCGATCGCCGCGCCGACCGCGCGCGAGGCGGATGCGCACGACGCTGCCGCGCGTGCGCTCCTGGCCGCCGCGATCGCGCGCGGCGACGGCGCTGCGCTTGCGCGGTGGCTGGCCGGCGCGCCATCGCCGTCCGTCGCGCGTCACCTGCGTCGCCTGCTCTCGGACATCGAGCGCGACGCTGCAAATGCCGACGGACTGCGCGCGACGCTCTTCGCGCTGCCGGTGGTGTTCGTCGCCGCGCTCACCGAAGGCGAAGGCGGAGTGATGCTGGGCGGGGTGCTCGAGAACGCGAAAGGGTATGCGCACCTGCTGCGCGAGGCGCGCGCGTTCGCGGGCTGCGAAACGATTGCGCTCGCGAATGCGCTGGTGGGCGTCGATTCCGTCGACATTCGCGCGTTGCCTGCGCTGCTCGCGCGCGCAAGGCTGCCCGAGGAGGCGGCCGGAGTCGCGTCCGCGCTCGATCTGCCGCCCGCGCCTATGGAAGTCGATGGGGCGACCGAGCGGGTGTTCCTGCGCTTCATCGCGGGCGCCGTGCTGACGCCGCCGGGCGTCGATCCGCTCGCCGATCCGCGGATCGGGCACTGGGGCATGGCGGTGTCGCGCGCCCTGGCCGACGGCTTGCGGCCGGCGGGCGTGTCGCTGCTCGCGCTGCCCCGGGTGCCGCAGCGCCTGGTTCAGGCCGTGCAGGCCGGGCGCTCCGCGCAGCGCGAGGTTTCGGCGCAAATCTTCGCGAGCAACGCGATCCGGAAGCTGCGCGCGTCGTACGGCGAGCCGACGGCAATCGTGAGCGCGCACCGCTGCGCGGGAGCCGAAGGCGGCGGCGAGCTGCGCGTGTCGCTGTCATCGCCGTTCGCGCCGAAGGCCGCGGAAGGCTTTCGCTGCCCGGTCTACGCGTACGAGACGGTGCGGGACGTCGGTGCGATGCTCGAAGCGTTGCTGATCGATTGTCGCGTCGCCGACGTGCGCTTCGTTCCCGGCGTGCACCCCGACGTCGATCCGGTGACGGGGGGGCCGCTGTTCTTCAAGGAAGCCGACGCGTCGACGCGGGCCGGGTTGCAGTAAGTGCCGCAGGGCGGTCCCAACACGCGCATCGCGTCCACCTCGGCAGGCAGCGCACCGGTGCAGCCGCAAGCTGGGGGAGGCATTGCAGGCACCGTCAGCCGGTGGCGCCCACCGGCTCGGAAGAGAGTGGGAACGACGGCGCTACCGTGCGCTGTCCCGGCGCGTTCTTCGGCTCGCGGCGCCTCACCCGCCCGATGCCGCTGACGCGCTCGGTGACGACCGGATCGCCCACGTATTCGACGTTGCCCGCGCCGGAGATCGTCGCGCGCAGCGTCCGTTCCGCGTGCACGACGACGTTGCCGACGCCACTCACCGTGACGTCGGCGTCCGCCGCGCGCAGGTGCTGCCCGTCGTAGGATCCCGCCCCGGAGATCGACACGCGCTCCGTGTCGACCTGCCCGGACAGCGTCGCATCGAGCGCGCCGGAGCCTTCGACGCGCAGCGACGCAGCGCGAAGCTCGCGCACCGACAACCGCGTGCCGCCGCTCGCGACCACGCGTAGCGTCGACGCGTCGAGGCGCGGCACGTCCATGCGAATGCCCCCGGACACCGCGATGGCCTCCAGCCGGCGGAAACGGACCGTGATCGTCGGCGCCGCCGGTGCGCGGCGACCGGACAGGAAGCCGAAGACGCGGCGGCGGGTGTGCGCGCGAATGACGAGGCGCCCGTTCGAGACGTTGGCCTCGATCCGCGCGCCGCGGCCGGCGGCTTCGACATCGATCGATTCGGCGTCACCCTGCACGAGCGTCACGTGGGCGCGGCCGCCGATCTCGATCGCGTGAAACGGCGCGAGATCCTGATGGTCGCGCGTGAGGGTCTCGCTGCCGGCGAAGGATCGCGACAGCGTCCACCAGGCGAGCGCCGCGGCAATCAGCACCGACACGAGGATGAGCAACGGCAGCGCCGAGCCCGACTGGCGCGCGGGGAGGCCCGCGTCCGAGCCGTGCGGGGAGCGGTGGTGTACGAAAAGGTCGTGGCGGGGTGACATGGAAGAAGTGCGCTTCGGAAAGGCTCGGTGCGGCGACAGGGAGGGGTCTCGGCACCCGTTGGATGGCGCAATTGCGCGATCCGGATTCGCACTTGACGCGGGTGGTTCTTATCGAATACTGTATTCCGTATTCCGTGGTTGACCCGAACGAACGCCCGGTGTCAACTGACCGGCTGCGGCCATCCCCAAGGAGGCGTCGTGGAGCCAGCATCCCCACCGATTCGCGTCGTGATCGCGAAGGTCGGCCTCGATGGCCACGACCGCGGCGTGAAGATCGTCGCGCGCACGTTGCGCGACGCCGGCATGGACGTCATCTACACCGGGCTTCATCGCACGCCCGAGGAGGTCGTCGAGGCGGCGATCCAGGAGGACGTCGACGTCATCGGCATCAGCATCCTTTCGGGTGCGCACATGACGGTGTTCCCGCGGCTCGTCGCGCTTCTGCGGGAACGCAACGCCGATGACATCGCCGTCGTCGGAGGGGGCGTGATCCCCGACGACGACGTGGCGAGGCTCAAGTCGCTCGGCGTGCGCGAGTTGATGCTCCAGGATACGCCGCCCGCGGACATCGTCGCCATGATCCGGCGCGTGGTCGCCGAGCGCGGCCCGCGCTAGCCCGACGCTTGCGTCTCGAGTCAGCCGAGGCCTGCATGGAACAGTGGTCGTTTCCGCCGCGCTACGACGCGGATTACCTGCCCCCCGCCGGCGCGCGCTACTGGTTCCCCCGCCGCGAGACGATGGCGCCCGGCGAGCGCGAGCAGGCGATCCTCGGCCGCCTGCAGGAATTGACGCGTTACGCATACGAGACGGCGCCGTTCTATCGGCGCAAATGGGACGCGGCGGGCTTCCATCCGGGCCAGCTGCGATCGCTCGAGGATTTCGAGTCGAAGGTCCCGGTCATCACCAAGCAGGATTTGCGCGAGGCGCAATCGCGCGTCCCTCCGTTCGGCGACTACCTGTGCATTCCCGAGCGCGAGGTGCACCACATCCATGGCACGTCGGGAACGACCGGGCGTCCGACGGCCTTTGCCATCGGCCGCGGCGACTGGGACGCGATCGCGAACGCGCATGCGCGGATCATGTGGGGCATGGGGATGCGTCCCGGCGACACCGTGTTCGTCGCGGCGATCTTCAGCCTGTACATGGGGTCGTGGGGCGCGCTCGCCGGCGCGGAGCGCTTGCGTGCGAAGGCGTTTCCGTTCGGCGCCGGCGCGCCCGGCATGACGGCGCGTGCGGCGATGTGGCTCGACCTGACGCGTCCGGAGGCACTCTACGCGACGCCGTCGTTCGCGCTGCACCTCGCCGACGTCGCGCAAGGCGAGGGTTACGACCCGCGCCGCTTCGGGCTTTCGACGATGTTCTTTTCGGGAGAGCCCGGCGCGTCGGTGCCCGGCGTGCGCGACCGGATCGCCGCCGCTTACGGCGCACGCGTGATCGATTGCGGGTCGATGGCGGAGATGACGCCCTTCATGAACGTCGCGGGAACGGCGGAAACCGACGGCATGCTTTGCTGGCAGGACATCGTTTACACCGAGGTGTGCGACCCGAAGACGTATTGCCGCGTCCCCTACGGGCAGCGCGGGACGCCGGTGTACACGCATCTCGAGCGCACGTCGCAGCCGATGATTCGCCTCGCCTCCGGCGATCTCACGTCGTGGGAGGACGGTCCCAACCCCTGCGGCCGCACGTACCCCCGCCTGCCGCAGGGGATCTTCGGGCGCATCGACGACATGTTCACGGTGCGCGGCGAGAACGTGTATCCGAGCGAGGTCGATGCAGTCCTCAGTCAGCTGGACGGCTACGGCGGCGAGCATCGCATCGTCATCACGCGCGAAGGCGCGATGGACGAGCTCGTGATCCGCATCGAGATCGCGGCTTCGCACGCTGCGCGCGGACCGGATGCGCTCGGCGCGCTGCGCGACGAGGCGGCGCGCCGGTTGCAAAAGATGCTCGGACTGCGCTCGAAGATCGACGTCGTTCCGCCCGGAACCTTTCCGCGTACCGATTTCAAGGCGCGGCGGGTGATCGACGATCGGGAGGTGTTTCGGGAGATGAATGCGCGGTTGGGGGCCAG
>JBLMWW010000215.1:0-2786 GCA_050257435.1 Rudaea sp.
CAACCGATGCCGGCGAGACCGCGCCTGCCGCGGAGGGCGGCGGCGAGACGCTCGCCGTGGGCGCGATGCGAAGCCGCCAGGATGCGTTGCGGGCGCTCGATGCCGTGTGCGAATTCCTGTCGCGCAACGAGCCGTCCAATCCGGCGCCGCTCCTCATCCGGCGCGCGCAACGCCTCATAGGATCCGATTTTCTGGATATCATGCGCGATCTGGCGCCGGAGAGCCTGGTGCAGATCAACGCGATCGCGGGGCTCAAGTCCGACGCCGAAGGAACGACGTGAGCGATTGAAGTGTTGGCCGGAAGGCGCGAGCCGACCGGCCGGCGATGGAGCGACGACAAGGAGGGATCGATGGTCGCCAAGGGAAAGAGCGGACAGAAGTTCATCGCGCGCAACCGCGCGCCCCGCGTGCAGATCGAGTACGACGTCGAAATCTACGGATCCGAGAAGAAGATCCAGCTGCCGTTCCTCATGGGCGTCATGGCCGATCTCTCCGGCAAGCCGGCCGAGGCGCTGCCGGACGTGGCCGACCGCAAGTTCCTCGAGATCGACATCGACAACTTCGATGCGCGCCTCAAGGCGATCAAGCCGCGCGTCGCGTTCCAGGTTCCCAACACGCTGACGGGCGAAGGCAACCTGAACGTCGACATCACGTTCGAGAGCATGGACGACTTCTCGCCGGCGGCGATCGCGAAGAAGAACGAGGCGCTCAACAAGCTGCTCGAGGCGCGCACGCAGCTCGCGAACCTGCTCACGTATATGGACGGCAAGACCGGCGCCGAGGAGCTGATCGCCAAGGTCCTCCAGGATCCGACGCTGCTGAAGACGCTCGCGGCCACGCCGAACACGCCGGCGCTTCCGGGCGGTGCCGCCGCGGAGAAACCCGCCTCTTGATTCGAATGGAGCATTGATCATGGCTGTCACCCAGGCACGAACCGAAGGTCAGGTCCAGGCGGTCGAGACGAGCGAGCTGTCGTCGCTCCTGCAGAAGGAATTCAAGCCGAAGACCGACCAGGCGCGCGAGGCGGTCGAGAACGCGGTCCGCACGCTGGCCGAGCAGGCGCTCGCGTCGAGCGTCACGATGTCGCCCGACGCGTACAGGACGGTGGAGGCGATCATCGCCGAGATCGATCGCAAGCTCTCCGAGCAGATCAACCTCATCCTGCATCATCCCGAATACCAGCAGCTCGAAAGCGCCTGGCGCGGCCTTTCCTATCTCGTCAACAACACCGAGACCGACGAGATGCTGAAGATCCGCGTCCTGAACATCTCGAAGAAGGACCTGCACCGGACGCTGCGCCGCTACAAGGGCGTCGGCTGGGACCAGAGCCCGATCTTCAAGAAGGTGTACGAGGCCGAGTACGACGTGCTGGGCGGCACGCCTTACGGCTGCCTCGTCGGCGACTATTATTTCGACCACAGCCCGCCCGACGTCGAGCTGCTGGGCGAGATGGCTAAGATCGCCTCGGCGAGCCACTGCCCCTTCATCTCGGCGGCGGCACCCTCGGTGATGCAGATGGACTCGTGGCAGGAGCTCGCGAACCCGCGCGACCTGACGAAGATCTTCCAGAACACCGAGTACGCCGCGTGGCGCAGCCTGCGCGAATCGGACGACGCGCGCTACATCGGTCTCGCGATGCCGCGGTTCCTCGCGCGCCAGCCGTACGGCGCACGCACCAACCCGGTCGACGCGTTCGATTTCGAGGAGGACACGGACGGCGCGAACCACGCGCGTTTCGCGTGGGCGAACTCGGCATACGCGATGGCGGTGAACATCAACCGCTCGTTCAAGTATTTCGGCTGGTGCACGTCGATTCGCGGCGTCGAGGGCGGCGGCGTCGTCGAGGATCTGCCGGTGCACACGTTCCCGACCGACGACGGCGGCACCGACATGAAGTGCCCGACGGAGATCGCGATCGGCGACCGCCGCGAAGCCGAGCTCGCGAAGAACGGCTTCATGCCGCTCCTGCACCGGAAGAACACCGACAACGCCGCGTTCATCGGCGCGCAGTCGCTGCAGAAGCCGGCCGAGTACTACGACGCCGACGCGACCGCCAATGCCAACCTGTCGGCGCGGCTGCCGTACCTGTTCGCGTGCAACCGCTTCGCGCACTACCTGAAGTGCATCGTGCGCGACAAGATCGGCACGTTCCGCGAGCGCGCCGACATGGAGCGGTACCTGAACGACTGGATCCTCAACTACGTCGACGGCAATCCCGCGACGTCGACGCAGGAGGTCAAGGCGATGAAGCCGCTCGCGGCGGCCGAGGTGGTCGTCGAGGAAGTCGAGGGCAACCCCGGCTATTACACGTCGAAGATGTTCCTGCGGCCCCATTACCAGCTCGAGGGGTTGACGGTATCGCTGCGGCTCGTGTCGAAGCTGCCGTCGGTGAAATCGGAAGGCAAGCAGACCGCGTAAAACGAGGGTGCCGCGACCGCGGCAATGTTCTAACCGAGCGTGTTCCGGAAGCCTGCGGGCTTTCGGCGCGACCTTTACGTTGACGGGAGTCGAAACATGGCGATTGGTCTGTACCTGAAGCTGTCCAACGGCGTAAGCGGCGAATCGGCCGATAGCGAGCACAAGGACTGGATCGACCTCGAGTCGTTTCACTGGGGCGCCTCGCAGCCGGCCTCCATCCGTGGCGGAGGCGTCGGCGCAGGCAAGGCGAGCTTTCACGACCTCACGTGCGTCGCGAAAGTCGACAAGTCGTACCCCGACGTGCTGGCGAAATGCGCCGACGGCACGCACTTCGACAAGGTCGAGATCCACGGCGTCAAGGCGGGGGG
>JBLMWW010000216.1:0-9696 GCA_050257435.1 Rudaea sp.
CTTGCGCGCTACCACGACGATCCGGATTCCGCGTTCTGGGGCTGGAACGACGTCTGGCTCGATCCGCGCTTTCGCGAGTGGTCAATCGAGGCGATGCTCGACCGCCTGTCATGCCCCATACTCGCCGTGCAGGGGGAGGACGACGAATACGGAACCCTTGCCCAGGTCGAAGGGATCCGCCGGCATGCGCCGCAGACCGAGCTGGCGGTGCTCGCCGGATGCGGGCACTCGCCGCACCGCGACCAGCCCGACGCGTTGACGCGCGTCGTCGTCGATTTTATTTTGCGCCCTTCGAAGGCGCTGACTTGCCAAGGAGAAACACGATGACTGTTCGCCGCAAAGCGCTCGCGGGCGCGCTGCTCGCCACGGCGGTGTGCCTCACTGCCGCAGCTGCCGAAGCGCAGAGCAAGATCAAGGTCGGCTTCATGCTTCCGTACACGGGCACGTACGCCGCGCTCGGCAATGCGATCGAGAACGGGTTCAAGCTCTACGTGCACGAGCAGGGCGGCAAGCTCGGCGGCCGCGAGCTCGAATACTTCAAGGTCGACGACGAATCGGAGCCGTCCAAGGCCGTCGACAACATGAACAAGCTGATCAAGCGCGACAACGTCGACGTCGTCGTCGGCACCGTGCACTCCGGTGTCGTCATGGCAATGGCGAAGGTCGCCAAGGACACGAACACGCTGCTCGTGATCCCGAATGCAGGCGCGGGGGCCGTCACCGGCCCGATGTGCGCGCCGAACATCTTCCGCAGTTCGTTCTCGAACTGGCAGCCGGGCTACGCGATGGGCAAGGTCGCCGGCGACCGCGGCGCGAAGAAGGTCGTCACCGTCACGTGGAAATACGCGGCCGGCGACGAGTCGGTCCAGGGTTTCAAGGACGGGCTCAAGGCCTCGGGCGGCGAGGTGATCAAGGAATTGACGCTGCCGTTCCCGAACGTCGAGTTCCAGGCGCTCCTGACCGAGGTCGCGGCGACGCGGCCGGACGCCGTGTACGCGTTCTTCGCGGGTGGCGGCGCGGTCAAGTTCGTCAAGGACTATGCGGCCGCCGGTCTCAACAAGACGATTCCCCTGTACGGCCCGGGCTTCCTGACCGACGGGACGCTCGAGGCGCAGGGCGAGTCGGCGCAAGGCCTGCTGACGACGCTGCACTACGCCGACGGCCTCGACCTGCCGAAGGACAAGGCGTTCCGCGCCGACTATACGAAGGCGTACAAGGCCGCGCCCGACGTGTACGCGGTGCAGGGCTACGACGCCGCGCAAATGCTCGGCGCCGGCCTCGCCGCGGTGAAGGGCGACGTCGCCAAGCGCGACGATCTCGTCGCCGCGATGGAGAAGGCGAAGATCGACAGCCCGCGCGGTGCGTTCACGCTCTCGAAGTCGCACAACCCCGTGCAGGACATCTACCTGCGCAAGGTGGTCGGCACGCAGAACAAGGTCGAGGGCGTCGCGGTCAAGGCGCTGGCCGATCCGTCGCCGGGCTGCAAGATGTAGCGCGCTCGGGCGGCAGTGTCGCTTCGGGGCGCCTGTGTAGCCGCCGCTCGCGTTCTCGAAGCCGCCGTAGCATCATTTCGGGCGCGAACGCGCGCATCCCGCCCAATTGCCCTCGATGGATTTCGCGGTCTTCCTCGTCCAGTGCCTCAACGCCGTGCAGTACGGGCTGCTGCTCTTCCTCGTCGCGAGCGGCCTGACGCTGATCTTCGGCATCCTGGGCGTCATCAACCTCGCGCACGGCAGCTTCTACATGATCGGCGCGTACCTCGCGTACGCGCTGGCGCCCTGGGCCGCGGCGCAGTTCGGCGGCGGCTTCTTCGCCGCGCTCGCGATCGGCATCGCGCTCTCGGTCGTGCTTGGCTACCTGCTCGAATGGGGCTTCGTGAGCTATCTCTACGAGCGCGAGCACCTGCAGCAGGTGCTGATGACCTACGGCCTGATCCTCGTGTTCGAGGAGCTCCGCAGCATCCTGGCCGGCGACGACGTCCACGGCGTCGCGCCGCCCGCCTGGCTCGCCGGCAGCGTGCCGCTCGGCGACGTGATGACCTACCCGGTTTATCGTCTCTTCATGTCGGCCGTCTGCGTCGTCGTCGCGCTCGCACTGTATCTCGTGATCGCGCGCACGCGTCTCGGCATGGCGATCCGCGCCGGTGCGAGCAACCGCGAGGTCGTGCAAACGCTGGGCGTCGACATCCGCTTGCTCTACCGGATCGTGTTCGCCGCGGGCGTGGCACTGGCCGTGCTCGCCGGCATGATCGCCGCGCCGGTGTCGTCCGTGTACCCCGGCATGGGGAACCAGGTGCTGATCATTTCGTTCGTCGTCGTCGTGATCGGCGGGATCGGCTCGATTCGCGGGGCCCTCCTCGCCTCGCTCCTCGTGGGCATCGTCGACACGTTCGGCAAGGTGCTCATACCGCAGACCGCCGGGATCCTCGTCTACGTTCTCATGGCGGCGATCCTGCTCTGGCGGCCCGAGGGCCTGTTCCGGACCAGCTGAGATGAAACGTCCCCCCACGCTCGCTACGCTCGCTGCCCCCCGAGGGGGCGGGCCAGTCGGTCGGGGCGGCCCTTCCCGACTGGCATGATTGCACGGACACCGCGCGTGTGGCCCCTCGCCGTGGCGCTCATCGCGCTCGCCGCGTTTCCTCACGTCGGCGGCAAGTTCTACATCGATCTCGTCCTGACGACGATGATCTTCGCGATCTTCGCGCTGTCCCTCGAGCTCCTCGTCGGCCACGCCGGCCTCGTATCGTTCGGGCACGCGGCGTTCTTCGGCATCGCGGCCTATGCGACGGCGCTGCTCTCGCCCACCACCACCGCAGCGTCGCTCGTATGGCTTTTGCCCGCGGCGCTCGCGATCACCGCGGGCGCGGCGCTCGTCATCGGCGCACTGTCGCTGCGCACGCGCGGCATCTACTTCATCATGGTGACGCTCGCCTTCGCGCAGATGGCGTACTTCGTGTTCCACGACATGGAGTTCGCCGGCGGCAGCGACGGCCGCTATCTGTACGTGAAGCCCGTCCTCGCGATCGGCAGCGTGACGCTCCTCGATCTCGACCGGCCGCGGACGTTCTACTACGCCACGCTGACGTGCCTGGCCCTCGCCTACGCCCTGCTCGCGCTCGTCGAGCGCTCGCGCTTCGGGCACGCGCTCGCCGGCATCAAGGCGAACGAGCAGCGCATGCGCGCCACCGGATTCTCGACGTATCCGTACAAGCTGGCGGCCTTCACGCTCGCCGGCACGCTCGCCGGCGTCGCCGGCTTCCTGCACGCCGTCAAGGACGGGTTCGTCAGTCCCGAGATCCTCGCCTGGCATCAATCCGGGATCGTGCTCCTGATGCTGATCCTCGGCGGCGTCGGCACGCTGCGCGGCGCGGTCGTCGGCGCTTTCCTGTTCGTGCTGCTGAAGGAGCTGTTCCAGTCGGAAGCGCTCTTCGGGACGTTCGCGAAGCATTGGCAACTCCCGCTCGGCCTCGCGATCATCGGCTGCGTCGCCTTCATGCCGAACGGCGTGGTCGGGCTGCCGATGCAACTGCGCCGCGTGCGCGCGCAGGTGGCCCATGCCGGATGAAATCCTGCTGACGGCGAGCGAGGTCTCGCGGCGCTTCGGGGGCCTCCTCGCCGTCGACCGCGTGTCGCTCACGCTCGCACGCGGCAGCGTACATGCATTGATCGGCACCAACGGCGCGGGCAAGTCGACGCTCGTCAACGTTCTCTCGGGCGAGATCGCGCCGACCGGCGGCCGCGTGCACCTGCAGGGACGCGACGTGACGCGCTGGTCGCAGCCGCGGCGGGCGCGGGCGGGACTCGGGCGGAGCTACCAGCGCACCACGATCTTCCCGCGCGCGACGGTGCTCGAGAATTGCCGCCTCGCCGCCCAGGCGCATTACCAGCGACCGCTCGACCTGTTCGGCGCCGCGCGCGCATGCCCGGACAGCAACCGGCTCGCGCATCGGGCGATCGAGCAGGCGGGACTCGAGGCGCAGGCGCAGCGCATCGCGGGCGCGCTGTCGCACGGGCAGAAGCGCCAGCTCGAGATCGCCATGTGCCTCGCGACCGCACCGCACGTGCTGCTCCTCGACGAGCCGCTCGCCGGGATGGGGCCGGAGGAAACCGAGCGGATGCTCGTGCTGCTCGCGTCGCTCAAGCGGGGCCACGCGATCCTGCTCGTCGAGCACGACATGGACGCCGTGTTCCGCATCGCCGACCGGATCACCGTCATGGTGAACGGCGCGGTCATCGCGAGCGGCGAGCCCGAAGACATACGCCGCAACCGCGCCGTCCAATCGGCCTATCTCGGCGACGGCGAAGAAGCGCGCGAGCAGCCGGCGCGCGTGCATTAGCCCCCATCATGGCGACCGTCGCGACGGCCGAGCGGCGATCGGCGCCCCGCAGCGAGGCGGCGATGATTCCGCTGATCGAGGCGCGCGACGTGCACGCGCACTACGGCGAGAGCCACGTGCTGCGCGGCGTCTCGCTGCTCGTCAATTCGGGCGAATCGATCGGCCTCCTCGGCAGAAACGGCATGGGGAAGACGACGCTGATCCGCACGCTCCTCGGTCTCAAGCGCGCGTCGGCCGGCACGGTCTTCGTGCACGGGGAGGACTGCACGCGCGAGCCGCCGCATCGGATCGCACGCATGGGCGTCGCGTACGTGCCGGAGGGCCGCGGCATCTTTCCCAACCTGAGCGTGCGCGAGAATCTGCTGATCGGCGCGCGTCCGGGACGCGACGAGCGCAGCGGATGGAATCTCGAGCGCGTCCTCGACACGTTCCCGCGCCTCAAGGAGCGGCTCTCGATCGGCGGCCAGCAGTTGTCGGGCGGCGAGCAGCAGATGCTCGCCATCGGGCGCGCGCTGATGACCAATCCCGAACTCCTCGTCCTCGACGAGGCGACCGAGGGACTCGCCCCGCAGATCGTCCGCGAGATCTGGCGCATCATCGGCGAGATCCGGCAAAGCGGCATCGCGTCGTTGCTCGTCGACCGCAACTACCGCCTGGTGCTCGCGCACACCGATCGCGCGCTCGTGCTGGAGAAGGGCGTGGTCGTTCTCGACGGCTGGTCGGCTTCGCTCGCGCTTCGCACCGACGCGCTCTCGCGCCACCTCGGCGTATAGGACTTCGACCGCGCCTCGCTCAGCGCTCCCCCTTGAGCGCCAGCGCACGCGCGTACAGCGCCCCGCGCGTCGCGCCGGTTGCCGCGGACGCGACGCGTGCCGCACGCGCAGGCGGCAGCTCGGCGAGCAAGGCATTTAGCAGCCGGTCGACGTCGGCCGCGGGCGGCGTCGACGGCTCGGCGTCCGGAGATGCGTCGACGATCAGCACGAATTCCCCACGCGCGCGGTTCGCGTCCGCGGCCAGCCACGCCGCCGCGTGCGCGAGCGGCATGCTCGCGATCGTCTCGAACGTCTTCGTGAGCTCGCGCGCGATGGTGATCGACCGTTGCGGATCGAGCGTGCGCGCGAGCTCGGTCACCGTTGCCTCGACGCGATGGGGCGCCTCGTAGAACACCAGCGCGACCGGCCAGGCGGCGATCGTCGCCAACCACTCGCGTCGCGCCTTGCCCTGTCGCGGCAGGAAGCCGACGAAGGCGAAGCGCTCGGCCGAAAGTCCCGCCGCCGACACCGCGGCGGCGAGCGCGGTTGCGCCGGGAATCGGCACGACGCGATGCCCGGCCGCGCGCGCGGCGCGCACGAGCCGCGCGCCGGGATCGCTGATGCCCGGCGTCCCGGCGTCGCTCACGAGCGCCACGCTGCCGCCGCTCGCGAGCGCTGCGAGCAGCGCGGGTGCCTCCCGCGCCTCGTTGTGACGGTGCAGCGCGCGCGGCCTCGTGGCGACGCCGTAGCGTGCGAGCAGCGTCGACGTGACCCGCGTGTCCTCGGCCGCGATGATGTCTGCGGTGCGCAGGATGTCGAGCGCGCGCAGCGTGACGTCGCGCAGGTTACCGATGGGGGTGGCCACCACATATAATGAGCCGCCCTCGGCGCGAAACGCGCCCTGCTCCGTCCCGGCGTCGCGTGGCGCCGCGCTTCCTTCCACCATGCCCGCTCCGCCCGCTTCCTTTCCCGCGACATCCGGCTTCGTCCGTCGTGCGCTCTGCACGCTGGCGGCCGTCGCATTCGCCGCCGGCGCATTGTCGTGCGCCTCGACACGCCCGGCAACTCGCGCGCGGGTCGTTGCGCCGCCCGTCGTGGTGGTGCCGCAGGTCGAAGCGCCCGCGCCGGGCGAGTATGCGCCGCCGCCTGCGGCAAGCGAGGTTGCACCGATGGCCCCACCCGAGGGGGCGATGCCGGAAGTGGCGCCGGCGCCACCCGATCTCGCAGGGCCGGCGCCTGCGCAAGAGCGGATTCCCGCACCGCCCACGAGCGACCAGATCGCGCTCGTCCTGCCGCTCGACGAGCCGGCGTTCGCGCGCGCGGCGGGTGCGGTGCGCGACGGGTTCCTCGACGCCGCGGCCGCCGCGGGCGCAAGCGGCGACTGCATCGTGATCCCGCACGCGCGCGGCGGTGTCGTCGATGCATTCGCGCTCGCGCGCGCCAGGGGCGTGCGCGTCGCCGTGGGCCCGCTCGTGCGCGACGACCTGCGCGCGCTCGCCGGCGCCGGCGTCGATCTGCCCTGGACGCTCGCGCTCAACCAGCTCGACGACGGCACACCGTTGCCGGCGGCCGTCTACGTGTTTTCGCTGACGGTGGAAAGCGACGGCCGCGCGCTGGCGCGCCGTGCACGGAGCTTCGGCGCGCACTCGTTCGACGTCGTGGAGGGCGGCTCGCCGCTGATGCAACGCCTCGCCGCCTCGTTCGTCAAGGCGTGGACCGCCGACGGCGGCGCCCCACCGCAGGGGTTTCGCTTCGACGCGGCGCCCGACGCATTGACCGCGCTGCGGCGCGATCTCGCGCGCATCACGCCGGACGCCGTGCTGCTCGCCGTGGACGGCGAACACGCTGGGCTCGTGAAGCCATTCATCGGTGGCATCGACGCCTATGCGAGCGGCCTCGTGTTCGAGCGGCCGTCGCCGGCGGCCGCGCGCGACCTGGACGGCGTGCGCGTGATGGAGATCCCCTGGCTTTTGACGCCGGACGCGCCCCAGTTCGCCGACACTCCGCGCCGCGAGTTCGACAGCGAGTCGCTGGCGCGCCTCTACGCCCTCGGACTCGACGCCTATCGAATTGCCGCGAGCTTTCGCAGTGGACCGCCCGACCGGCTCGAGTTCGACGGCGCGACGGGCCACGTATTGCTGGGTCCGCGCCACGAATTCGAGCGCGAGGGGCGTCTCGGGATCTACCGCGACGGCGTGCTCGTTCCGTTCGAAGCGACGCCTTGACGTCCGAGGGGGCGCGCGCGGAAGCGCTGGCCGCGGCGTACCTGGAGCGGCAGGGCCTTGCGATCGTCGCGCGCAACTTCCGCACGCGCGCAGGCGAGATCGACGTCATCGCCCGTGACGGGCGCGTGCTCGTGTTCGTCGAGGTGCGCATGCGTCGCTCGGCGCGCTTCGGCGGCGCCGTCGAGAGCATCACCGCCCGCAAGCGCGCGCGCATCGTCGCCGCCGCCAACGTCTACCTCGCGCGGCTCGGACGCGAGCCGCCTTGCCGCTTCGATGCGATCCTGATGCATTCGCTCGACCCCGCCGCGATCGAATGGCGGCGCGATGTCGTCAGCGTCGACTAGGGGCCGATCCAGGAGCTCGCATCGGGCTGCTAGAATCGCGCGACCATGATCGATCACGTCGAGCGCATTCGGAGCCACTTCACCGATAGCGTGGCTTTGAAGCAGGAAGCAGCGCAGACGATGGCGGCGCCGATCGCGCGCGCGGCGGCATTGCTCACCGATTGCCTGTTCGCCGACGGCAAGATCCTCGCCTGCGGCAACGGAGGCTCGGCCGCGGACGCGCAGCATTTCGCCGCCGAGCTCGTCGGACGCTTCGAGCGCGAGCGGCCCGAACTGCCCGCGATCGCGCTCACGACGGACACGTCGCTCCTGACCGCCGTCGCGAACGACTATTCGTTCGAGCACGTCTTCGCGAAGCAGGTGCGCGCGCTTGGCGCCAAGGGCGACGTGCTGCTCGCGATCTCGACGTCGGGCAACTCGCCCAACGTGATCGCCGCGATCCTCGCCGCGCACGAGCGCGAGATGCGCGTCGTCGCGTTGACGGGAAAAGGTGGCGGACGCATCGGCGAGATCCTGGCCCCGGAGGACGTTCACCTGTGCGTGCCGCATTCCCGCACCGCCCGCATCCAGGAAGTCCACCTGCTGACCATCCATTGCCTGTGCGACGTCGTCGATGCCACGCTGCTCGGCGACGACGCATGACGCCATCCGACGATTCGCATGACCCGATTGGGAGAGTACGCATGACGAAACGCTTGCATGTTCCGCCCACGCTTGCGGCTTGCTGGACGGGCCTCGCGCTTCACGCTCGGGTGTTCGCCCTCGGGGCGGCCCGTCGGGCTCGCGCGCTGTGCCGCCTCCGGAGCGCGCGTCCTTCGCCGCTTGCGACGGCCCGGCCGCGCTCGCTGTTCGCCATGTTCGCGCTGGGGACGGTGCTTGCGACGCTGGTTGCCGGCTGCGCGCCGGTGCTGGTGGCCGGCGCCGTCGGCGGCGCCGCGCTCGTGGCGACGGATCGCCGCTCCGCGGGCGCGCAGGTCGACGACGAAGCCATCGAGCTCAAGATCTCGAACAACGTGGGCACCGGGTTCGGCGATCGCGTCCACGTCAACGTGACGAGCTTCAACGGCATCGTGCTGCTGACCGGCGAGGTGCCGACCCCCGATCTCGTCCCGCCGATCGAGCAAATCGCGCGCACAACGCCGAAAGTGCGGCGCGTCGTCGACGAGCTCGCGGTCATTCCCGTGACCGATCTCGGCTCGCGCACCAACGACACGTACATCACGTCGAAGGTCAAGGCGCGCTTCGTCGAGGCGAACAAGTTCGCGCCCAACCACGTCAAGGTCGTGACCGAGCGGCAGATCGTCTACCTGATGGGGCTCGTGAAGCACGCCGAAGGCGACACCGCGGCGCAGATCGCCGCGACGACCTCCGGCGTGACCCGCGTCGTCAAGCTGTTCGAATACATCGACTGACGTCCGGTGCACGACGCGGCGCCGGCGGCCCTTCCCGAGCCGCATCACCCGGCGAAGATCGCGACCGCGGAGGATGCGCTCGCACGCATCCGCGCGCTGGCGCGGCCGCTCGTCTTCACCAACGGCGTGTTCGACATCCTGCATCGCGGCCACGTCACCTACCTCGAGCAGGCGAAGGGACTCGGCGCCTCGCTGGTCGTCGCCGTCAACTCGGACGCGTCGGTGCGCCGCCTCGGCAAGGGCGCCGAGCGCCCGCTCAATGCGCAGGACGATCGCATGGCGGTGCTCGCGGCGCTCGCCTGCGTGGATCTCGTCGTGCCGTTCGACGCCGACACCCCGCTCGACCTGATCGTCGCGTGCGCGCCCGACGTGCTCGTCAAGGGCGGCGACTACTCCGCCGCGACGACGGTGGGCGCGGCCGAAGTCGTTGCGCGCGGCGGCCGCTTCGTCGCCATCCCGTTTCGCTACCCGCGCTCGACGACCGCGCTGGTCGAGCGCATGCGGCGCTGACGGCAACGCGCCATCCGCACGGCGCGGCAGCGGCGTCATGCGGTCGCCGACGCATCGCCGCGGACATCAGCCGCCGGCGAGCCGGCAGCGTTCGATGTCCTCGAAGGCGCCAAGGGT
>JBLMWW010000217.1:0-11582 GCA_050257435.1 Rudaea sp.
CAGCGCAACACGGTGCTGATCGTCGACGACCTGTTCTCGAGCCGGCTGCTGCTCGCCGAGATCGTCCGGCAGATCGACGGCAAGCTCAACCTCGAGCTGTTCGACACCCCATCGCGCGCGCTCGAGTTCGCGCGCAACAATCGCGTCGACATCGTCCTCACCGACTACAAGCTGCCGGAGTTCGACGGCATCGAGCTCGTGAAGCAGCTGCGCGCGCTGCCGCATTGCGTCGACGTCCCGATCGTCGTGATCACCGTCGTCGACGACCGCAAGATCCGCTACGACGCGCTGGAGGCGGGCGCGACGGACTTCCTCATCAAGCCGCTCGACGACCACGAGACGCGCGCGCGCTGCGCGAACCTGCTCGAGCTGCGCCGGCACAAGATCGTGCTGTCCGACCAGGCGCGCGTGCTGCAATACCAGGTCGACAAGTCGGTCGCGGAGATTCACGAGCGCGAGCTCGAGACGCTCGCCAAGCTCGCCAAGGCCGGCGAGTTCCGCGACAGGACGACGGGCAATCACCTCACGCGGATGGCGCGCTACTCGGCACTCATCGGCCAGCATCTCGGCCTCGGTACCGAGACCGTGCACGTGCTGGAGGTCGCGGCGCCGATGCACGACATCGGCAAGATCGGCATCCCCGATTCCGTGCTGTTGAAGGAAGGTCCGCTCTCCCCCCAGGAGATCGACGTGATGCGCGCGCATCCGCGCATCGGCTACGACATCCTGAAGGGCAGTCCGTCGAAGTACCTGTCGATGGGCGCGATCATCGCGCTCGGGCATCACGAGAAGTTCGACGGTTCGGGCTACCCGAACGGCCTGCACGGCGAGGACATCCCGCTCGTCGCGCGCATCGTCGCCGTTGCCGACGTCTTCGACGCCCTCGTCTCCGTGCGGCCCTACAAACGCGCCTGGCAGCCCGACGAGGGCCTCGAGTTCCTCAAGTCCCAGCGCGGGAAGCATTTCGATCCGACGTGCGTCGACGCGTTCCTCTCCGACCGCGCCGCGATCGAGACGATCATTCGCGAGTTCGCCGACTAAGGCCTGGAAGACCGGGTCTGCGCCGATTCGGCGCGCAGCGGTCGCACGCGTCGCGAGCGACTGGGTAGTGGAGGTGGAGCGAGCGACGCGCGTGGCGCCCGCTTTGCGCCGAATCGACTCCAAGCGCCCGACTAGTCGACGAGCAGGATGTGCACGTAGCGCGGTCCATGCGCGCCGAGCACGATCGTCTGCTCGATGTCGCCGGTGCGCGAAGGTCCCGATACGAGGTTCACCGCGCGCGGCATCCCGCCCTCGGCGCGCACGCGCGCGAACGCGTCCTCCATCCCCGCGACGATCCGAGAGGCGCGAACGACCGCCACGTGCGTCTCGGGCAACAGGAACGTCGCCGACGGCGTGTCGGCGCCGGTGACGAACACGAGTGTGCCCGTCTCCGCAATCGCGCAGTAGCACCCGGTGATGCCGAGGGCATCGTTCCCGGTCGTGGGGCGGGCCTCGACGGCGAGTCCCGCGCCCATCCAATCGAGTCCGGCGAATTCGGGCCAGCACACGCCGGACGAAGCCGCTGCGCCGCGCTTCATCGGATCGTCGACGAGCACGGCGCCCGCGACTTCGAGGCGCGCCGCATCGGCGGCATCCGCCTGCTCGCGTGCCGGGGTCGCGGCGGTCGCGGCCGACATCCGGCCCGCACCGCGCGCGCCCAGATAGCGCGCCACCGCGGTGGGCACCCCATCGAGCGACGCGATGCGCTCGACGGTGCTCGACATGTCGGTGGCGCGCTCCTGGAAGCGCTGAACGAGATCGTCGGGCGGCGCGGGGCGCGGGCCCTGCACGCGCGCAGCGAGATAGGCATGGGCCGCCGCGCGCGCCTCGTCGTCGGGCCCCTCGCGGCCGAGCGCGGCGCGCACCCGTGCCAGCACCGCCTCGCGCGCCAGCTGGTTGTCCTCGATCCCCATTCCGGCTAAACGGTGTGCTTGCGCACGAAATCGTCGAGCCGACCGATGCCCTCCTCGATCGCCTGCGTCGATGCCGCGTAGGAGAAGCGCAGGTGCTGCCCATCGCCGGGCACGCGCCGCCCGAAGTGGATGTCGGCCAGGACCGCGATGCCGGCCTCGTGCAGCAGGCGCTTGCGCAACGCCTCCGAATCGGCCGCGCCGACGCGCCGGCACGCGTCCGTCACGTTGGGCCACGCATAGAACGCGCCGCCCGGACGCCGGCATGTCACGCCGGGAACCTCGTTCAGCAGACGCACGATGAGATCGCGCCGCTCGAGGAAGCGCGCGCGCATTTCGTCGACCGAATCCTGTGGTCCCTGGATCGCCTCGACCGCCGCCCACTGCGAGATCTGCGACGCGCACGACTCGGTGTTCGTGATCCAGCGCGTGAAGGTGGGCGCCAGCGCGCGGCTGGCGACGTATCCCAGGCGCCAGCCGGTCATCGCCCACGTCTTCGACGCGCCGTCGCAAATGATCGTGCGCTCCTGCATGCCCGCGCGACTTGCGAGCGTATCGAAGCGGCCATCGTAGATCAGCCGCGAGTAGATCTCGTCGGCGAACACCCAGATCTGCGGATGGCGCGCGAGGATCCCGGCGATCGCGTCGAAGTCGGCGGCCGACAGGATCCCGCCGGTCGGGTTCTGCGGCGAGTTCAGGATCAGGAGCCGCGTCTTCGGGGTGATCTTCGCCTCGAGCTCGGCCGGGTCGAACGCGAACTCGCGCGCCTCGCGCAGGAAGATCGGCACGGGAACGGCGCCGTTCGCCACGATCTGCGATTCGTAGATCGGGAACCCGGGCACCGGGTAGATCACCTCGTCGCCGACGCCGTAGTCGGTCACCGACGCGATCGTATAGGCGATGAACGGCTTCGCGCCGGCCCCGACGACGACGTCGTCCGGGTGCACTTCGAGGCCGCGGCGCGCGCCGAGATCGCGTGCCGCGGCCGCACGCAACTCGTCGATGCCCGCCGACGGCGTATAGCCGTGCCTGCCCTCGCGGATCGCCGCGATCGCGGCGTCCTGGATGTTCGCAGGTGTGGGGAAGTCCGGCTGGCCGATGCAGAAGGAAACGATGTCCTTGCCCGCGCGCGCGAGCGCGTTGACCTCGGCGAGCACGACGAACGCGTTCTCGGTGCCGAGCGATTCGGCGCGGCGCGACAGGCGGGGAGCGCGGCCAGCCGCCGCGTGCTGGGTGGTCATTGGGTAGCTTCCGTGGGTTGCGGCGGCGCGGCGCGACCCGCGGCGCGCGCCTTGTAGAGCTCGCGAAAGGTGCGGCCGGCGGGAGCGGGCATGTCGCGCTCGTCGGTCCAGCCGCTGGCGAAGGGCAGCCTGCGGATCATGCCGTTGCGATCGGCGACAAGGCGCAGCGTCCGCACGCCGAGCGCCGACACGAGCGCGTAGAGCGCCGGATGGCGCGCGAGGAATCCCCAGCCCCTGAGGCTGAGGCGCTCGGGCCACGGGCGCAGGTGGCGCTCGAACGCCTTGTCGCGCAGCTTCCGCTGCAGGTCGGGCAGCGGGATCCTGACCGGGCACACGACGCCGCACTGGTTGCACATCGTCGAGGCGTAGGGCAGGTCGAGCGCGTTCTCGAGGCCGACGTACATCGGCGTCAGCACGCTGCCGATCGGTCCCGGGTAGACCCAGCCGTACGCGTGCCCGCCGATGTTCTGGTAGACCGGGCAGTGATTCATGCACGCACCGCAGCGGATGCAGCGCAGCGCCTCACGGACGTCGCTGCCGAGCACCGTGCTGCGGCCGCTGTCGACGACGATGAAGTACATGTGCTCGGCGCCGTGGAACTCGCCGGGCCCCCTTACGCCGGTCAGGATGTCGACGTAGTTCGAGATCGACTGCCCCGTCGCGGAGCGCGGCAGCAGGCGCATGAGCGTCGCGACGTCGTCGAGCGTCGGCACGATCTTCTCGATGCCCGAGATCGCGACGTGCACCCTGGGCAGCGTCGTCGCCAGCGTGGCGTTGCCCTCGTTGGTGACGAGCACTACCGAGCCGGTCTCGGCGACGAAGAAGTTGCCGCCGCTGACGCCCATGTCGGCGGACAGGTAGTGCGTGCGCAGGACCTCGCGCGCCTCGAGGCACAGCTCGGCGATGCCTGTCTTTTTCGGCGTCTTGTGCCGCGCGTGGAACAGCTCCGCCACCTCCTCGCGCGACTTGTGCAGGGCCGGCCCGATGATGTGCGATGGCGGCTCGTAGTCGTTGATCTGCAGGATGTACTCGCCGAGGTCCGTCTCGACGACGGTGAGGCCCGCGGCCTCGATCGCGTGGTCGAGCCCGGACTCCTCCGAGACCATCGACTTCGACTTGATGATCTTGCGCACGCCGTGGCGCTCCGCGATCTCGAGCACGAGCGCGTTGATGTCCGCCGGCGCCTGCGCGTAGAGCACCGTCGCGCCGCGCGCCCGCGCATTCTCGTCGAAGATCGTGAGCCAGACGTCGAGGTCGTCGAGCGCGCGCTGGCGGATCGCCGCGCCCGCGTCGCGCGTCCCCTCGAAGTCGTCGAGCTCGACGAGCGAGGCACGGCGCGCGGGGACGAACTTCCCCTGGAACTTGCGCAGGCTCGCCTGCAGCTGCGCGTCGTGGAGCTTCGCGTGCGCGCGCTCCTTGAAATACATCGACGCGACCTGCATCGCGGGCCTTCTACGGCATCTCGCCGGCGAGCACTTCGGCGACGTGCAGCACGCGCGTCGCGTCCCCGCGCCGTCGCAGGCGTCCCTCGATGTTGAGCATGCAGCCGAGGTCGCCGAGAACCACCGCGTCGGCGCCGCTCGTCACGATATGCTGGCACTTGTTGTCGGCGATCCGCGCCGAGATCTCGCCGAGCTTCACGGCGAACGTGCCGCCGAAGCCGCAGCACACCTCGCAGTCGGCCATCTCGGACAGGCGTACGCCGCGCATCCTGGCGAGCAGCGCCCGCGGCTGCGCCTTGACCCCCATCTCGCGCAGCCCCGCGCACGAGTCGTGGTAGGTGATCGATCCCTTGTAGTCGCCGGGGACGCGCTCGAGGGCGAGCACGTTGACGAGAAAGTCGGTGAGCTCGTAGGTCCTGTCCGCGAGTGCCGCAACGCGGGCCGACCACGCCGCGTCACCGGCGAAAAGCTCGGGATAGTGGGTCTTGATCATGCCGCTGCACGAGCCCGACGGCGCCACGAGATAGTCGCAGCCCTCGAACTCCTGGACGACCTTGCGCGCGAGCGCGATCGTGTCGGCGCGGTCACCCGAGTTGTACGTCGGCTGCCCGCAGCACGTTTGCGACGCCGGCACGTAAACGTCCGCGCCACCTGCCTCGAGCAGGCGCAGCGCGGCGAACCCGATCGACGGCCGCATCAGGTCGACGAGGCAGGTGACGAAGAGGCCGACGCGCATGGGAGCAAACCGAAACCGGGCGATGGTAGCACGCGGAAATCGGGGTCAGGCCGGCAGATCGGGGTGAGACTCGGGGCAGATTGGGGGCAGATTAGGGCCAGACTGGGGGCAGACCCCGATCTGCCGCAGTCGGACGCCGATTTCGGCGCTCAGGGGAAATTGGACTGCGTGAGCGCGATCGCGCACAGCCCGATGAGCTGCTGCGGCAGCACGCCGAGCACGAGCAGCAGCAGGCCGTTGACCGACAGCGCGAAGCTCGTGTCGCCGCGGACGACGATCGGCATCGCGTCGACCGGGTCGTCGAAGTACATGAGCTTGACGACGCGAAGGTAATAGAAGGCGCCGATCAGCGACGTGACGACGGCGATGACCGCCAGCCACACGAAGCCATCGTTGATCGCCGCCTCGATCACCATGAACTTGGCGTAGAAGCCGAGCATGGGCGGCAGCCCGGCGAGCGAGAACATCACGAGCAGCATGATGAACGCCCACCACGGCGAGCGCTGGTTCAGCCCCTTGAAGTCGTCGAGGCGATCGCTCTCGAAGCCTTCCCGCGCCAGCAGCATGATCATGCCGAAGGACGCCAGGCTCGTGAGCGCGTAGGAGACGACGTAGAACATCGCCGCGGAGAACCCGTAGCGATTGGCGGTGAGGAACCCGAGCAGCATGTAGCCCATGTTCGCGATCGTCGAGTACGCGAGCATGCGCTTGATGTTCGATTGCGCGATGGCGATCAGGTTGCCGAGCACCATCGACAGGACGCACAGCACGATCAGCATGCCCTGCCAGTCGAACGCGGTTCCCTGGAGCGCGCCGGACAGGATGCGGAGCGACATCGCGAACGCGGCGATCTTCGGCGCCGTGCCGACGAGCACGGTCATCGACGTGGGTGCGCCGTCGTACACGTCGGGCACCCACATGTGGTACGGGACGACGGCCAGCTTGAACGCGAGCCCCGAGATGACGAAGACCAGCCCGAACGTCAGGAGCAGGCTGCTCGCGTGCCCTCCGTAGATCGCGCGCGCGACGGTGTCGAGGTCGAGCGAGCCGGTGGTGCCGTAGATCATCGACAGGCCGTAGAGCAGCATGCCGGAGGCGAGCGCCCCCAGCACGAAATACTTCATCGCCGCCTCCGACGAGCGCGGATGGTCGCGCTGCGCGGCGACGAGCGCGTAGAGCGACAACGACATCAGCTCGAGGCCGAGGTAGAGCGTGACGAAGTTGCTGCCGGTGACCATCACCTGCATCCCGAGCAGCGCGAAGAGCGTCAGCACGAACACGTCGCCGCGGAAGAGCCCGCGCGCCGCCATGTAGGTCCGCGAATAGAACAGCATCAGCGAAACGGCGATGAAGCACGCGATGCGCAGGAAGTCGGCGAGCATGTCGTCTATGACCATGCCGTGGTAGCCGTGAATCGCGTCGAGGCGCAGCGTCGCGAGCGTCACGCACGTCGCCGTGAGGAGCGCGAGCTGCGTCAGCCAGTACGTCACGTAGCGCCGCTCCTCGGGGACGAACAGGTCGACCAGCAGGATCAGCGACGCCGCCGCCAGGATGACGATCTCGGGAAGTGCGGCCCAGTAGTTGAGTTGCGCGAGCATCGGTCGCCGGTCAGAGTTTCGAGCGCGTGACGATCGTCAGCAGGTCGGCGACCGACGCATGCATCACGTCGATGACGGGCTTCGGCCACAGGCCCATCCCCAGCACCGCCACGGCCACGACGCCGAGCAGCCAGAACTCGCGGCTGCCGATGTCGGTGAGCTTCGCGACGTTCGCGTTCGCGACCGCGCCGAAGATCACGCGCTTGTACATCCAGAGCGTGTACGCCGCACCGAGGATCAGCGTGATCGCGGCGGCGAAGCCCAGCCAGAAGTTGACCTTGACCGAGGCGAGGATCACGAGAAACTCCCCGACGAACCCCGACGTGCCGGGCAGCCCCGCGTTCGCCATCGCGAAGAGCATCATGAAGGCCGCGAACTTCGGCATCGTGTTGACGACGCCTCCGTAGTCGGCGATCTGGCGGGAATGCATGCGGTCGTACATGACGCCCACGCACAGGAACAGCGCCGCCGAGACGAACCCGTGCGAGAGCATCTGCGCGAGCCCGCCCTCGATCCCGAGCTGGCTGAACAGGAAGAAGCCGAGCGTGACGAACCCCATGTGCGAGATCGACGAGTAGGCGATCAGCTTCTTCATGTCCGCCTGCACCAGCGCGACGAAGCCGATGTAGATGATCGCGATCAGCGACAGCGTGATGACGAATCCGGAGAGGTAGCGCGACGCGTCGGGAAGGATCGGCAGGATGAACCGGACGAAGCCGTACGCCCCGATCTTGAGCGTGATCGCCGCGAGCACGACCGAGCCACCGGTCGGCGCCTCGACGTGCGCGTCCGGCAGCCAGGTGTGCACCGGCCACATCGGAACCTTCACCGCGAACGCCAGGAAGAACGCGACGAACAGCAGGATCTGCACGCTCATCTCGAGCGGCACCTTGTACCACTCGAGGATCTCGAACGTCTGCGAGACGGTGTAGAGGTAGATCAGTGCCACCAGCATCAGCAGCGAGCCAACCAGCGTATAGAGGAAGAACTTGAGCGCCGCATAGACGCGGTTCGGCCCGCCCCACACGCCGATGATCAGGTACATCGGGATCAGCATCGCCTCGAAGACGAGGTAGAAGAGGATCCCGTCGAGCGCGCTGAACACCCCGTTCATCAGGCCCGACATGATCAGGAACGCCGCCATGTATTGCGCGACACGCGTCGTGACGACCTCCCAACCCGCCCACACGACGAGCACGGTGACGAAGCTGTTCAGCAGCACGAACAGCATCGAGATGCCGTCGACGCCGAGGTGATAGTGGATGTCGAAGCGCGGGATCCAGTTCGCGTACTCGACGAACTGCATCGCCGACGTCGACCGGTCGAAATACAGGAAGAGCGGGATCGTGACGACGAACCCGGAAACCGCCCCGATCAGCGCGATCCAGCGGGCGAAGCCCGCGTCGCGGTCGCGCCCGAAGCCGAGCACGGCGACGCCCGCGACGATCGGCACCCAGATCGCGAGGGAGAGGTAGGGCGTCACGAGCGCCCCCTCACCGCCTCGGCCTCCCTGTACGTGCCTCGCCGGGTGGAGCCCTCACGCGTCGGCCTCATGCGATTCGCGCGGCGCCGCGCCCTTCGGGGCTCGGCTCGGCCTTCGGCCTCGCCCGCCGCGCTCGCAAGTCCCGCCGCGCTCATCGCACGCCCCACCAGTAGAGCAGCCCGAAGACGCCGATGATCATCACGAACGCGTAGTGATAGACGTAACCGGACTGGATGCGCCGGAACTCGCGCGACACGAACGCGACGAGCTTCGCCGACCCGTTGACGAGCCAACCATCGATGATCGTCCGGTCGCCGACCGTCGAAGCGAAGCGCCCCACGGCCCGCGCGCCGCCCGCGAAGAACCAGTCGTTGAAGCGGTCGAAGTAATACTTGTTGTCGAGCAGCGTGTAGATCGCCCGGAAGCGCGCGACGATGGCCGCCGGCAGGCCGGGCCGGATCAGATAGAGATACGTCGCCGCCCCGATGCCGGCAAGCGCGATCCAGAACGTCGGCGCGGCGAGGCCGTGCAGGATGAACGGCACCGCGCCGTGCCACTCGCTCCGGAGCTCGCCCATGACGTCGTGCGGCTCGCGCACCACGATCGAGCTGCCGAACCAGTCGCCGAACAGCATCGTTCCAATGTAGGCCCAGCCCGCGTAGATCGACGGGATCGCGAGCAGGATGAGCGGCACGGTGACCACCCACGGCGATTCGCGCGGCGGGCCGCCCGCGTGGCCTTGCGCGTCGGGCTCCTCGCCCGTCGTGGACGACTTCGCGTGTGCGTGCGCGCTCGCCTCGGCGGCCGCCTCTTGCCCGGTGTCCGCGTGGTGATGGAACCGCTCGGGGCCGTGGAACGCGAGGAAGAGCATGCGGAACGTGTAGAACGCCGTGACGAACACGCCGCAGAGCACGGCCAGATAGGCGAAACGATGCCCGCCGACGTGCGAGAGGCCGACCGCCTCGATGATCGTGTCCTTCGAGAAGAATCCCGCGAACGGCGGGATGCCGGCGAGCGCGAGCGCGCCGATCACCGCGGTGACGTACGTGATCGGCATGTACTTCCGCAAGCCGCCCATCTTGCGCAGGTCCTGCTCGTGATGGAGCGCGATGATGACCGATCCCGCGGCGAGGAACAGCAGCGCCTTGAAGAACGCGTGCGTCATCAGATGGAAGATCGCGGCGGAGTACGCCGACACGCCGAGCGCGACCGTCATGTAGCCGAGCTGCGACAGCGTCGAGTAGGCGACGACGCGCTTGATGTCGTTCTGGACCAGCCCGAGAAACGCCATGAACAGCGCGGTGATGGCGCCGATCACCGTCACGAACGCGAGCGCCGTTTCCGACCACTCGAAGAGCGGGCTCATCCGCGCGACCATGAAGATGCCCGCCGTCACCATCGTCGCCGCGTGGATCAGCGCCGAGATGGGTGTGGGACCTTCCATCGAATCGGGCAGCCAGACGTGCAGCGGCACCTGCGCGCTCTTGCCCATCGCGCCGACGAACAGGCAGATGCAGATCGCGGTCAGCAGGTTCCAGTGCGCGCCCGGCCACGGCAGCACGGTCCGGGCGAGCGACTCCGCCTTCGCGAACACCGGTGCATAGTCGAGCGTGCCGAAGTACGCGAGCACGAGCCCGATCCCGAGCACGAAGCCGAAATCGCCTACGCGGTTGGCGAGGAAGGCCTTGAGGCTCGCGTAATTCGCCGTCGGCCGCGTGTACCAGAAGCCGATCAGCAGGTACGACACGAGGCCCACCGCCTCCCAGCCGAAGAAGAGCTGCAGGAAGTTGTTGCTCATCACGAGCATCAGCATCGAGAACGTGAAGAGCGAGATGTACGAGAAGAAGCGCGTGTAGCCGGGGTCGTCGGCCATGTAGCCGACGGTGTAGACGTGCACCATCAGCGACACGAACGTCACGACGAGCATCATCGTCACGGTCAAAGGATCGATCAGGAAGCCGACGGAGAGCTTGAGGTTGCCCGAGGCGAGCCACGCGTAGACGTCGCCGTTGAACAGGTGGCCGGCGCGCACGTCGCGCGTGATCAGGATCGACGCGACGAAGGAAGCCGCGACGCCGAGGATGCAAAGCCAGTGCGACGCGCTGCGGCCGAGCTTCGGACCCCACAGGCCGACGATGACGGACGCGACGAGAGGCGCGAGTGGGACGAGGAGGTAGAGGCCCCGCATGTTGACGTCGTCCATCGGCCCCTCAACCGCGCAGGCGCCCCTGCGCCTCGACGTCGATCGAGCCCGTGTTGCGGAAAAGCAGCACGAGGATCGCCAGGCCGATCGCGGATTCGGCCGCCGCGACGGTGAGGATGAAGAAGACGAACACCTGCCCCGCCATGTCGCCGAGGTAGCGGGAGAAGGCGACGAAGTTCAGGTTGACGGCGAGGAGCATCAGCTCGATCGCCATCAGCATGATGATGACGTTGCGCCGGTTGAGGAAGATGCCGGCCATGCTGATCGCGAAGAGGATCGCGCCCAGCACGAGGTAATGCGATAGCGTCGGTGCGGCAAGCGATGGCACGGCGTCACTCCCTCGAGCGGCGGTCCGATGCGATGGCGTCTTGACAGGCCGTTTCGCGATCGTCCCGGTGGTACCCGGCGTCAGGCCGGCGGCTTCTCCGACCGCAGGTCGACGAGCCGGACGCGATCCTCGCGCCGGACCTTCACCTGCCAGGACGGGTCCTGATGCTTTCTTTCCCTGCGCTCGCGGTGCGTGAGCGCGATCGCCGCGACGATGGCGACGAGCAGCACCACGGCCGCGATCTCGAACGGATACACGTAATCGACGTAGAGTAGCTGCCCCAGCGCGCGCGTGTTGCTCCCGGTCGGCGCGGGCGGCGCCGTGGTCGTGCGTCCGATCGCGCTGTCGACGATCACGAGCGTCATCTCGAAGAGCACCAGCGCACCCACCGCCGCGGCGATCGGCAGGTAGCTCCGGAAGTGCTCGCGCAGCGTCTCGAAGTTGACGTCGAGCATCATCACGACGAACATGAACAGCACCATGACCGCGCCGACGTACACCAGCACGAGCGCGATCGCCAGGAACTCGGCCTGCAGCAGAAGCCAGATGCCCGCGGCGGTGAAGAACGACAGCACGAGCCACAGCGCCGCGTGCACCGG
>JBLMWW010000218.1:0-3726 GCA_050257435.1 Rudaea sp.
AGGCCTCATGAACACTCAGGAAGTGCTGCTGTCGACGCAGCGGGCGCTCAGCGCAGGACGCGTCTTCGGCGATCCGATCGAAGTCAACGGCGCGACGATCATTCCGACCGCTTACGTGGCAGGCGGCGGGGGCGGCGGGCAGGGCACGGGCGAGCAGGGTGGCGCGGGTTTCGGCCTGCGCGCGCGTCCTGCCGGCGTGTTCGTCGTCCGCGATGGACGCGCGTCGTGGCGCCCGGCGATCAACGTCAACCTCGTGATTCTGGGTGGCCAGATCGTCGCGCTCGCCGCGATCTTCACGGCCCGCAGCGTCCTCCGCATGTGGCTGCGACGGCGCGCGCTCGAGCCACACACGCCGCCCGCCATGTAGGACGTCGGGATGGAGGACTCGAATTCACGCGCAGACGAGGCGCGCCTCGTCTCGGATGTTCGCGTCGAGTGCTACGCCGGCCATCGCGGCGAGCAGACGCCGCGTGCACTCGTGCTCGGCGGTGACCGCCGCATCGAGGTCGCCGAGGTGATCGATCAGTGGCTCGCGCCCGAACATCGCTATTTCAAGATCAGGGGAGACGACGGCGACATCTACATCGTGCGGCACGACGTCGTGCGGGATGAATGGGAGCTGACGCTGTTCGAGCGCCGGTCGTCGCCCGGATGACCTCCGCCAGGGCGGCGGTCAGGATTCCTCGGCGACCGGCTCGAGCCACTTCGTCGTGGCGTTCACGTTGACGGCGAGGTGCGTTCCGTGCGATTCCGGCGCCGCGCCGTGCCAGTGTTTCTCGTTCGGCGCGATGACGACTGCGTCGCCGGCCCCGACGTCGCGCGCCGTCTCGCCCCAGACCTGCACGCGAATCCGGCCGTCGAGGACGAACAGCCACTGCGGCCCCGAGTGCGTGTGCCAGTGCGTGCGCGCGCCGGCCTCGAACTCGACGCGGTACACGCCGACCGGTACGCCTTCCTGAGCGGCTGCCAGGCGGGCGCTCCGCGCCACTCCGACGAAGGTCTGAGGATCCGCCGTGCGCAGCGCGGAAGCGGCCGCATGAAAGATGTGCATGGTGAGTAATGTTGCACAGGCGACCGGCGCGCGATATAATACATATCTGAACTAAATGGAAGGCTCGAACCGTTCCCATTTGTTTGCCGTGCTGCGCATCGCCTCCGTGCTCGAGGGCGAGGTCGAGTCCCAGCTCGGACGAGTAGGCCTGTCGTTGCCGAAGCTTGCGGCGCTTCGCCATCTCGTCCTCGCGGGCGAGTCGCTGCCGCTCGGTCAGCTGGCCGAGCGCCTCTCGTGCGTCAAATCGAACGTCACGCAACTCATCGATCGGCTCGAGGCCGACGGGCTCGTCAGCCGTGCGCCCGACCCCAACGATCGCCGCTCGCGACTGGCCGTGGTGACCGAAAGCGGCCGCAAGGCGTATGAAGAGGGCATCCGCATCCAGCGGGACGCCGAGCGCGAACTCTTCAGCGTGCTCTCGCCGAGCGAGGCAGCGCAGTTGCTTCAACTCGTCGCAAAACTCGAAAAGAGCCACGTCTAGCGCGGTGCCACTCGGCGCTGCATCGACTCACCTCCGATTGCGGCCGATACCGCTGCGGTGATTGCCTCGAGTACGCGCCTGCGTTACGATAGGAGGTTCAGACCACCCCGGACGAGCCAGACGTAGGGCCGTACACGCGAGCATGCCCGAACCCGTGTCACCGGCGGCTGCCGAAACCAGCGATCTGGTCATCCGCGGCGCACGTACGCACAACCTCAAGAACATCGACCTGACGCTCCCGGTCGGCAAGCTGGTCATCGTCACCGGCGTGAGCGGATCGGGCAAGTCATCGCTCGCCTTCGACACGATTTACGCCGAGGGGCAGCGCCGCTACGTCGAGTCGCTGTCCGCCTACGCCCGGCAGTTCCTCGAGCGGATGGAGAAGCCCGACGTCGATCGCATCGACGGCATCTCTCCCGCGATCGCGATTCGGCAGAAGAACAGCGTCCGCAACCCGCGCTCGACCGTCGGCACCACGACGGAGATTCACGACTACATGCGGCTGCTGTTCGCGCGCATCGGACGCACGTACTGCCGGAACTGCGGGCGGGAAGTGGTGCGCGAGACGGCTGAAGTCGTCGCGCGCGAGCTCGGCCGGCTGCCCGAGGGCGCCAGACTCCTGCTCGGGTTCGACCTGCCGATCGTGTCGGTTGACGAGGTCGAATGGCCGGAGGTCGACGAGCTGGCGGAAGCCGGCGACGAGGACGGCGTGGCTGCGGCGCAGTCGGACACCGCCGCGCGCGAAGGGGTTTCGTCGCCGAACGGCTCGGCCGGGAGCGGATCGAGGAGCGACCCCCACCGCGCCGCAGCCGTGTCGGCCACGATCGAATCGCTGCGCCGCAAGGGTTTCGGACGGCTCCTGGTCGACGGGCGCGCCGTGTCGTTCGACGAACTGGACGCCGCCGCCCTGACCGATCGCTCGACGCTGCAGGTGATCGTCGATCGCGTGCGGATCGGCGGTGAGGATCTGCAGCAGCGGCTGACCGATTCCATCGAGACCGCGTACCTCGAAGGCGGAGGCGCCGCCTGGGCCGTGCGCCTCACGGATTCACCGGTCCCGTCCGAGGTCTTCCAGTTCTCCGAGCGATTCGAATGCCGTCCGTGTGGGATCACGTACGAGGATCCGCAGCCGCGGCTGTTCTCGTTCAACAACCCGTTCGGCGCCTGCCCTGAATGCGGCGGGCTCGGGCTCGAGCAGCATATCGACGCCGACCTGGTCATCCCCGACCGCGACGCCTCGTTGCGCAAGGGCGCCATCGCGCCCTGGGCGAAATCATCCTCGCCCTATTACCTGCAGACGCTCACCGCGCTCGCCAAGCACTACCGCTTCACGCTCGACGCCAAATGGAAGGACCTGCCGAAGAAGGTGCAGGACGCCATCCTCTACGGCTCGGGCGAGGAGGAGATCAAGTTCACCTATGACGACGGTCTGCGCGGCTACACGACGAAAAAGCCGTTCGAGGGCGTGATCACCAATCTCGAGCGCCGCTTCAAGGAAACCGAGAGCGAGTGGGCGCGCGAGGACCTGGCGAAATATTTCACCGACGTGCCCTGCGCCGCCTGCCAGGGCGCGCGGCTCAAGCCCGAGGCGCTGTGCGTGAAGATCGCCGACGCCAATATCGCGCAGGTCGCCGAGCTTTCCGTGCGCAAGGCCGGCGACTGGTTCGCCGCCTTGCCCGAGAAGCTCACGCCGAAGCAGAACGAGATCGCCTCGCGCGTGCTCAAGGAAATCCGCGAGCGCCTCAGGTTCCTGGTCGATGTGGGCCTGGACTATCTCACGCTGTCGCGCGGCTCCGGCACGCTCTCCGGCGGCGAGAGCCAGCGCATTCGCCTCGCCTCGCAAATCGGCTCGGGCCTGACCGGCGTGCTCTACGTGCTCGACGAGCCATCGATCGGCCTGCACCAGCGCGACAACAACCGCCTGCTCGAGACGCTGCGCCGCCTGCGCGACCTCGGCAACACGGTGGTGGTGGTCGAGCACGACGAGGACGCCATCCTCACCGCCGACCACGTCATCGACATGGGACCCGGCGCCGGCATCCACGGCGGCGCCGTGGTGGCCGAAGGAACGCCCGAGAAGATCATGCAGAACCCGGCCAGCCTGACCGGCCAGTACCTGTCCGGATTCCGCCAGATCCCCCTGCCCTCCCAGCGTCGCAAGGGACGCAAGGGGCGCGTCCTGCAGCTGGTCGGC
>JBLMWW010000219.1:0-9338 GCA_050257435.1 Rudaea sp.
AGAGCAGCCGGGCATCGTCCGGATGCGCAGTGCTCGCCTCACGAAAAGCGTCGCATGCGTCCCACGGCGCGCCGCGGTCGAGATGCGCGCGAATGGAATCGATGGCAGCGTTCAGGACGCCCGCGCCTCCGCGATCCATGCACGGACGCGCTGCACGCTGATCAGTCGGCGCATCTGCGGCGGCGATTCGTCGATGAGCCGCGCCGCCTGCCTCAGCTCGTCCGCCTTGTGCGGCGAGCCGGCGAGCGCCGAGGCATAAAGTGCTTGCGCGAGCTCGAAGCGCTGCAGGCGGTCGTCGTTGTCCGGGCGGTTCGCGAGCTCGCGCTGCATCTCGAGCACCGGATCGATGAGCTTGCGCGCTTCGTCGAGGCGACCGAGGCGCGCGGCGATCATCCCGGCAAGCACCGCCTGCGTGCCCGCATCGCGGCGGTCGATAAGCGTGCGTGTCGGCAGCTTCTTGCGCAGCGCCAGCGCGCGCTGGATGGCCGTGTCAGCCGCCGCGTAATCGCGCAGGCGGTACGACGCGTCGGCGATCGTACGATACGCGACCTCGAGCGCCAAATCGCGCGACTCGGCCTCGCCCGGGGCGGGGTCCTTGATGTGCTCGAGGCGGATGGCCGACGCGCGCGCCAGCGAACGCACCGTCTCGAAATCGCCGTCGGCGTACGGAACGGCGAACGCGCCGTAGCCGAGCCCCGTCCCCGGGAATCCGTAATACCCCAGCAATTCGGGCCCGAACGCGCGCCCGAAGCTATCCGCGCCCTCGTCTCGCGTGGCGAGCGCGATCAGACGGCGATTCGCTGCCGTCGACGCTTCGGCCGCCTTGCGGTCGCCTGCATCCGCGTCGAAGCGGGCGAGGTATCCGGACGCGATCGACATGACGACACCGATGACGGGGGCTTCCTTGGTGCGGCGCTCGATGTCGAGTGCGGCCCGCAGCTCCGTGCGTGAAGCATCGATCTCCCCGAGGGAAGCGAGCAGGAAGGCCGAGGTCACGCGCGCATCGGCGAGGTTGTTCCACCCGATCTGATTGGTGGGATCGAGACGCACGATGGCTTCCCAGTCGCTCGCCGACTGTCGGACCATTGCCACGGCCTTGCGCACGTGCAGGTCGTTCAATTCGACGGTGGAAAGCGTGCTGAGGATCAATCCTTCCGAACGCAGCGCCGACATGTCGCCCGGCCGGCGTTCAAGCACCCGGCGCGTCACCTCGTACGCGTCGTCGCCGACGGCGCGGACGTCGCGAAGCCGCCCGAGGCTCTGCAATGCGCCCATCTGCCACGCCGATGCTTCGGCATAGCCCGACGCCGCAGGCAGGTCGTCGAGCTTCAACGCGTCGATGGCACGATAAGCGTCGCGTGCCTGGGCAAGCGTCGCGATGGCCGCCTCGTTGTGGTTGGTCGCCGCCTGCGCGAAGCCCAGGAACGTCATGGCCAGCCCGTACGTGCGCCGTGCCGTCGTCGAGGGCGACGCCGTCATGGTCGGCTGCACCACGTCCACGGCACGCTGCGCGAGATCCAGCGCTTGCGCTCGGTTGTTCTGGCTCCACGCGACCCGCGCCTGCGTAACGAGGCCGAGGCTCAGGCCCACCACGGTGGCTTCGGAAGCATCGCCTCCGCTTCTCATTTTGGTCAGCGTTGCGACCGCATCGCCGAGCGCCGCGCTGCTCTCCACCAGCCGCGATTGATTGCGCAGGGCGGCGCCGTATCGCACGAGCGCGAGCGCACGATTGCGATCGGTCTCCGGCGTGTGCAGCTCGGCCGGGAGCGCACCGTAGTAGTCGATCGCGCGCTTGGCGAGGGAAGCAACGATATCGAGCCTCCCGACCGGCTCGAGCTCGAGATAGAAGTCGTCGAGCAGGTAGACGACGAGCTTCTCGGCCTCGCCGCGCGCGGACTCCGCCAGCGCGCGCGTATGCTGGGCCTGCGCCTCCGCCCGCTGCGCGCGCTTCATGCTGACGTAGCCGAAAACGGCGCTCGCCACGGCCGCGATGGCGAGCACGGCGCACACCGCCGCGATCTGGCGCGCCCGCACCAGCGCCTTGCGCGTCGCGCGCTCGCGCTCTCGCTGAAGCGCGAGCTTGCGCTCGGCCTCGTCGCGCGCGTCGCGCTCGTGGCGCAGGTCGCGGCTGGCGCGCACGACGCTGCACAGCACGTCGTGGGTGAGCTCGACGCGCCGCACGTCGAGGCGTTCCTCGATGCGCAGCAGCCGCCGATTGACGAGCACTGCGAGCGCGTCGGGCGCGGCGCCCATCGCCGCGAACGCCTTGCGCACGCGCTCCTCGGCGATGCTTTCGCGAAAGCCGGATTCGGTGAGGAGCTGGTCCTCGATGAAGTGGCGCACGGCCGGCGGCTGGTCGGCGAGCGCCCGCTCGTAGAACTCGGCGAGGATGGTGTCGTGCGAGCCGGCGAGAAGATCCGGCGAGATCTCGGCACGCCCCTGCGCGATGCGCGCGTTGTTGAGCTCGCGGCAGATGAGCGACAGCAGCGACGGCTCGACCTCGGCATTGCGCAGCTCCGAGCCGCCCGCGATGAACCGCACGATCGCCTCGGCCACCTCCTGCGAAACCAGCCTGCCGCCGGGCTTTACCACCGCCTCGAGCGCCTGCTCGCCCGTCATCCGCGCGAGCCGCATGCGATTCTGCGTGATCGACGGCATCGCGGGCTTGAACGCCTCGAGATGCGCAAGGTAGTCCTCGCGCAGCGCGATCAGCACGCGATAGTCGCTGCGCGTGAAATCGAACGCTTCGGCCACCGTCTCGTCGTGCTCGATGCGCGCCTCGAGCGCCTTCGGCGGCCGGTTCTCGACGAGATCGGCGAGATCGCCGATGAACTGCTGCGCGCGGCGGCGGCCGAACTCGTCGCTTTGCGCAAGCGTGAAAATCTCCTCGAACTGGTCGAAGATCAGAAGCGGCGTCAACGTCCGGCCGGCCGCATCGCGCAGCACGTCCTCACGGTGATGGAGAAATTCCCAGAGCGATTCACCTTCGACCGCGACGCCGGCCTGCGTCCACTGCCCCAACGCCTCGGTCGCGCGCACGATCGCCTGCTTGATCTGGTCGGAAGGCTCCGGCGTCTCGCGCGAGTAGTCGATGCGCACGTACACCGGGCAATAGCCGAGCGCGCGCAGCCGCGGCACGATGCCGGCTCGCAGGATCGACGTCTTCCCGAGCCCCGACTGGCCGAAGAGCAGCGTGAGAAGCTTGCGTTGGACGCGCCGGACGAGCTCCGCCACCTCCTCGTCGCGGCCGTAGAAATAAGTCTGCGTCTCCTCGGTGAACGAGGCGAGCCCCAGCCAGGGGTTCTCGGCGTCGACCGACGGTTGCGCCGCGGGATTGTCGAGAGGCACGCTAACGGCGAGCGGTCAGGAAGTCCTGCAAATGGCGCGCGAACTCCGGGGTCACTTCGCCGCCGGGCAGCCGCGTGACATGCAGCGCCTTGAATTTCTCGGGCACGTGCGCCGCCACCGCGTCGGTGTCGTCGATGCACACCGGCACGATGAAGAGCGCGCCCTCGGCGATGTTGCGCGAGCGATCCATCGCGTAGCTCCATTCGCGCCGGAAGTAGCCCTCGAGCCGCCGCTCGGTCGCCGCGGAGATCACCGGAATGAAGTACGAGCAGCGGGCGATGTTCCGCTGGATCTTGCGATCGTAATCGTCGCCACCTTCGAGGCGGTCGAGGTCGAACCAGGTGCGGATGCCTGCGGCGTCGAGGCCCGCCTTGAGCCGCTGCACCGCGGCGAGATCCTCGCGCGCGTAGCTGATGAACACCGCGTTCTCCGGCATATCGCGCTCGGGCGGCAGGAAGCGCTGCGGTGTCGGCAGCGGGATCACTTCGCCCGGCTGGCGCCGCGTCGTCCAGCGCCGGTGCAGCTCGTCCACGAACTTGTCGGCGCCGCTGTAGACGCGCGTGCGCACGCTCACCTGCTGGAGAAAGGTCATGAGGCGCACGTCGCCCACCGAGTGGTTGTCGGCGAGCACCTCGCCGACGTCACGCGGGTCGGACAACCGATGCCGCTTCGCCATGCGCAGGAAGAGCCGCGCGAGCCAGTTGGTGAAATTGCTGCCGATGAACAGCAGGTGGTTGTGCTCGAGCTCGTGAAAGAGCCTTTCCGGCGTCAGATGCTCGCTTTGCAGCGCGCAGATGAACTCGAGCATGTCCTCGTCGGAGATCACGTACGTCGGCGACGCGGACAGGCGCCCGAGCAGGTGGTAGATGACCGGCCGCGTGAGCCGCTCGCGCTCGCTCGGCAGGTCGGCGACGCGATTCGGCGCGTACGCGATCACCTCGGTCGACGGCGAACCGCCGAAACGCTCCTCGTTGAGCGCCTGCTCGAGCAGCGGGTCGAACGTCGTCGTGACGAAGAGATCGAAGTCGGTGATCTGCGCGAGGCGGCGCAGTGCCGGCGGCGGCGCGAAATTCGCGTCGCGGAAGATGCTGCGCAGCCGCGTGTACGCTTCCTCGCGCCGGCCCCGGGCGGAGAGAAACCAGCAGACGACGTCGTTCAGCGAGTACGGGGCGCGTAGCTGCGACGTGTCGACGCCGAGCCGCGCGGCGAGCTTCTCGGCCACCCACTCGTAAAGGAGCCGCGGGCCGCTCTCGGTGTCGACCTGCAGGAGCTCCGGCCCGATGATCGGGACGACGTGCCGCTCCTCGATGAAGTCGAGGAGGTCCTCCCACGCGTCGTCGTCGAGCGTCGCGGAGGGCGTCTGCATCGGCAGGGGGCTGCTCATCGCACCATCGCCACCAGAAGCTGCGGGTCGGCCCGGCCTGTCGCGCACGCGCAAAGTGGCGCCAAGCGGGCGGTGCGAGAGTGTGGAGGATATCGGGGGGGACGGTCAAACGCCTGCGGCCCGGTATCGGACGTGTCGTCGATCGGTCGCGACCGGGCCGAATGACGCCCCCGCCTGCCGGCGTCGTCGGCGTGACACCCGGCCAGAATTCGGCCGGATGACAACACCTCCGACCCCGGCTTGCCGGGCGGGGCGAAAGCGAGCGGCGGCGGTTACTTCGGATGCGCGACGGTGCGCAGATACGGCTTGTGCGTCTTGAACCCGCCGGGATACTTCTTGCGGGCTTCCTCGTCCGAGACCGACGTCGGGATGATCACGTCCTCGCCCGGCTTCCAGTTGGCGGGAGTCGCGACGTTGTGCTGCGCATTGGCCTGCAACGCGTCGAGCAAGCGAAGCACCTCGTCGAAGTTCCGGCCGGCGCTCATCGGGTACACCAGGACGGCCTTGATCTTCTTGTCGGGGCCGATGATGAAGACGTTGCGCACCGTCGCGTTGTCGTTGGCCGTGCGCGGGCCGGCGCTCGCGTTCGGATGAATCATGTCGTACGCCTTCGCGATCTCGAGGTCCTCGCCGCCGATCAGCGGATAGTCGACGGCCGCGCCCTGCGTCTCCTCGATGTCCTTCACCCAACGATTGTGGTCGGCCACCGGATCGACGCTGATTCCGATGATCTTCGCGTTGCGCTTGTCGAACTCGGGCTTGAGGCGCGCCATCGTCCCGAGCTCCGTGGTGCAGACCGGCGTGAAGTCCTTGGGATGCGAGAAGAGGATCGCCCAGTGATCGCCGATCCAGTCGTGGAAGCGGATCTTGCCTTGCGTGGTGTCGGCCGTGAAATCCGGCGCGACGTCGCCGATGTGTATCGCCATGTCGTGCTCCGTGGATTGCCGCCCGGAGGCTCCGCGCATGGGCGCGAGCGCCGCGTCCGTCCCCGGGCGTTCGATGACAGCCTGCCGAACGCGAAACCGAGTATATCGCTGCAACCACGGCGCTTTCGATCGCTACGGGCCGCAGAGTAGACGCAATTCGCCTATCGATATCGCTCGCGTTCATTAATGGCCCGCGAAGAAGTCTGCATCGGCCGCGACGTCGGTCGCAGTGCGGCACCCCGCGAAGCGCATTGGCGATCGGGCAGCTTTTCGGGCGGCGCCCCGGGCTCTCCGCAGGGTCGCCCGCCCGCCCCGCGTGCGTGCCGCACTTGCTCGAGATTCGCGGTTGGCCTACCTTTCCCTCGTCGTGGCGCGGCAAGAGCCGTTCAACACGCGAGGGAGGGCCATGAGTCGGCTTGCAAGACCCGGCAAGACCGGACTCGAGCGGGACGTTGCCGCCAAGCTTCCCAGGGGTCGCGCCCCGAGCGTCGACGCGCTCGAGAAGCGGCTGGCGGAGGCCATCGAGCAGCAGGCCGCAACGACCGAGATCCTGCGCGTCATCGGTCGCTCGCCCGGGGACGTGCAACCGGTCTTCGAAACGATCGCGCGGGCCGCGCTGACCCTTTGCCGCGCAAGCTCGGCAGGCGTGTTCATGCGGGACGCCGAGCTGGTCCACGTCTCGGCGCTCGCGAGCGTGACGCCGCAAGGCGCCGAGGCCATTCGCAACGCATTTCCACGACCGCCCGGTCGGGACTCGGCCGCGGTTCGCGCCGTGTCGACGGGGCGCGTCATCGCGATTCCCGACGTGCTGCTCGACGCCGATTACCGTATCGGCGATGCGGCGCTCGCATCGGGCTTCCGCAGCACCGTTTCGGTTCCGCTGCTATTGGATGGACGGCCCATCGGGGCGATCGGCGTGGGGCGGCCCGAACCGGGCCCGTTCTCGGATTCGCAAATCGCCATGCTCGAAACCTTCGCGACACAGGCGACGATCGCCATCGAGAACGTGCGGTTGTTCAAGGAGCTGGCGGCGCGCAACCGCGACGTTACCGACGCGCTCGAGCAGCAGACGGCGACGAGCGGCATCCTGCGCGTCATCAGCGCCTCGCCGACGGACATCCAGCCGGTGTTCGACACGATCGCGAAACAATCGGTGATGCTCTGCCGGGCCGACGTGGGACTCGTTTCGACGATCGTCGGCGACCGCATCGAGCTGGTCGCGCTGTCCGGCGTGCCCGGCGCGGGTGTGGAAACCGTGCGCCGCCGCTTTCCCATGCGCCTCGGCGCGGAAACGGTGACGGCGCGCACGGTGCGGACGCGCTCGGTCGTGCACGTGTTCGACGTGCTGGCCGACCCGGCGTACGAGACGAAGGACGCCGCGCGCGCCGGTCATTTCCGCGGCAGCCTCGGCGTGCCGATGGTGCGTGACGAAAAGGTGATCGGCGTGATCTTCCTGGGGCGCTCGAAGCCCGGACTCTTCAGCGAGCGGCAGGTCGAGCTCCTGAAGACGTTCGCGGCGCAGGCGGTCATCGCCGTCGAGAACGTTCGCCTGTTCAACCAGCTGCAGGCGCGCACGCGGGACCTCACGCGCTCGGTGGCGGAGCTCGAGGCGCTGAGCGAAGTGGGCCGTGCGGTGAGCTCGACGCTCGATCTCGAGACGGTGCTGACGACGATCGTGTCCCGAGCCGCGCAACTGACCGGCATGGACGGTGGCGCAATCTACGAGTACGACGAGGCACGCGAGGAATTCCACCTGCAGACGGCGGACCGGCTCCCAGACGCGCTCCTCGAGGTCCTGCGGGCGGCGCCGATGCGCAAGGGCGAAGGCGCGATCGGCCGCCTCGCGGTGACTCGTGAGCCGGTCGAGCTCCCCGACATCGCGGATGCTGGGGCATACCAGAGCCATGTGCGCGACATGCTGATTCGCCTCGGCTGGCGCTCGCTCCTCGCCGTGCCGCTGCTGCGCGAGGACCATCTGCTGGGCGGGCTCGTCGTGAACCGCAATCGTCCCGGACCGTTCGCGCCCGAGGTCATTGCACTTCTGCAGACGTTTGCGAGCCAGTCGACCCTCGCGATCCAGAACGCGCGACTGTTTCGCGAGATCGAGCACAAGAGCCGCGAGCTCGAGGCCGCGAGCCGCCACAAGTCCGAATTCCTCGCCAACATGTCGCACGAGCTGCGGACGCCGCTCAACGCGATTATCGGTTTCTCCGAGGTCCTGCAGGAGCGGATGTTCGGCGAGATCAACGACAAGCAGGCCGAATACCTGGGCGACATCCTCGAGTCCGGGAAGCACCTGCTGTCCCTCATCAACGACATCCTGGACCTGTCGAAGATCGAGGCCGGAAGAATGGAGTTGCAGCCGTCCGCCTTCGATCTGCCCGCGGCGATCGAAAACACATTGCTCCTCGTGCGCGAGCGTGCGCAGCGCCGGGGCATCGCGCTGCGACGCGTCGTCGACCCGCGCCTCGGGACGATTTACGGGGACGAGCGCAAGGTGAAGCAGGTGCTGCTCAATCTTCTCACCAACGCGCTCAAGTTCACGCCCGAGGGCGGTCGCGTCGACGTGCGCGCGGAGCTTACCGACGGCGCGGTCGAAATCGCGGTGACCGACACGGGCATCGGCATAGCGCCGGGGGATCTGGCCTCGGTGTTCGAGGAATTCCGCCAGGTCGGGACCGCGTCCAGGAAGGTCGAAGGCACCGGCCTCGGTCTCGCGATCTCGCGCAAGTTCGTCGAGCTGCACGGTGGCACGATCGGCGTGCAAAGCCGCGTCGGTGAAGGCTCGACGTTCACGTTCACGCTGCCGGTGCAGCAGCCGGTGTCCGAGGCGTGATCATTGCGCGAGGCGAGCGCCGGCGAAGAACGAGGCCAGAGCCATCGTATTCGGCAGCTTGCGCGACAGCCGGCGCAGGTCGCATCGAAGAACGCGAATATTTCGGCTATGGCCCGCTCTTATCCGCCGAGACGCGCGTACTGCTCGCGCAGCCTCTCGAGCGTCGCGCTGAAGTTCGCGAGCCGCGCCCGCTCCTGCTCGACCACCGCCGCCGGCGCGCGCGCGACGAAGCCGTCGTTCGCCAGCTTGGACCTTGCCTTCGCGATCTCACCCTCGTGGCGCGCGATGTCCTTCGCGAGGCGCTCGCGCTCCGCGCCGACATCGATCTCGACGTCGAGCATCACGCGCAGCGGATGCACGACCTGCACCGGCAGTTCGCGCTCCGGAAGGACGTCGACGAACTGCACATCAGAAATGCGGGCGAGCGTCTTCAGGTAGTCGACGAGTGCGCCGGCGCCGACACCGGCCACGTCGCCCGCGATGAATGCGCCGACCTTCTGACCCGGCGGCAGACCCATCTGGCTGCGGAGCGACCGGATCGAGTCGACGAGCGCGCGCAGCGTCGTGATCTGCGTTGACGCCGTGGGAGCGAGCCGGCCAAAGTCGGGTTCCGGGTACGGTTGGAGCGAAATCGTCTCACCTTCTCGGCTGGCCAGCGGTGCAACGGTCTGCCACAGCTCTTCGGTGATGAACGGAATGAACGGATGCGCGAGGCGCAGCGTGGCCTCGAGCACGCGCACGAGGGTGCGCCGTGTCGCGCGCTGCGCTGCATCGTCGCCGCGGGCGAGGTCGACCTTCGCGAGCTCGAGATACCAGTCGCAGAATTCGCTCCACACGAATTCGT
>JBLMWW010000220.1:0-7468 GCA_050257435.1 Rudaea sp.
CAAGGATAGGATTTCCCGCCGCGGGAATCTGTGACCTTGATCACAGAGCGTGGCAGCGGCGAAGTCCGATCGCCGCAATGGCGGCATCGTTCGGGCGGTAGAATCGGAAGCGAACGACCGGTTGCGGCCGATGGTGCCGGAACGGCGCCCTCCGGCCGCGTCGACGCGCTCGCCTTTCCGGGCGAACGAGCCGGTTCGCCTGCGGACGATGGCGGTGACGAATTCAGCCGATTCGAGCGACAGCGCGCGCAGGCTGCGCGCGCTGTTTCCCCCGCTCGCCGACGCTTCCCCGGCCTCGCTCGCGCGCATCGTCGAGCACGCGGTGCATCGCAACGTGCCGGCGGGCAACGTGATTTTCGATGCGCACACGCCGTGCGGCGGCTTCCCGCTGGTGCTGTCCGGCACGATCCGGGTGCTTCAGCGCTACCCGAATGGTCGCGAGCTGCCGCTCTATCGCGTGAAGCCGGGCGAGAGCTGTCTCCTCTCCGGCAGCTGTCTGTTGGGGCACACGGATTACGCGGCGACCGGCGAGGCCGAAACCGACGTCGAGCTGCTCGTCGTCCGGCCGCCCGATTTTCACCAGCTCATCGCGACCGACGAGGCCTTTCGCAATTACGTGTTCGCGATGTTCGGCGAGCGCCTCGCGACGCTGATGTCGCTCGTCGAGGCGATCGCCTATCAGAAACTCGACCAACGCCTCGCGGCATTGCTCCTCGAAAAAGGCGACCCGGTGCGCGCCACTCACCAGTCCCTGGCGGACGAATTGGGCAGCGTGCGCGAAATCGTGAGCCGGCTGTTGCGCGCATTCGAGGACCGGGGCTGGGTGAACCTCGCCCGCGAGCGCATCGCGATCACCGATCGCGCCGCGCTCGCGGCACTCGCGGCGGGCTAGAGGCGCGCGGCGCTCAGTCGTCGTCCGTCTCGTCGTCGAGCCACCAGGGGCCCATCGCGCGCAATTGCGCGCGCTGCTCCTTGGTGAGCATCGCCGCCATCTGCTTGTGCGCGTCGACGCGCGACTTGATCAGGGTCCGGCGCAACTCGTCGACCTTCTTCTGCTGCTCGGCGATCGCGTTTGCATCGGGGTTGTCGGCGTTGTAGAGGCTGCGCAGCTTGAACTGCTCGGAGCGGAGCTCGCCCATCGTGGACCAGTTCTTCGCGCGCATCTCTTCCTGGATCTTCGCGATCTTTTCCTGCTGATCCGCGGTGAGATCGAGCTGCGATAGGGCGCCGCCGCGTCCCCAGCCGGGTCCGCCGCCATAGCCACGTCCCCAGCCCGGCCCGCCCATCATGCCCGGTCCGTAGCCGTAGCCGCCCATCATTCCCGGTCCGTAGCCGTAGCCGCCCATCATGCCCGGTCCGCCGTAGCCGCCCATCATGCCCGGTCCGTAGCCGTACCCGCCCATCATGCCCGGGCCATAGCCACCCATCATCCCGGGACCGTAACCATGCATGCCGTACCCATAGCCGCGCATCATGCCCGGCCCGTAGTTAGGACCCTGTCCGGGGGCGGGCGTGGTTGCGTCCGTCTGGGCCATGGCCGCACCGGAAACGATCGCCAGGCCGAGCGCCGCGATCGCCTGTGTCAATTTGCCGCGTTTCATTGCCTGTCTCCGCAAGTGAATCATGAAGGGATGACACGGCGACGATAGTCCAAGTTCGGGCGCGGACGGTTGACGTGCGTCAACGGAAGCGCGGCGTGACGAACGGCGCAATGCGGCGACCGAGGTGCGCCGCTCGCCGGCGCGCCGGGCCACGGCTTCATTCAGCGTTCGCGATGCAGTTTCGACGCCGAATCGCGCGTGGCCGGTCCGAGCGGGCTGGCGATTACGAGGGCCGCGCGACGTCGCCGGGCGCGTGCTCGCAGGCAATTCCGAGTTCGGCGAGGATTCCCGGCACGATGCGGGCGATCTGCGGCGCGATGAAGAGCGTACCGAGCGGATCGCCGAAGGTTCCCGCCGTCGGCGGACCGACTACGCGCAGCCGGGAATGCGGCGTCCCGTTCGCGCCGATCGGCCGGCACTGCGCATCGACGGCGAAGCCCACCCCTGTCGCATCGACCCGTAGCAGTCCGTCCCGGACGAGCCCGACTTGGAACGGATCGTCGTGCGCGCCGCAGGCCGGATCGAGGCCCGTGCAGTTGACGACCGCATCGAAGAGTTGCGTGGTGTGGGAGCAATCAACCGGATCGACCCACGCGATGCGCAGCGCGGCGCCCGCGGCCGCGGCGTCGCGCAGCCGGGCGCGCACGAAGCGCAACGTGCCGCGCGCTTCGGCCGCGTGCGCGATCGCGTCGTTCTGCGGCGGCGCGCGAAAGCGATGGACGTCGTACCACGGACGCAGCCAGCGCAGGAAGCGGTTTTTCTCCCGCACGTCGAGGCGCGGCCAGACTTTCCACACGACGTCGCGCAGGGCGTCGAAGGCGTCGTACCAGAGCTGCCCGGCCGCTTGCGTCTCACAAATGCGCCGCCGCAGCGCATGCAGCAGCGCGCGCGCCGTGGGCGCCGCGTCGGCAATGAAGGCCGGTACTTCGCCGTTCATCCGCGCGAGCCAGTTTGCGCCCGTCGTCTCGCCGGTCGCCGGCCGCGCCGGACGGGGCCGCAACCCGTGACGCGAAACGACGGTGATGCCGCCGCGATGGCCGCCGCGCACGAGCGTCGAGACGACGTCGAGCGCGGTCAGTCCGGAGCCCACGACAAGCACGCGCGCGGAACGCGGGATCACGCGTACGCGCGGCAGATCCGCCGCATCGGCGATCAACGCACGATGCGCGCCGAGCGCCGCGAACGGCGACGGCAGCCGCACGCCACCGTTTCCGGTCGCGATGACGACGACTCGCGCCGCGAGCGTCGTGCCGCTGGCCGCGACGACTACGCAACGGTCGCCTTCCGCGCGAAGCCCGACCGCGCGATCGCGCCAATGCCGGATCGTCGTGCCATTGGCTGCGTGCGCACTCGTGGCGACGGTCTCCGCGACGAAGGCGCCGAAGTCCGCGCGTCGCAGATAGGATTCGCCGTTTGGCGCGAGCGCCTCGGGGTCACGCGCAAGCACGCCGTGCGTCTCGCACCAGCGGCCAAGCTCGTCGGGGTCCGCGGGATCGACCAGATGCGTGCCGACGCTCCCGTTCAGGCGGTGATCGGGGTCGTCGGTGGAATACGCGAGGCCCGGTCCCACCATGGAACGCGGCTCGACGATCGTGATCGCGAGCGGTTCGGCGGATCTGCGCGCAAGCTGCACCGCGGCTGCGGCGCCGCTGAAGCCGCCGCCGACGATCGCGATCGTGGCGCTCATGGGGAACCTCGGAGCGACGCGCGCGCTAACGGGCGTGCAATGTTCGGCCGGCTTCGTGCGCCGGTGTCGAGCACTCCCCGCGCGTCCGGGGCGTATGCGGCGTCACGCGCTTCTGCGAGGCGCGACGTTTACGGAAAGTGATAGAAGCGATCGTTCAGATACTTGACGAGGTCGCGCGTCTGCGCTTCCGAGAACGTCTTCTTCGCCATGTGGCCGCAGCCGGCCAGCTGCTGCTGCAGCGCGTCGAGGGAGCGGATCTGGTGGTTCGGCCGCGTATAGACGCTGCTGTCATGGCATTCGATGCAGTTGGCCTCGTGCAGGCGCTGCCCGTTTGCGCTATCGCCGGGCAACGCGGCCCGGGCCGCCGGCATCAGCATCAGGGCGAGCGACGCGACGAGGAGGGTTTTCACGGTTCGGCTCCGAGTCCGGGGGAGGCATGACGCCAGACGATCGCATACTTAGCACGTCCGCGCGTCGAGTGCACGCCCCGCTGGCGAGTGCGCCCCCTGCATCTGACGAAGATCGGCGTTGGTATCGTTTCGTGCCGCAGGTTTGCCCGAACCTGGGCGCGCTTTCGGCATTGCGCCAAGCGCTCGATACTCTTCGTCGCGTTGATGGTCGGGGTGAGAGGATTTGAACCTCCGGCCTCTACGTCCCGAACGTAGCGCTCTACCAGGCTAAGCTACACCCCGATGTCCACGGCAGATGGCTCGCGTCGCCCGGGATTTTCAGTAACTGCGCCGCGACGCGAAAGCCGCCAATTGTAGCAGACCGGACGCGGCCGGCGAATCGGGCAGGGCAGCGAGGCACGCGGTCGCCGCGTCACTTTCCGCGTGCGCGCGTTCGCGCGCGTAGTCGAGCGCGCCCGTGCGGTTGAGCGTCATGACGACCGGCGCGAAATCCGTCAGGCCGCCGCCGGACACGGCGCGGCGAATGACGTCCGCCTCCTCGGGCGTGCCCACCGCGAGCGCGCGGATCAGCGGCAGCGTCATCTTGCCTTCCGAGAGGTCGTCGCCGAGGTTCTTGCCGATCTGCGCCGCGTCGCCCGAGTAGTCGAGCACGTCGTCCATGATTTGGAAGGCCGTGCCGAGATGCATGCCGTAACGCGCGAGCGCATTCTCGGTGTCGGCGGTCGCGCCGCCGAGCACGCCGCCGAGGCGGCCCGCGGCCTCGAACAGCTTCGCCGTCTTGCGCTCGATCACCCCGAAGTACGCCCGCTCGTCGAGCGCGGCGTTGCCCGTGTGGATGAGCTGGAGCACCTCGCCCTCGGCGATCAGGTTCGTCGCATCGGCGATGATGGCGAGCACGCGCATGCGATCGATGCTGACCATCAGCTGGAAGGTGCGCGAATAAAGGAAGTCGCCGACCAGAACCGACGCCGGGTTCCCGAACTGCGCATTGGCGGTCGCGTTGCCGCGGCGCAGGTCGGAATCGTCGACGACGTCGTCGTGCAGGAGCGTCGCCGTGTGGATCATTTCGATCGCGGCGGCGAGCGTGTGGTGATCGCGCCCGTCGTAGCCGCAGGCGCGTGCGGCGAGCAGCAGGAGCGCCGGGCGCAGGCGCTTCCCGCCGCCGGCGATGATGTAATTCGCGACCTGGCGAATCAGCGCGACGTCCGAGCGCAGGCTCTCGCGCAGCACGCGATCCACTGCGGCCATGTCGTCGCCGATGACGGAATGCAGAAACTCGAGGGTCACGAACGGTCGGCGAGGATCGGCTGCTGCATCGGTGCAGGGCGCCGTGCGCCGCGCGGCCGCCAAGACGGCGGCAGGGCAGCCATTCTACCGAACTTCGTTGCGCGTTCCCGTGCGCGTTCCGGGGGCGCGACCCAAATGCCGCGCGAGCAACTTCAATGCGGCGCGCATGGATCGCGTTCACGCGGACGGCGTTCTGCGCGCCTCCGGCGCATTGCTTGCAGGATTTCGCCGAAATCCGTTATAATCCAAAGCTTTCCGCGTTAACCCCGTCGGGGCGGCGCGGCGCCGAGAACGGGTCCACCGTTGCGGCAAACAGCGCGGCGCGTCCGGGCATGCCGCCGCAAAACGGGAGTTCCACTCATGTACGCGGTCATAAAAACCGGCGGCAAGCAATACAAGGTTGCCCCCGGCGAGAAACTCAAGGTCGAACAGATAGCCGCGGACGTGGGCGCGGAAGTGGTCCTGGACCAGGTGCTGATGGTCGGCGGAGGCGAAAGCGTACGTCTTGGCCAGCCTACCCTCGCCGGCGCAAGCGTCAAGGCGACGGTCGTCGCGCACGGGCGCGGCGAAAAGGTCCGGATCTTCAAGATGCGCCGGCGCAAGCATTACCAGAAGCACCAGGGGCATCGGCAAAATTACACGGAGCTTCGGATCGAGGCGATCGACGGCTGAAGGGGTAGGCAATGGCACACAAGAAAGCGGGCGGCAGCTCGAGGAACGGCCGCGATTCGGAATCCAAGCGCCTCGGCGTCAAGGTGTTCGGCGGTGAGGCGATTCGTGCGGGTGGCATCATCGTGCGCCAGCGCGGCACGCGCATTCATCCCGGCGTGAACGTCGGCGTCGGCAAGGACCACACGCTCTACGCGCTCGTCGACGGCAAGGTCAGCTTCCGGGTCAAGGGCGAGCGCCAGCATCGGTACGCGAACGTCGAGCCGGCGCCCGGCGCAGCCGGCGCGTAGCGGTCACTCGGCGGCATTGGGGTCAGACTCGAATTCCGGCAACGCCGAGATTCGAGTCTGACCCCGATTCAATCTCACCGTCGCTCGATCCACCACAGCATCCCGAGCGCGAGAGCGCTGAAGAACGCAAGCGGAAAGACGGCTGAAAACAGCGGCGGCCAGTCGTTCAGCACGCCGAGATTCGAGAACAGCCGCCCCAGCAGGAAGAACGACAGGCCGATCATCGTGCCGGCGAAGATGCGAAAGCCGAGCCCGCCCTGGCGGCGTTGGAAGTGCGCGAACGGCAGCGCCAGCACCATCATGACGAGCACGGCCGCCGGATAGAAGATCTTGTTCCAGAACGCGATCTCGAAGCGCGACGTCTTCTGCGCGTTGTGGCCCAGCACGCGGATGTTGTCGTAGAGCGCACCGAGTTCGAGCCGCTCGGGCGCGACCTGGTAGACGTTGAGGATCGACGGCCGCAGCACCGACGTCCACATATAGACCGGCGCCGTCGTCACCCGCGTCGCGGACGGCGTGATCTCGGTCGATTCGACGTTCTCGAGCTTCCACTGACCGTTGCCGACGAACGTCCCCGATTGCGCGACGCGCACCACCTTGAGCCGAAGGTCGTCCCCGAACTCGTACATCCGGATGCCGGTGAGCGTCATGTCGGCGAGCACGGTGCGGATGTTGACGAAGGTGAGGTCCTGCTTGAACCAGAAGCCCGACTCGAACTGCTGCGCGACGACGCGCGACTCGTTGCCCGCCGCGCGCACCGTCTGCGCGATGCGCTCGGCGGGCGGGGCGACGTATTCGCCGGCGAGGAACGTTGCGGCGGCGAGCGGAATGCCCACGCGCAGCACCGACCATCCCATCTGGGCGAGCGACATGCCGGACGCGCGCATCACCGTGTACTCCGAGTTGCCGACCAGCTGCGCGACGGCGAACAGCGTGCCGATCAGCGCCGCCACCGGGAACAGCTCGTAGAGCCGCGACGGCAACTGCAGCGTCACGTAGAGCAGCGCGCGGCTGATCGTGTAGTCGCCGCGGCCGACGTCGCCCAGCTCGTGAATGAGGTCGAAGAAGGCGAAGAGCCCGAGGAGCGCGCCGAAGATCAACAGCGTCGCAAGCAGGACGTCGCGCCCGACGTAGCGCTGGAGCGTCTTCATGGCGCCGGCCCGCCGGTCGCGCGCTGGGCGGCGCTCATTGGGTAACCTCCCCCGAAGCCGGCCGCTTGGCGGTCAGCCTCGCCCTCCAACGGAGGGGGCGAGCCTCCGCCTCATTGGACGACCTCGGCGTTCGCAGCGTCACGCCGTCGGCCTCGCGTCCATACTCGCGGACGCGCTCTTCGAGCCTCGGCTTCGCCGCCGCTCGCGTGGACGTCCGTGGAGCGGCCCTGCGCGCTCATGTGGCGAGGGTGGCATCGAGCGCGGCGAGGTCGGCGGGCGTGCCTATGTTCGCCCACGGCCCGTCGTAGCGCTCGCCGGTCACGAGGCCGCGGCGGATCCAATCCTGATAGAGGGGCAGCATTTTGAGCTTGAC
>JBLMWW010000221.1:0-6928 GCA_050257435.1 Rudaea sp.
ACGCAGGTGATCATTGCCGAGGCCGACCGGCTGCGCACGCTCGTCAACCGCCTCCTCGGGCCCCACCGGACGCCGGCTTACCGCAGCGTCAACGTGCACGAGGTGCTCGTGCGCGTGAAGGGTCTCGTCCAGGCGGAGTTCCCCACGCTCCCGATCGTCTGCGACTTCGACAGCAGCCTGCCCGAGCTCGACGCCGATCACGAGCAGCTCGTCCAGGCGCTCCTCAACATCGTGCGCAACGCGGCGCAGGCGCTCGCGGCGAGCACGACGGCGCGCCCCGAAATCCGTCTGGTGACGCGCATTGCGCGGGGCGTGACGCTCGCGAGGCGCCGGCACCGTCTCGCGATCTCGATTGCGGTCGAGGACAACGGGCCGGGCGTTCCCGAGGCGATCCGCGACCGCATCTTCTTCCCGCTCGTGTCGGGCCGCGAAGGGGGCAGTGGCCTCGGCCTCACGATCGCGCAGACGCTGATCTCGCAGCATGGCGGCACGATCGAGTGCGCGAGCGTGCCGGGGCGCACGGTATTCACCGTGCTGCTGCCCCTGTCGGCGTTGAACGGCGCGGACCGCGCATGAGCGCGGAGGGTTTTCCCGTGGGCGCCGTGCCGGAAGCGATGCGCGCGAGCGCCGCCGGGCGCGCCGACGCCGTGTGGGTCGTCGACGACGACCGCTCGATTCGCTGGGTGCTCGAGAAGGCGCTGGCCCGCGAGGGGATCCCGCACCTGAGCTTCGCGTCCGCGTTCGAAGTGCGGCAGGCGCTCGCCATCTCCGAGCCACAGGTGCTCGTCTCCGACATCCGGATGCCGGGCGAATCCGGGCTTGCGCTCCTCGCCGAGGTCAAGGAGCGCCATCCGCAGATCCCGATCATCATCATGACCGCGTACTCGGACCTCGACAGCGCCGTGGCCGCGTTCCGCGGCGGCGCATTCGAGTACCTGCCGAAGCCGTTCGACATCGATCATGCGCTCGCGCTCATCCGTCGCGCGGCGATCGAGGCGCGCCACGCTCCGGCCGCGGCGCCATCGCAGGCGGAAGCAGCCGAAATCCTCGGGCAGGCGCCCGCGATGCAGGAGGTGTTCCGCGCCATCGGCCGGCTTTCGCAATCGACGACCACGGTGCTGATCACCGGCGAATCGGGCACCGGGAAGGAGCTGGTCGCGCGTGCGCTGCACCGCCACAGCCCGCGCGCGGCCGGCCCGTTCGTCGCGATCAACACCGCCGCGATTCCAAAGGAGCTCCTCGAATCCGAGCTCTTCGGGCACGAGCGCGGCGCGTTCACCGGTGCGCAGGCCACGCGACGCGGGCGCTTCGAGCAGGCCGAGGGTGGCACGCTGTTCCTCGACGAGATCGGCGACATGCCGCTCGACCTGCAGGTGCGCCTGCTGCGCGTGCTGGCCGAGGGCGAGTATTACCGCGTGGGCGGCCACGCGCCGCAGCGCGCGACGGTGCGCATCATCGCGGCCACCCACCAGGACCTGGAGGCGCGCGTGCGGCAGGGCCTGTTCCGCGAGGACCTCCTGCATCGCCTGAACGTCGTGCGCCTGCGCCTGCCGCCGCTGCGCGAGCGGGCCGAGGACATCCCGCCGCTCGCGCGCCACTTCCTCGCGAAAAGCGCGCGCGAGCTCGCCGTCGAGACGAAGACGATGGCCGACGATGCGCTGCGGGCGCTTTGCACGTTCGCGTTTCCCGGCAACGTGCGGCAGCTCGAGAACATCTGCCACTGGCTCACGGTGATGGCGCCGGGCCAGCGCATCGAGGTCGCCGACCTTCCACCGGAAGTCCGCATCGGTGCGAAGGAAGCGGAGGCGCCCGAAAGCGACTGGATCGCCGCGCTCGATCGCGAGCTGGCCCGCGCGCTCGCGCGCGGCGACGGCGACGTGGGCGAGCGCCTGCAACACGACTTCGAGCGCACGTTGATCCGCCGCGCGCTCGCGTTCACCGGCGGCCATCGGATGGACGCGGCCGCCCGGCTCGGCTGGGGCCGCAACACGCTGACGCGCAAGATCCAGGAGCTCGGGCTCGAGACGGAGCTGCGGAAGGGACGGCCCTAGCGCACCGCGTTCGAGAGCCACGCCTCGAACGCCTGCCCTCCCTCGCTCGCGTCGTTCCAGTAGGTCAATTCGCAGCCGAGCTTCCGCGCGAGCGCACGCATGCTCGTGCGCGAGAAGTACTGGATGTGCGCCGGCACGTGGTTGTACGAATACGCCCGCCACGCCGCGATGTCGCGCGAGCCGCTCCTCCATCCGGGCGGGCGATGAGGCGCCGTGACGAGGATGACGCCGCCGGGGGCGAGCAACGACTTGCAGCGTCGCACGACGTCCAGCGGATCGACCAGGTGCTCGATCACGTGCGTCAGCGAGACGACGTCGTAGGGTGCGCGTGCATCGATGCGCGCGTCGGAGACCGGGCCGCGGACGTACGCGTCGACCCATGGGCATCGATCCAATGGCTCGGGCGAGATGTCCTGCGCGGTCGTGGCGCTGCGCGGGTTCGATGCCTTCGCCGCCCGTGCGAGCCACGCGAGGCCGCCGCCGATTTCCAGCGTGGCGATCGCGGCGTCGCGTTCGCGTCCCAGGTGCGCCAGGATCCTCGTCAGGCAGCTGTTCATGTATTCGAGAATCGCCTCGACGCGTCGCGGATCGGTGTACACGGCGTCGGTGAATTGATTCGACTCCACGTAGAGCCGGTGGAGGTCGCGTTCGGGAGGCAGCGGCGAGATGAAGACGAGGTGGCACGTGCGGCACTCGACGAGATCGTATCGATCGCGCTCGAACGCGAGCTCGCCGGTGGTGGGAAGCGTCCCGATCGCCCGGATGCCGGAAGCCGGCGTGTCGCAGACGGGGCAGTTTCGCGAGCGCGTGGCGGTCTCGCCGCCGCGGCCGAACCACCTAAGGGGCAAGAAGCCTCCGCACGTGGTAGCGCAGCCGCTGGACCGCCATCAGCACCTTCCACGAGCGCGACGAGAGCAGGATCTCCACGTCCGTCCCGTCGCTCCGCCGCGCGGCGAGCAGCCGGTGCAGCCGCCGCTCCTTTTCGATGAGAAGCCGCTGGTACATCTCGACGAGTCCGTCGCGACTCGCCATGAGCGCGTGCAGGTCCCGCGCGTCGGCTTCGTCGAGGGTGTAACCGGCGCAAAAGCGCGCAGGCAGCGGCTGCGCGACGTAGAACGTGGTGTGCGGCGCGACCACCTCCTCGGCCGGCCGGTCCGTCGTGTAGAGGTAGATCGAGAACGACTTGCGCGACAGATGCTTCTTGTCCGGTGGAAGGTCGATGCGCCGGAAGCCGTGCCAGGAGTACTCGTTGGTCTCGAAGACGAGGGCGCGGTTGAAGAGCGGCAGGAAACGCTTCACCTCGTCGATCTCCGGATGCCTCGGATCGGAGTGGAGCTCGATCGTGCCACCCCACGCGTCTTCCCATTCCCGGTTGAGGTAGACGAGCAGGTTCAGCCGGCGATGCAGCATTCGCCGCTCGTCGACGTTGAAGTCGACGTGAACGTCGAGTCCCTGGCCGTCCCGGTTCTCGTGCGTGCCTCCTCCGAACAGCGTCGCGTCGGCGATGAGCGCGGGAATCCCCGTGAGATCGGACATCGACTGCAGGAACGACGCCGAATTGATGTATTCGTAGAACGCGCGGTACGCCGGGCTGATGCCGCTCACTCGCTCGACGACCGCCTTGCGGCCGATGCGGCCCAACTCGTCGGTCGCGTGCCTTTCGTCGAAGGCCGGAAAGTCGCGCAGCAGCGACTCGCACGTTTGCACATCGAGGAAGTCGTCGATCGCAACGTGCTTGAACGGCGTCGCGCGCTGGAATTGCGCCCGGATGTCCGGCGCCCGCGCGAGGACGGAGGGGTTGATCACGGCCGTGCGCGTGGGTGCCGATCGGCGCTTGCCGGATGCGACGCGCTGGCCGAGGGTCCTCTTCCCAGCCCGCCCGGTACCGGCTCGGCTACTTCGGGTAGCCCTGCCCGGGGGCCGCCGGCGCCTCGTCCTTGGGTGCCACAGCGGTCGACGTGCCGGACTGCGGCGCCGCCGAACGCGCCGTCTGCGCGCGCGGCGGCGGCGCGTTGCGCGGATAGCCGGCATCGTCGAGCACGGCCTGCCAGCGCTCCTCGTTGTAGCCCTGCAGCACCTGCTTGTCGCCGACTTGCAGGACCGGCGCGGACTGCTTGCCGGTCAGCGCCTTGAGCCGTGCGGCGCCCTTCTCCTCGGTCACCACGACCGTCTCGAACGGAATGCCGCGCTTGACGAGGAGCGCCTGCGCTTCCCGGCAGATGTCGCAGTCGAACGTGTACAGCGTGACCGGGAAGTGCTCGGCCGCCTGGCGCGCCGCGAGCGGCGTCGGGTCGGTCTCGATGACGTTTTCCGGAAGCGTCCTCGCCTGCACGTCCTTCGCGGACGGAGGCGGCGGCTGATCCGAATAGACGACGCGCCCGTTGGCGTCGATGTAACGATAGAGCGATTGCGCGAAGGCACTGCAGGCGAGCGTTGCGGCGAGGGCGAACGTGAGGCAGGCGAGCGGACGTCGGGCCATTGGGGCACGGTTTCAGGAAGCGACCATCCCATTATGGCGCAGAAGCGCGTCGAGTTGCGGTGCGCGCCCGCGGAAGGCGACGAACGATTCCAGCGCGGGACGGCTGCCGCCACGCGCGAGCACCTCGTCGCGAAACCGCGCGCCCACCTCGGGCGAGAGGACGCCGCGCTCCTCGAACAGGCCGAACGCGTCGGCCGACAGCACTTCCGCCCATTTGTAGCTGTAGTAGCCCGCCGCGTAGCCGCCCGCGAAGACGTGCCCGAACGCGTTGATGAAACGGTCGTACGCGGGGCGCGCCATCACCGCCACCTCGTTGCGCACCGCGTCGAGCACCGCGCGCGGGCTCGCGTACGGGCGCTCGCTGCCGGGCCGGTACTCGCTGTGCACGAGCATGTCGAAGAGCGCGAACTCGGTCTGGCGCAGCATCGCCAGGCCGCTGCCGAAGTTGCGCGCGGCGAGCATGCGGTCGAAGAGCTCGCGCGGCAGCGGCGCGCCGGTCGTGGCGTGCGCCGTCATTCCGGACAGCACGTCCCATTCCCAGCAGTAGTTCTCCATGAACTGGCTCGGCAGCTCGACGGCATCCCATTCGACGCCCTGCAGGCCGGAGACGCCGGCGACGTCGACGCGCGTCAGGAGCTGGTGCAGCCCATGGCCGAATTCGTGGAAGAGCGTGGTCACGTCGCGATGGGTGAAGTACGCGGGACCGCCTTCGACCGGGCCTGCGAAGTTGCACGTGAGGAACGCGACCGGATGCTGCAGGCGGTCGTGCGCATAGCGGCGGTTGATCGCGTCGTCCATCCACGCCCCGCTCTGCTTGTTCTCGCGCGCGTAGAGGTCGAGATAGAACTGCCCGACGAGCGCCCCGGACGCATCGCGGATCTCGTAGAAGCGCACGCTCGGATGCCACGTGGGCGCGCTGGCGCGGGCAACGCGGATGCCGTAGATCGCCTGCACGACGCCGAACAGGCCGGCGAGCACGCGGTCCTCGGGAAAATACTGCCTCACCTCCTGCTCCGAGAACGCGAAGCGCTGTGCCTTGAGCCTTTCCGTGACGTACGGCACGTCGTGGATCTCGAGCGAGGCGATTCCGAGTGCGTCGCGCGCGAATGCCGTGAGGTCGGCGTATTCGCGGAGCGCGAACGGCCGCGCGCGCGCGGCGAGGTCGCGCAAGAACGCGAGCACCTCGTCCGGCGTGCCCGCCATCTTGGGCACGAGCGAGAGGGCGGCGAAGTTCGCATAACCGAGCAGGCGCGCCTCCTCCTCGCGCAACGCGAGGATGCGTTCGATGATCGGCGTGTTGTCCCACCGGGGCTCCGCGCCGAGCTCCGAGGCGAGCGTCGCGGACGCGCGATGCATCAGCGCGCGCAACGCGCGGCTCTCCGCGTATTGCATCACCGGCGTGAAGCAGGGATGGCGCAACGTCAGCTTGTAGCCCGCGCGACCTTCCGCTTCGGCGTCGGCGCGCGCCGCGGCAATCACGTCGGCCGGGACGCCGGCGAGCTCGCGCACGTCGTCGACGTAATGCGCGAACGCGTTCTCGCAGTCGAGCACGTTGTCGTCGAATTTCGCCGACAGCGTCGCGAGCTCCTCCTGCAGCGCCTTGAAGCGGGCCTTGTCCGGCGCGGCGAGCTCGGCGCCACCGAGTCGAAAGTCGCGCAGCGCGTTCTCGACGACCTTGCGCTGCGCGGCGTCGAGCGCGGCGAACGCGGGGCCGTCGGCCAGGGCGCGAAAGCGCGCGAACCAGTGCGGATCCTGCGCGATGTCGGCGTAGAACGCGGTCACCCTGGGCAGCGCGGCGTTGTACGCGTCGCGGATCTGCGGCGTGTTGACGACGGCGTTCAGGTGCTTTACGACGCCCCACGCGCGGTCGAGGTGATCGAACACGGTCTCCGTGGGCGCGACGACGTTCTCCCACGTCGCGGGCCGCGCATCGTCGCCGACGCGCGCGACGGCCTCGCGGGCCTGCGCGAGCAGCGCGTCGATCGCGGGCTGCACGTGCCCGGCCTGGATCCGGTCGAAGTGCGGCAGGCCGGTGAAGTCGAGGAGCGGATTGACATCGTTCACTGGGTAACCTCCCCCGAAGCTGCCCGCTTCGCGGTCAGCCGCCCCTCCAGGCCGGAGGGGCGAGCCTCGGCCTCTTTGGACGGTCTCGGCGTCGCGGCTTCACGTTGTCGGCCTCGCGTCCCCGCGCGCGGACGCGCTCTTCGAGCCTCGCCTTCGCCGCCGCTCGCGTGGACGTCCGTGGGGCGGCCCTGCGCGCTCATGTGGCGAGGGTTTCATCGAGCGCGGCGAGGTCGGCGGGCGTGCCTATGTTCGCCCACGGCCCGTCGTAGCGCTCGCCGGTCACGAGGCCGCGGCGGATCCAATCCTGATAGAGGGGCAGCATTTTGAGCTTGAC
>JBLMWW010000222.1:0-3285 GCA_050257435.1 Rudaea sp.
CCGGGTGCGGGCGTACGCGGTGCCGCGCGGGGTGCCGTGGTCGGCGAGGTCGTCGGCGGCGACGCGGGCGCCGGCGCGGCGGCCGGGGCGGCGGCGGCGCGCGCGCAAAGCCGACGCCAGAACGCGGCGCAGCAGCAGCAGGCGACGCAACAGCAGCAGCAGGCACAGGGCGCGCAGCAGGCGACCTACGCCAAGGCGCGCGCCGCGTGTCTCGAGGGCCGCGGCTATACCGTCAAGTGACACGCGCACCCTTCGGGGAAGCGGGGAGAACACGTATGAAATCGCCGGAAATGCGTCCGGTCGGCATGCGGGTCGTGGTGCTTGCCACGCTGATCGCCTTCACGTCGTCGGGGATTGCGGGCGCGCAGGCGCCCGCCCCGGCCGCGCCCGCAAACGCTGCCCAACCACCCGCCGCGCCGGCGGCCGCTGGCGCGGCGCAGAGCGAGAAGACGTTTTCGCAGGAGGAGCTGGAGCAGCTGCTCGCGCCGATCGCGCTTTACCCGGATGAGCTTTTCGCCCAGGTCTTGATGGCGTCGACTTACCCGCTCGACATCGTGAGCGCCGAGCGCTGGGTCAAGGCGAATCCCCATCTGAAGGACAAGGCGCTCGAGGACGCGCTCCAGAACCAGCCGTGGGATCCGAGCGTCAAGTCGCTCGCGGTGTTTCCGCAGGTGCTGACGATGATGAGCGAAAAGCTCGACTGGACGCAGAAACTCGGCGACGCGTTTCTTGCGCAACAGGAAGACCTGATGAAGACCGCGCAAGCGCTGCGTTCGAAGGCCGTCGCGCAGGGAACGCTCAAGGATTCCAAGGAGCAGAAGGTCATCACCGAGAAGACCGAGACGACGACGATCATCAAGATCGAGCCGTCGAACCCGGAGGTCGTCTACGTGCCGACCTACAACCCGACGGTGGTCTATGGCGCCTGGCCTTACCCCGCCTATCCGCCGTATTCCTACTACCCGCCGGGGTATGTCGCCGGCGCCGCATTCGTCGGTTTCACGGCGGGCGTGATCGTCGGCGGCGCCCTGTGGGGCGGCTGCAACTGGGGCCACAACGACGTCAACGTCAACGTGAACCGGTACAACAACTTCAACAAGACGAACATCTCGAACGGCAACTGGCAGCACAACGCCGATCGCCGTGGCGCCGTACCGTACAAGGACAAGGGTGTCGCGCAGAAGTACAACCGCGGCCCGTCGGCGAACGCGCAGGCGCGCGATGCGTACCGTGGTCGAAGCGACGCAGGCATGCAGCAGACGCGGGCCGACGCGGCGCGTGGCGGGCGAACCGGGCCGAGTGCCGGCGCGATGGATAGCCGCGGCGGGGCGCAGGGCTTCGACCGCGGCGCGTCGGGAACGCGCAACTCCTCCGCATTCGACACGGGCTCACGCGCCCAGACGCGCGACTACAGCAGCCGCGGGGCGTCGAGCATGAACAGCGCGCGGTCGAGCAGCGGGGCCCGTGCAAGCAGCGGCATGAGTGGTGGCGGCGCCCGCGCGGGCGGCGGCGGCGCTCCGCGCGGCGGCGGCGGCGGGCGTGGGGGAGGCCGGCGATGAAACCCTTTGGGCAAGACATGCAACGGAATCGAGTGCGGAGCACGTTCATGACCATGAATCTCCACGTGCGCAAACGCGTCTTCGCAGGCTGGCTGCGTGGTGCGGTGCTGTGGCTTTGCGCGATGTGCCTGGCCTCGGCGGCCGCTGCCGCGGCGCCGCAGCGTGCGTTCGCCTCGCCCGAGGACGCGGTGAATGCGCTCGTCGGCGCGGTCAAGGCGCACGACCGGCCGGCCATCGTCGCGATTCTCGGCTCGGGGTCGGATAAATGGATCACGTCCGGCGACGCCGTTGCCGATCGCGCGGCGGCCGAGCACTTCGTCTCCGCGTTCGAACAGAAGCACGCGATCGCGCCGGAGGGCGAGGCACGCGCCGCGTTGACGGTCGGACCGGACGACTGGCCGTTCGCGTTTCCGCTGGTGAAGTCCGGTGACGGCTGGCGCTTCGACACCGCGGCGGGGAAGGACGAGCTGCTCGCGCGCCGCATCGGCCAGAACGAGCTCGCGGTGATCAACGTGATGCTGGCGATCGTCGACGCGCAGCGCGAATACGCGCTGGGCAGCCACACGCGTGACGGCGTGGCTCAGTACGCGAAGAAGTTCGCGAGCAGTCCCGGCAAGCAGGACGGCTTGTATTGGCCGACGAAGGCGGGCGAACCGGAGAGCCCCCTCGGTCCGTTGGTGAGGCGCGCAACGGCCGAGGGCTACCAGGCGAAGAAGCCCTCGCAGCCCCGCGCCTACCACGGCTACTACTTCCGCATGCTCACCGGGCAGGGCTCGCATGCGAAGGGCGGTGCGCTCGACTACGTGGTGAAGGGCCGGATGATCGGCGGGTTCGCGGCCGTGGCGTATCCCGCGCGGTATGGCAACTCCGGCGTCATGACCTTTATCGTCGACCACGACGGCGTCGTCTATCAGCGCGATCTCGGACCCGATACCGCGAAAAAGGCTCGCGCCATGACGCGCTTCGACCCGGGTCCCGAGTGGACGCCGGTGCCCGCCAAGTGAACGTGCAGACTCTTTCCGACCCGACTGGAGATAGAAGAATGAGCAAGTGGAACTACGTTGCAGCATCGCTCTTCGCCGCCGTGCTCGCGCTGCCGGCGGCCGCGCAGACCGAGTCCGTCGTGGCCGGCAAGGCGCCTGGCATGGCGGGCGCGGCCCGGACGATCGAGGTCACGGCGAAGATCACCGCCATCGATGCCAAGACGCGCGAGATCACGTTGAAGGGCCCGCGCGGCAACCAGGTCACCGTCGAGGCGGGGCCCGAAGTCAAGAACTTCGCGCAATTGAAGGTCGGCGACAGCGTCGACGTGCGATACGTCCAGGCCATCGTCCTCGAGCTCAAGAAGGGCGGCGGCAAGAAGGTGGAGCGCACGGAGGAGGCGGCCGTGGTTTCCGCGAAGCCGGGCGAAACACCGGGCGCCGCCGCCGGTCGCCAGATCACGGTCGTCGGCGACGTGATCGACATCGACCAGGCGACCCATATCGTCACCGTGCGCGGTCCCAAGCGGACCGTAGAGCTCAACGTCGAGGATCCCGAGCAGCTCAAGCTGATCGCGAAAGGCGATCAGATCGAGGCGCGCTACACGGAGGCCGTGGCCGTCGACGTGACGCCGGCGGCCAAGACCAAGAAGTAGCCTGGCGAACGTTGTGGGCCTCGGGACCGGTCGACACGGTGGCCAGGCGTTCTCTCCACCGCGTCGTCCATGTCGTCGACGAATATGCCG
>JBLMWW010000223.1:0-28006 GCA_050257435.1 Rudaea sp.
AGCCGCTGGTGTGTTCACAAGTTGAATATGGACGACAGCAAGGGAGAACTTGTTACCTGTCACGACTGATCCGCTCGAGGTCGTTGTCCATCAGCGGCGCGAGGCGCCTGCGGATGCCGAGGTTGATGCGCGCCTGCGCGTCGGCGGCGTACATCCTGTACATGTAGTCGCGCTCGCGGCCGGTCACCATCTCGAGCGTGAGCTCGTCGTGGTTGCGCAGGAAGATCGCCCATTGGCAGTTGTCCGGGATGTCCGGCGTCTGTTCCATGATCTCGGTGATCGGATGGCGCTCCTCCTGCGCGAGTACTTCGGCGACGGCGACGAGTGCCACATGGCCTACCACTTCCCGCTGATGCCGCGCATGTACATGGCGATCGCGCAGGAGGAGCGCCATCCGATCACCGAGATCATGGCGCAGACGCCGGACATTCCGGCCTCCTGCCAATGGGCGATCTTCCTGCGCAACCACGACGAGCTCACGCTGGAGATGGTGACGAGCCGCGAGCGGGATTACATGTACAACATGTACGCCGCCGACCGGCGCGCGCGCATCAATCTCGGCATCCGGCGCCGCCTCGCGCCGCTGCTCGAGAACGACATCGGGCGCATCAAGCTGATGAACAGCCTGCTGATGTCGATGCCCGGGTCGCCGATCCTGTACTACGGCGACGAGATCGGCATGGGCGACAACATCTACCTCGGCGATCGCGACGGCGTGCGCACGCCCATGCAGTGGCGCCCCGAGCGCAACGGCGGGTTTTCGCGCGCCGACCCGCAACGGCTGTACCTGCAGCCGATCATGGACCCGATCTACGGCTACGAGGCGGTCAACGTCGAGGCGCAAAGCCGGGCACCGGCGTCGCTCCTCAATTGGATGCGCCGGCTGCTCGCCGTCCGCAAGGGCTTCGCCGCGTTCGGCCGCGGCTCGCTCGCGTTCCTCCGCCCGGCGAATCGCAAGATCCTCGCGTACCTGCGCGAATACGGCGACGAGACCATCCTTTGTGTGGCGAATCTCGCGCGCTCGGCGCAACCGGTCGAGCTCGACCTCGGGCGCTACAAGGGCCGGATTCCGATCGAGCTCATGGGTCGCACGGCGTTCCCGCCGATCGGCGAGCTGCCCTATCTCCTGACGCTGTCGGCGCACGCGTTCCTGTGGTTTCGGCTCGCTGCGCCCGACCAGCACCCGGCGGGGCGCGAGGAGCAGGTGCCGCGGGACGAGCTCCCGGTGCTCGTGCTGTTCGACGGCTTCGCGAGCCTCTTTCGCGACCGCGTCGTGCCGTGGCGCATCGCGATGTCCGAGCGCGTACGAAACCAGCTGGAGCGCGAGGCGCTGCCGGCGTTCGTCGCGGGCCGCCGGTGGTACGCCGCCAAGGGCGAGCGCGTGCGCCGCGTCGAGATCGCCGATCACGTCGAGTGGACGCCGCACGATCGCAGCTGGCTCGTCACGATCGTGCACGTCGACGCCGGCGGCAGCGAATCGCAGGTGTATTTCCTGCCGCTCGCGCTCGCGTGGGAGGAGCACGACGAGCCGCTGCTGCGCGCACTGGGGAGCTTCACGGTGGCGAAGGCGCGCCAGCAGGCGCAGGTCGGCGTTCTCGCGGATGCCTTCGGCGACGAGGGTTTCGTGCGCGCGCTGGTCGCGGCCGTGGGTGCCGGGGAGACGGTGAAGGCCGACCGCGGCACGCTGCACTTCCGAGCGACGACGGCGTTTCGCGACATCGTGGGCGACGCGCTCGCGACGCTGCCGCTGTCGATCCCCGGCGCTCACAGCAGCAACACCGTCGTCGCGCTCGGCGAGCGCGTGTTCGTGAAGGGGTATCGGCGATTGCAGCCCGGGCTCAATCCGGAAGCCGAAATCGGCCGCTACCTGACCGACGTGGCGAAGTTCCCGCACGTGGTGCCCGTCGCGGGCAGCATCGACTACGTCGCGGACAACGGCCGCGTCGCGACGCTCGCGCTGGTGCAGGGGTACGTGCAGAACCAGGGCAACGGCTGGGACTACACCCAGAATTACCTCGAGCGCTTCTTCGACGACGTCTCGCGCGACGCCACGGCCGCGAGCGGACCGGACGTGCACGGGGCGTACGTCGCGCTCGCGCGTACGCTCGGCCGTCGCACCGCGCAGCTCCACGCCGCGCTCGCCCGCGCCGGCGGTGATCCGGCGTTCGACCCGGTGCCGATCGCGCAGGACGCGGCGGCGTGGTCGGCTCGCGTTCGTCGCGAGGCGGGCGACGCGCTCGACCGGCTCGCGCGTCGCGTCGACGCGCTCCCCGAGGCCGCGCGGGCCGACGCGGCGCGGCTTCTCGCCGCGCGGGACGCGCTGCTCGCGCGGATCGACGCCCACGCGCAGGACGCGAGCGCGGGTGCGAAGACGCGCGTGCACGGCGACTACCATCTCGGGCAGGTGTTGCTCGTGCAGAACGACTTCGTGATCACCGACTTCGAGGGGGAGCCGTCGCGCACGATGGAGGAGCGCGCCGAGAAGCAGTCGCCGCTCAAGGACGTGGCCGGGATGCTGCGCTCGTTCGACTACGCGATGCACGCCGCGCTGCTGCGCTTCGGAACCGAACGGCCGGACGCGATCGAGGCGGTGGCGCCCGCCGGCCGGGACTGGCATGCGCACGCGGCCGCGGCGTTCCTCGACGGCTACGACGACGTCGCGCACATCGAAGGGCTCGCCGGGGCCCGCGCGGAGATGCGCGGCCTGCTCGAGCTCTTCGTATTGGAGAAGGCGGTTTACGAGCTTCGCTACGAGGCCGACAATCGTCCGAACTGGGTGCGCATTCCGCTGGCCGGCCTGCTGGACATCGTCGCGCGGCACGATTGACACGCGGGTCGGTAGCGCGGCACGCGCGACTCAGCGTCGATGGGAGGGTTCATGGAAAACGTCAACATGCTGTTCGAGCCGATCCGCGAATCGCTGCACCAGATCGGCGCGTTCCTGCCGCGGCTCATCCTCGCCGTGTTCATCCTCGTCGTCGGCTGGCTGATCGCCAAGGCCGTGCGCTTCGCGATCATCAAGGCGCTGCGCGCCGTCAACTTCAACGTCGTCACCGAAAAGGCCGGCATCGACCACTTCCTGCAGCAGGGCGGCAGCGACATCGACACGATCCGCCTGCTCGGCGGCCTGTTCTACTGGCTCGTGATCCTGGCAGCGCTGATGGTCGCCTTCAACAGCCTCGACCTCGCGTACGTGACCGACCTCGTCGGCCGCATCGTCCTGTACGTGCCGCGCGTGATGGTCGCCGTCGTCATTCTGGTGTTCGGCATGTATTTCGCGCGCTTCGTCTACACGGCGCTCATCGCCTATCTGCGCAACGTGGGTGTGGGGGAGGCGGGGCTCGTGGCGCGGCTCGCGTTTTACGCAATCATGGTGTTCGTCATCCTGATCGCCGTCGACCAGATCGGCCTCGGCGACGTGATCCGGCAGACGTTCCTGATCATCGTCGCGGCAATCGCGCTGGCGCTCGCCCTCGCGTTCGGATTGGGCGGCCAGCGGCGCGCCGCCGAGCTCCTCGAGCGCTGGTCGCGGCAGGAACGGCACGAGGCGGAGGTGCCGCCGAGCCGCCGCAGGTCGGTCCTGTGAATCTGCCGCGCGCGTCGCGCTCGCGCTGCATGCCGCCGGGGTTCTGCGGGCCGTCGCGGAAGCGCCGCCGGGGACCGTCGCGCGCGTGCCGAAGAGCGCCGTGAAGCCGTTTACCGCCGTGTGGCCGGGACGCCCGCAACCGCGGGGCGCGCACTGGGACGGGGAGGGCGTCAATTTCGCCGTCTTCTCCGAGCACGCGGAAGCCGTCGACCTGTGCGTCTTCGATCCCACCGGGCGCCGCGAGCTGCAGCGTGTCCGGCTCGTCGAGCGCACCGACCAGATCTTCCACTGCTACCTGCCCGAGGCGCGCCCGGGCATGCTCTACGGCTACCGGGTGCACGGACCGTACAAGCCCGACCAGGGCCTGCGCTTCAATCCGCACAAGCTGCTCCTCGATCCCTATGCCTACAACATCGCGGGGACGTTGCGCTGGAGCGACGCGCTCTTCGGTTACAACGTCGGGCACAAGGCGCGCGACCTTTCATTCGACCGCCGCGACAGCGCGCGGGCGATGCCGAAGAGCAAGGTGATCGACCCTGCATTCACCTGGGGCAACGACCGGCCGCCGGACGTGCCATGGCACGACATGGTGATCTACGAGCTGCACGTGCGCGGCTTCACGATGCAGCATCCCGACGTTCCGCCCCCGCTGCGCGGCACCTATGCGGGCCTTGCGACGGCGCCGGTCATCGATTACCTGCGAAGGCTCGGCGTGACGACGGTCGAGCTCCTGCCCGTGCACTACTTCGTCGACGACCGCTACCTCGTCGAGAAGGGCCTGCGCAATTACTGGGGCTACAACACGATCGGCTATTTCGCGCCCGACAGCCGCTACTCGGCGTCGGGCAAGGTGAACGAGTTCAAGACGATGGTGAAGACGCTGCACTCGGCGGGCCTCGAGGTGATCCTCGACGTCGTCTACAACCACACCGCCGAGGGCAACGAGCTCGGGCCGACGCTGTGCTTCCGCGGCATGGACAACCGTTCGTACTACCGCCTCACCGACGACCCGCGCCACTACATGGATTACACGGGCTGCGGCAACACGCTCGACATGCAGCACCCGCGCGTGCTGCAGCTCATCATGGACTCGCTGCGCTACTGGGTGACGGACATGCACGTCGACGGCTTCCGCTTCGACCTCGCCTCCGCCCTCGCGCGCGAGCTGCACGAGGTCGACCGGCTCGGCGCGTTCTTCGACATCCTGCGCCAGGATCCCGTGCTGTCGCGCGTGAAGCTGATCGCCGAGCCGTGGGACCTGGGCGAGGGCGGCTACCAGGTCGGCAATTTCCCGCCCGGCTGGGCCGAATGGAACGACAAGTTCCGGGACACGATGCGCGCGTACTGGCGCGGCGACGGCGGGATCATCGGCGAGTTTGCCCGGCGCCTCACCGGATCGTCCGACCTCTATGGGCGAAGCGGCCGCTCGCCCTACGCGAGCATCAACTTCATCACCGCGCACGACGGGTTCACGCTGCGCGACCTGGTGTCCTACGACGGCAAGCACAACGAGGCCAATCTCGAGGACAACCGCGACGGGCACGACAACAACATTTCCTGGAACTGCGGCGTCGAGGGCCCGACCGACGATCCGGCGATCCTTGCGCTCCGCGAACGGCAATCGCGCAACATGCTCGCGACGCTGCTCTTGTCGCAGGGCATCCCGATGCTGACGGCCGGCGACGAGATCGGTCGCACGCAGCAGGGGAACAACAACGCGTATTGCCAGGACAATCCGCTCTCGTGGGTCGACTGGAACGTGGACGAGGCGCGCGCTCGGCTGCTTGCGTTCGTCGAGCGCGTAAGCAAGATGCGCCGGTTGCACCCGGCGTTTCGCCGGCGGCATTTCTTCCAGGGGCGGCTGCTCCGCGGCACCGGCGTGAAGGACATCATCTGGCTCAAGCCGGACGGCAACGAGATGAACGACGAGGAGTGGAACCACGATTTCGCGCGCTGCCTCGGCGTCTATTTCGCCGGTGACGGACTCGACGAGGTCGATGCGCGCGGGCGGCGCGTCACCGACGACGACTTCGTCCTGCTCTTCAATGCGCACGATGGCCCCATCCCCTTCACGCTGCCTGCGTTCCAGGGCAACGGCTGGCTCGTGCTGATCGACACCGCGCGCGACGACGGCCTGGTGCCCGAAGGCACGTTCCAGGGCGACGGCGTCTACGAACTCAAGGAGCGCTCGCTCGTTCTGCTGCAAAAGGTCTCGCGGCAGTGAGCGATCCGGCGAGCGAATCGCTGCGGCGGCTCGCGCAGGCGCACGGCATCGCGCTCGCTTACCACGACATCCGGGGCGAGCTGCGACAGGCGCCGGCCGCGACGCTTGCGGCGGTTCTGTCCGCGATGGGAGTCGATGCCGGCGACGACGCGCGCAACGCGCAGGCGCTCGCGCAATGCGTGCGGGCGCAATGGAAGCGTCGCATCGACCCGCTGATCGTCGTGCGCACCCACGCTCGGCCCTGGCAGGTGCGCGTGCGCCTTCCCGCCGAACTCGCCGCGCGTCCGCTGACACTGCGCCTCGGACGCGAAATGGGGGCCGAGACCGTACGTGCGGCTGCGCCGCAGGCGAGCGGCGAGGAGGGCGTGGACTGCGACGGCCGGCGCTGCGTCGCCTTCGACCTGGCGCTCGACGAAGCGCTACCCTGCGGCTATCACGCGCTCGAGATCGTCGCAGGCGACGCCTGCGTCGCAAGGGCCACGCTCGCCGTCGCGCCCGCCGCGTGTTATCGGCCGCCGTCGTTGCGGCAGGGCCGCCGTGCGTGGGGCACGGCCGTGCAACTCTACGGCGTGCGCTCCGCGCGGAACTGGGGCATCGGCGATTTCACCGACCTCGCCGGCATCGTCGAGCGCTGGGGCGCCGTCGGCGCCGACATCGTCGGCGTGAACCCGTTGCACGCGCTGTTCCCGCACGACCCGGAGCATGCGAGCCCCTACAGCCCGTCGAGCCGCGGGTTCGTCAACGTCCTTTACCTGGACGTCGAGGCGATCCCCGAGTTCGCGCGCTGCACCGCGGCGCGCGAGCACGTCGCCTCCGCCGCATTCCAGTCGGCGCTAAGCGCGCTGCGCGCGGCACCGCTCGTCGATTACGCCGGCGTTGCGCGCGCCAAGCTGCCGGTTCTGCGGCTCCTCCACGCGCAGGCATGGGCCGACGCGGCGTCGTCGCCGGCCGGCCGTGCGTTCGCGGAATTCAAGCGTGCCGGCGGCGAGGCGCTGCACCGGCAGGCGCTGTTCGACGCACTCCAGGCCGACTTCTACGCGCGCGATCGGAGCGCGTGGGGATGGACCGCGTGGCCCGCCGCGTATCGCGATCCGGCGGCGCCCGAGGTTGCGGCGTTCGCCGCGCGGCACGCGGCGCACGTCGACTTCTTCGCGTGGTTGCAATGGCAGTGCGCGCGGCAGCGCGCGCATGTCGCCGGGCGCGCCGCCGAATGCGGACTGCGCATCGGACTGTATACGGACCTCGCGGTGTCCATTGCGCGCGGCGGCGCCGATGCCTGGGCCGCGCAGGACGTGTACGCGATGGCCGCGAGCGCGGGTGCGCCGCCGGACGAATTCAACCACGGAGGGCAGGACTGGGGGCTCCCGCCGGCCATCCCCGAGCGCCTTCGCGACACCGGCTATGCGACCTTCGTCGCGATGCTGCGTACCGCGATGCAGGACGCGGGCGCGCTGCGGATCGACCACGTGATGGGCCTCGCGCGCCTGTACTGGGTGCCGAGCGGTGCGCGCGCGGCAGAAGGCGCGTACGTCCGCTATCCGTTCGACGACCTGCTGGGCCTCCTCGCGCTCGAAAGCGAGCGCCACCGCTGCCTCGTCATCGGCGAGGACCTCGGCACCGTTCCCGACGAGGTGCGCCATGCGATGGCGGAGAACGACATCTTCAGCTATCGGGTGCTGCTGTTCGAGCGCGATGCGACCGGCGACTTCGTGTCCCCGGCCGCATACCCCGAGCCGGCGCTCGCGATCGCGAGCACGCACGACCTGCCCACGCTCGCCGGCTGGTGGGAAGGCGCCGACATTCGGCTTCGCGCGGCGCAGGTGCAACGTGACGATGGCGCGCGCGTCGACGCGGCGTTGGCGAACCGGGTGCGGGAGCGCGGCCGGCTTCTCGACGCGCTGGCGAAGGAAGGCCTGCTGCCCGAGGACACGTCCCAGGATCCGGCATCGGTCCCCGTGCTGACGCCGGGGCTCGCGGCCGCGCTGCAGGTCTACCTCGCCCGCACGCCCTCGGCGCTTTTCGTCGTGCAGCCGGAGGACGTCTTCGGCATGCGCGTGCAGGCGAATCTGCCCGGCGCGACGACCGAGCACCCGAACTGGCGGCACAAGTTCCCCGTTGCGCTGGAGGACCAGGACGCGGACGAACGCTTCTTCACGCTTGCTGCCCGCCTCGCGCGCGAGCGTCCGCGCGACGGCACATGACGTTCGCCCGCACGCCGACCGTCCCGCTTCCGCCGGACGCCATTCCGCGCGCGACGTATCGCGTGCAGCTCCACCGCGATTTCACGTTCGCCGACGTGACCGCGCTCGTGCCTTACCTCGCCGCACTCGGCATCAGCCATCTCTATTGCTCGCCGTACCTTCGCGCGCGGCCGGGAAGCCTCCACGGCTACGACATCGTCGACCATCGGATGCTCAATCCCGAGATCGGCAGCATGGAGGATTTCACGCGCATGGTGGAGGCGCTGTCGCGCCACGGCATGCGTCATCTGTGCGACGTCGTGCCGAACCACATGGCGATCATGGGCGAGGACAACGCCTGGTGGATGGACGTGCTGGAGAACGGGCCTTCGTCCGCGTACGCGCCGTATTTCGACATCGACTGGTCGCCCTACGATCCGGACCTCGCCGGCAAGGTGCTGGTTCCGGTGCTCGGCGAGCCGTACGGCGCCGTGCTCGCGCGCGCCGAGCTGGTGCTCGGTTTCGAGCCGGCGAGCGGCGAGTTGGCGGTGCGCTATTTCGGGCACCGCTTCCCGCTCGATCCGTCCACCTACGCGCCGATCCTGGAGGACGCGCTGCGCGACGCCCGGGCGGGGAGCGACGCCGAAGGCGCGCTCACGCTCGCGCGGCTCGCTTCCGCGTTCGGCGCGCTGCCGAGCCGCGACGAGAGCGCGCCCGAGCGGATCCTCGAGCGGCGCCGCGCCACCGGCGAGCTCAAGCGCGCGCTGGCCGAGCACGTGGCGGCCAGCCCGTCGGTCGCGAAGGCGCTGACGCACGCCGTGAGGCGCATCAACGGCGAGGCGGACGCGACGTCGAGCCGCGACGAGCTGCACGGGCTGCTCGAGGCGCAGGCGTATCGCCTCGCGTACTGGCGCGTCGCCTCGGACGAGATCAACTATCGGCGCTTCTTCGACGTGAACGAGCTGGCGGCGCTGCGCATGGAGGACCCGGCAGTCCTCGAGGCGACGCATGCGTTCATCCTCGAACTCGCCGCCCGGGGCGACGTCGGTGGGTTGCGCATCGATCATCCGGATGGACTGTTCGATCCGGCCCGCTACTTCGCCGACCTGCAACGGCGTTATCGCGAGCACGTGGCGCATCGCGAGGGCGGCCACGCCGACGCGCCGGGCATCTACGTGGTGATCGAGAAGATCGCCGCGCCGCACGAGCGGCTCCCCGAGGCCTGGCCGGTCCACGGGACGACCGGGTATCGCTTCGCGAACCTGGTGAACGGGCTGTTCGTCGACCCTCGGGCCAGGGCCCGCCTCGACCGCGCGTGGCGCGCGTTCGTCGGCGGCGAGGCGCAGACGTTCGAGCAGGCCGCGTATGGCGGGAGGCGGCTCATGATGGAGCGCGCGCTGGCCTCGGAGCTCACCGTGCTCACGCTGCGCGCGCTGCGCATCGCGCGCGCCGATCGCGGCACGCGCGACTTCACGTTCAACGCGCTGCGGGAGGCGATCAAGGAGATCGTCGCGCACTTTCCCGTCTACCGCACGTACGTCGACGTCGGCGGTGCGTCGGCGCAGGATCGGCGCTATATCGACTGGGCCGTCGCGCGCGCTCGAAGCCGCGATCGCGCGAGCGAGGCGCGGATCTACGATTTCCTGCACGCGCTTCTGCTCGGTGCGCCGCCCGATCACGCGCCGCGGGACGCCGTCCAGGCGTATCGCGTCTTCGCGATGCGCTTCCAGCAGTTCAGCGCACCGGTGGCGGCGAAGGGCGTCGAGGACACGGCCTTCTACCGGTTCAACCGGCTCGTCGCGCTGAACGAGGTGGGCGGAGATCCCGAGCAGTTCGGCATGACCGTGCGCGCGTTCCACGGCGCGAGCGCCGACCGCGCGCGCGCGTGGCCGCACACGATGCTCGCGACGTCGACGCACGACAACAAGCGATCGGAGGACGTGCGGGCGCGCATCGACGTGATTTCGGAGGTGCCGGCCGGCTGGCGGGCCCTGGTTCGGCGATGGAGCCGCATGCATCGGGGACGCAAGCGCGAGGTCGACGGCCAGTCCGCGCCGTCGCGCAACGACGAGTACCTGCTCTACCAGACGCTGGTCGGCACGTTTCCTCCCGGCGCTTCCGACGCGGCCGCGCTCGACGCGTATCGTGCGCGCATCGAGCGCTACATGATCAAGGCCGCGCGCGAGGCCAAGGTGCACACGAGCTGGCTCGTCGCGAACGCGGCGTACGAGGGGGCGCTGAGCGCCTTCGTCGAGGCGCTGCTGCGCCCGTCGCCGGCCAACCCTTTCCTCGAGGAGCTGCGCGTGCACTGCGCGACGTTCGCCTGGTATGGCATGCTGAACAGCCTGTCGATGACGCTCCTGAAGCTCGCCTCGCCCGGCGTCCCGGATGTCTATCAGGGCACCGAGATGCTCGAGTGGTCGCTCGTCGACCCGGACAACCGCCGGCCGGTCGATTACGCCCTGCGGCGCGCGGCGCTCGCCTCGGTCGCCGGCAGGCCCGCGCATCCCGAAGACGCGCGCGGCCTGTTCGCATCGCCGTATGACGGGCGGGCCAAGCTGTGGGTCGTCGCGCGTGCGCTGGCGTTGCGGCGCGAGCATCCCGAGGTGTTCGCCGACGGCGATTATCGTCGCCTCGATGCAACGGGCGCGCACGCCGGCCACGTCGTCGCGTTTGCGCGCACCACTGCGGAAGAGGGTCTCGTGCTGATTGCGGGGCGCCTCTTCGCCTCGCTCGTGGCGGTCGGGGACCTGCCGATCGGCGAGGCATGGGGCGACACGACCGTGCAGATCCCGTCTCTGCCAAGCGGTGCGGAGCTCGCGAACGTGCTGACCGGAGAGGCATTCGCGCTCGCTGCGCCTGCGCTGCCGCTCGCCCGCGCATTGAACGCGTTTCCGGGCGCGCTGTTGCACTATTCGGCGCGGGCGGCTCCAGGTCAGGGCGCGCCGGCGCGCGCGTACGCGGCCGGGCAGGGCGCGAGGAAGAACGCAACGCGAACGAAGGAGAAGAGGTGGAGCAACTGCTGAGTCGGCTCGAGGAGATCGGCATCACGCGCCTGAGCGGCCCCGCGATCGTGGGCCTGCGCGTGCTCGCGATCGGCATCGTCGCGTGGATCGTCGTCGCCGTGACGAATCGCGCGATCCGGCTGTTTCGCACGCGCGTGACGAGCCGTTTCGTCGATCCGGAGCAGGTACGGCGCGCGCAGACCATCGCGCGCGTGCTGCGCTACATCGCGGGGGTGATCGTCACGCTGATCGCCGGCGTGCTGATCCTGAGCGAGCTCGGCGTGTCGGTGGCGCCGATCCTCGGCGCTGCGGGCGTCGTCGGCCTCGCGGTGGGCTTCGGCGCGCAGAGCCTCGTCAAGGACTATTTCACCGGCTTCTTCATCCTGCTCGAGAATCAGCTCACCACCGGCGACGTCGTCAGGATCGCGGAGAAGTCGGGGCTCGTCGAGGACGTGACGCTGCGCTTCGTGCGCCTGCGCGACTACGACGGCAACGTCCACTACATTCCCAACAGCCTGATCACGACGGTGACGAACATGAGCCGCGGCTTCGCGTTCGCCGTGATGGACGTCGGCGTCGCATACCGCGTGGACGTCGACGAGGCGTTGGCCGTGATGCGCGAGGTCGGCCAGGCGATGCGCGCGGACGACGCGTTCGGAAAGCGCATCCTCGGCGATCTCGAGATCGCCGGCGTCGAGCGGCTGGACGATTCCGCCGTCGTGCTGCGCTGCCGCTTCAAGGTGATGCCGCTCGCGCAATGGGATGTCCGCCGCGAGTTCCTGCGCCGGCTGAAGCAGGCCTTCGACGCGCACGGCATCGAGATTCCGTATCCGCACCTGACCGTCTATGCGGGCGAGGGCCGGGAGGGCGAGACGCCGCCGTTTCGTGTCCTGACGAACTCGACGCAACGATGATCCGGCTGGACGCACGGAATCGGTTACGCTATCGCCTTCGCACCCGATGCCTCCGGCGGTTCCCATGAGCACCTATCGCGCGCCCCTCGCCGACATGACCTTCGTGATGACCGGGCTGGCCGGTCTCGCCGAAGTCGCCGCCCTTCCCGGGTACCAGGACGCGACGCCCGACACGGTATCCGCGATCCTCGAGGAGGCGAGCAAGTTCGCAAGCGACGTGCTCGATCCGCTCAACGCCTCGGGCGATCGCGAGGGCGCGAAGCGGTTGCCCGACGGCAGCGTGAAGACGCCGGAAGGCTTCAAGGACGCGTACCTGCGCTTCGTCGAGAACGGGTGGAACGGCCTCAACAAGCCGGCCGAGCATGGCGGGCAGAACCTGCCGCAGCTCGTCGCCGCCGCCGTCGAGGAGATGTGGCATTCGTCGAACATGGCGTTCGACCTCTGCCCGCTGCTTACGCAGGGCGCGATCGACGCGATCGAGCTTTGCGGATCGACCGAGCTCAAGGCGCGCTACCTGCCGAACATGGTCGCCGGGACGTGGACCGGCACGATGAATCTCACCGAGCCGCAGGCGGGCAGCGATCTCGCCGCCGTGCGCACGCGCGCGGTGCCGCAGGCGGACGGCACGTACAAGCTCTACGGCCAGAAGATCTTCATCACCTACGGCGAGCACGATTACACCGAGAACATCGTCCACCTCGTGCTGGCGCGCACGCCCGATGCGCCCGAGGGCGTGAAGGGAATCTCGCTGTTCCTCGTGCCGAAGTTCCTGGTCAACGACGACGGCTCGCTCGGCGCACGCAACGACGTGCAGTGCGTCTCGCTCGAGCACAAGCTCGGCATCCACGCGAGCCCGACGGCGGTGCTCGCCTACGGCGACCACGGCGGGGCGACGGGCTACCTCGTGGGCGAGGAGAACCGCGGACTCGAGTACATGTTCGTCATGATGAACCAGGCGCGCTTTTCGGTGGGCATGGAGGGCGTCGGCTTGTCCGAGCGCGCGTACCAGCGCGCCGTGGCCTACGCGCGCGAGCGCGTGCAGGGCCGCCCGGTCGGCCTCGACCCGTCGGCGAAGGCGGGACCGATCATCGAGCATCCCGACATTCGCCGGATGCTGATGACGATGCGCGCTTGCACCGAGGCCATGCGTGCGCTCGGTTACGTCACCGCCGCGGCGATCGACCATGCGCGCCACGCGCCCGACGCGGCCGGGCGCCGCAAGCACCAGGCGTTCGTCGACCTGATGATCCCGATCGTGAAGGGTTGGTGCACGGAGACCGCGCAGGACGTCGCGTCCCTCGGCGTGCAGGTGCACGGCGGAATGGGCTTCATCGAGGAGACCGGGGCGGCGCAGTACTACCGCGACGTGCGCATCATCACGATCTACGAGGGCACGACCGGCATTCAGGCGAACGACCTCGTCGGGCGCAAGACGGCGCGCGACGGCGGCGAAACCGCGAACCGCGTCGCGGCCGAGATCGACAAGGTCGCGGCACGCCTCGCGTCCCACACCGATCCGGCGCTCAACGCCATCGGCCTGCGGCTCGCGGCGGCAACCGCCGCACTGCAGAATGCGATCGGGTGGATGCTCGCGAACTATTCGGCGCAGCCGCGCGCCGCGCTCGCCGGATCGGTGCCGTACCTGATGCTGTGGGGCACGGTCGCGGGCGGCTGGCAGATGGCGCGCGCGGCGAGCCTCGCGGCCGAGCGGCTCGCGAGCGGGGAGGGCGATTCGTCGTTTCTACGGGCGAAGATCGCGACCGCGCATTACTACGCGGAGAGCCTCTTGCCGCTGGCCGACGCGTACGCGCAGGCGGTCGTGACGGGAGGCCCGAGCGTTCTCGCACTCGAGGCCGATCAGTTCTGAACGCAGGACTGCGGGCGCAGACCCCAATCTCGAGTCTCGAGTCTGATCCCAGCTTCCGGCGGGAACCGTGACGCGGCTTTGCGCGTCTACGGATGCGCGCCCCCCGCGACTCCACGCCGCTGCATGATCGCCATCCTCCGCCGCCTAGCGGTTCTCGCCGTCGGGCTGCTCGTTGCCGCCGGACTTCGAGCGCAGACGTACGACGACGTCCTGGGCATCGTCCAGCCGATCGCGCCGGGTGCCTATCCCGTAGGCTGCAGCAACGTCGAGCAGGACTTCTCGCGCGTCGCGCCGGGCAGCGACGCCCAGGCGTATTGGGAAGGGCGCGGCAGCGGCGGCAGCGGGTACATCACCGACCTCATCGTCGACCCTGCGCATGCGTTCGTGTACGGCGTCACCACCGCCGACGACGGGGAATTGTTCGGCGACTTTCGCAATCGCACGTTGCCGATGCTGGCGCTCGTCTGCTATCCGACATCGGCGCAGAACGGCTATGCCGACTACGTGCTGCCCAACGGCAAGAGCGTGCCGCACATGCAGCGCGGCGCGCAGCCACCCATCTTCTCGGGCGAGCGCGCGCGCTATCCAATCCTGCTGTTCTCGCATGGCTTCGGCGGCAGCCCGATCTCGAGCGATTACATCGATGCGCTCAAGCTCTTCGCCAGCCACGGCTATGTCGTCGTCGCGCCTTTCGCGGGCGACGACCGCTTCGCCGACGCGCGGATCAGCACGCTCGACGAACTGATCCAGGCAATTCGCAACTTCGACAACTTCACCGCGATGCAGGCGATCCGGCCGCTCGGCCTCCACGGGGCGCTGGACGCGATGCTCGCCGATCCGAACTTCGCGGCGCGCACCGACGCGAGCCGCATCGGCGGCTTCGGCGCGAGCCAGGGCGGCGAGTCGCTGCTGCTGATGCGCGGGGCGCAGCTCACCGTGTCGATCGGCCTGTCGTCGAAGTCGATCATCAACGACACGCGGTTGAAGGCCGCGGTCGGTTACGTTCCGTACTTCGGTCAGCCGGTCTTTCCGGCGTTCGGCCGCGACGAGCGCGGGCTGCAGGGCGTCGATCTGCCGTATCTCGCGATCTCGGGGAGCGAGGACCGCACCGCCCCCGCCGAGGAGACCGCGCAGGGCATGGTTCAGCTCCCCGGCGTGCGCCAGTTCGTGGTACTCGCGGGCGTGCGCCACGGCTTCGACGTGGCGTCGTCGAACGACATCTTCACGTGGTCGCTGACCTTCCTCGATGCGTACGCCGACGACCAGCCGCTCGCCCGCGCGACGAGCGCCCGGATGACCCGGGTTGCGGGCGGTGGCGACGACGTGCTGCTGCTCGATCGCGCGCAGCCGCTGCCGCCGGCACCCGGACAGCAATGGGCGATCGAGTATTACAACCCCGCGCTCGATCACTATTTCGTGACGGCCGATCCGCACGAGGTCGAGGTCCTCGACTCCCAGCAGATCCCGGGCTGGCAGCGAACCGGCTATGTCTTCAAGGTGTACGCGCCGGGCAGCGCGCAGGGCGTGCAGGCGTGCCGCTTCTTCGGCGTGCCGGGCGTCGGGCCGAACACGCACTTCTTCACGATCCTGCAAAACGAGTGCGACATCGTCAAGCGGAACCCCTTGTGGATCTTCGAGGGCCTCGTTTTCGCCGTCGATGCGCCCAATGCCATCGGCGCGTGCCTGCCGGACCGGGTGCCGGTCGTCCGGATGTACAACAACGGGAAGGGCGGCGAGGCCAACCATCGCTACCTGACGAGCCACAGCGAGATCGGCGCGATGCTGAGCGAGGGGTGGATCGTCGAGGGTCCGGTGTTCTGCTCGTTGCCCTAGCCGGCGCTGTGGCGCCGGGGCCTTGCGCGCCACGTGTGCACGACAATCCGACCCCGTGCCTATTGAAGTGGGGCGTTCGCGCATGGCATGCTACGCACGGGGTCCGGCTGGGTATGGCCCGCCCCGGACGAACCGCGCAGGAGGATTCGACGTGTCGATCTACGGCCGCAGACAAGGGTGGAGCGAGCTGAACGACGTCGTGCAGCCCGTGTCGCCGCAGCGCGCGTCGCTGGCGCCGCGCGCACCGGCGATGCCGGCGTCGACGACCGACTGGTCCAGCGTGCGCAAGGCGAGGCCGGCCGACTACCTGCTGCCGCAAAGCGAAAAATGGTTCGATGCGCTACCGCAGGAGGTGGCGCCGTGCGCGCTCGCATCGCAGTTCCCGCGCATCGTCAATCTCATCGTCGCGCAGTGGAACGATCACCGCGGCGCGCCGCAGTTGTTCGAGGAACTGCTCGGCGATCGGCGCGGTGGCCGGGCCGGGTTCCCGCCGGCGGTACGCCGCGACCTGGTGCGGCTTCAGGAGTTCTGGTACAGCGGCCGCCTGCAGGTGCGCTGATTCACCACTGCGTTTCCGCCCTCAGCCGCTCGTAGAGCGCCGGCGCGCTCGCGAGTACCGCGCCGCCCTCGCGCAAGTCGCGTGCGCCCGGATACGGCAGCACGCGACCGCCGGCTTCCTCGACGAGCAGCAACCCGGCGCTCGCATCCCACGGATGCATGTGCGGCTCGAGGTAGGCGTCGACGCGGCCGGCCGCGACGTGTGCGAGCATCAACGCGCCGCTGCCGTGGTCCTTGACCTCCGCGCCGCCTTGCAGGAGCTTGCGGCGCAACGCGAGATGCGCGTCGAGATCGTGCCGGTACACGTAGCCCAGCAGGACGAGCGCCCGGTCGAGCGACGTGCACGCGGAGACGCGCAACGGCGCGCCGTTCAGGGAGGCGCCGCTGCCCGCGGTGGCGAGGAAGAGCTCGTCGTGCGGGGGGTCGTACACGACGCCGATCCTGCGCACGCCTTCCGCAACGAACACGATCGAGATGCACCAGTAGCGCACGCCGTGCACGAAGTTGATCGTGCCGTCGATCGGATCGATGATCCATGCGTGCCGCCCGAGCGTGCCGCCGCCTTCCTCGCCGAAGACCGTATCCTCGGGAAACGCGGCGGCGAGGCGCTCGCGGCACAGCGCCTCGACCGACCGGTCGGCGACGCTCACCCAGTCCTGCGGATCGCCCTTCGATTCGGGCGTGTAGTCGAGGTCCCGATGGAAATAGGAGAGCGCGAGCGCGCCGGCCTCGCGCGCGAGCCGTACGGCGAACGCGACGCGCGTGTCGATGTCCAGGCTCACGATTCGCTCATCCGTCGGCGCTCCCCTGCGCGAGGCCGCTGCGCCGCTTCGGCGCCTCGCGGCGAGCCGGTAATATTCCGCATGCCGTGCGCGCCGTCAACGCAGGGCGCGCCGCCGTGCAGTCGCGCAAGACGGCCGCGCCGCCGCGGCGTCGCATCGTGACGGCCGGCGGGTCGCCGTCGGGTACCGGCATCGCGGTGGGCACGTCGCGGATCGGCGTCGACCTCGGCGGCACGAAGACGGAAGTCATCGTGCTCGATGCGCAGGGTGCCGCGCGCCTGCGCCGGCGCGAATCGACGCCGCGCGGCGATTACCGCGCGATCGTCGACCTCGTCGGACGTCTGGTCGACGAAGCCGAAGCGCATTGCGGCATCCCGCCCGGAACGGCACACGTGGGCATCGGCACGCCCGGCTCGCTCTCCCGCGTCACGGGGCTGTTGCGCGGCTCGAACTCGGTGTGCCTGAACGGCATGCCGCTCAAACGCGACCTCGAGCGGCGGCTGAAGCGGCCGGTTGCGCTGGCCAACGACGCCAACTGCTTCACGCTGTCGGAAGCGACGGACGGCGCAGCGCGCGACAATGACCTCGTCTTCGGGGTGATCCTCGGCACGGGCGTCGGCGGCGGACTCGTGCACCATCGCCGGCTCATCGACGGTCGTAATGCAATCGCCGGCGAGTGGGGACACAACCCGTTGCCGTGGCCGCGCGACGACGAGCATCCCGGACCGGCGTGTTTTTGCGGCCACCACGGATGCATCGAAACGTGGCTGTCGGGTCCCGGCATGCTGCGCGATTGCCACGCGCATGGCGGGACGGCGGCCTCGACGCACGCGATCGTGGCGGGCGCCGCGCGTGGCGACGCCGGTTGCGAGGCGACGCTTGCGCGCTACGAGGAGCGCCTCGCGCGCGCGCTCGCCCACGTGGTCAATATCGTCGATCCCGACGTGATCGTGCTCGGCGGCGGCCTGTCGAACGTCGGGCGCTGGTATGAATCCGTGCCGCGCCTCTGGACAGCCTGGGTGTTCAGCGACCGCGTCGAGACGCGGCTCGTGCGTCATGCGCACGGCGACTCGAGCGGCGTGCGCGGCGCGGCCTGGCTCGGCTGACCGCCGCTCGTCGGGTCCTTTTTACCGTGTGTTTCCGGCGCTGTCTGACATGCGGTCCGACGGACCGCCGACAGCCGCGCGACGTGCGATCACCTACATTGGACCGCGTGGCATAAGCCAGTCCAATCGGAGGAACACGCATGGGCATGTCGATGAAGAAAGCGGTGGGCGTCGCCGGGCTTCTCGTCGCGACGACGGCGGCCGCGCAGGTGACGTTGTATTCGCGCGACGACTTCCGCGGACGGCAGTTCACGACCGACCGCGTGGTGCGCAACATGGACTGGGTCGGGTTCAACGACCGCGCATCGTCGGTGGTGATTCGGGACGGCGATTGGCAGGTCTGCGAAGACGCCGAGTTCAGCGGGCGTTGCGCCGTGCTGCGTCCCGGCGAATACCGCTCGCTCGCGGACATGGGGCTCGACAACGAGATCTCGTCGCTCCGCCCGGTGGAGGGCCGGTACGGTTACAACGACCGTCACGATCGCCGCGCGTATGTGGCGGGAGCGCCCGACTACCGCCGGCACCGCGACGAACGCATCTACGAGGTGCCGGTGACAGACGTGCGCGCCGTAGTGGGCCCGCCGGAGCAGCGGTGCTGGGTCGAGCGTGGTGAATTCCACGGCAACCCGAACGTCCCGGGCGCGATTGCCGGCGCGGTGATCGGCGGCATCCTCGGTCACCAGATCGGCGGCGGTCACGGCCAGGACGTCGCGACCGCGGGCGGCGCAGTGGCCGGTGCGGCGATCGGCGCCAACGTCGGGCGCGATGAAAGGTACGGCGACGTTCAGCGCTGCACCGACGTCTCGCAGTACGACCGCCCCGACTACTGGGACGTGACCTACGAGTTCCGCGGCCGCGTGCATCACGTGCAGATGTCGTCGCCTCCGGGCGCCACCATCATGGTGAACGCGGACGGCGAACCGCGCGTGTAACGCGTAATGCGATCGTCGCTTCACGCGAGAGCGGCCCTCCGGGGCCGCTCTTTTTTGGCGAGCTACATCCCGCTGTAGTTCGGCCCGCCGCCGCCCTCGGGCGGCACCCAGTGGATGTTCTGCCGGGGGTCCTTGATGTCGCAGGTCTTGCAGTGCACGCAGTTCTGCGCGTTGATCTGCAGGCGCCTGGCGTCGGGGTTGCCCGGCGCGCCGGCGCTCACGAACTCGTACACGCCCGCGGGGCAATAGCGCGCCTCGGGTCCGTCGTAGACGCGCAGGTTCACGTCCACCGGAAGCGCCGGATCCCGCAGTTGCAGGTGCACCGGCTGGTCTTCCTCGTGGTTCGTGTTCGAGAGGTAGACCGACGACATCTTGTCGAACGTGATCGTGCCGTCGTATTTCGGATACGCGATCTGCGGCATTTCGGCCGCGGGCCGCAGCGTCTCGTGGTCGGCGTGCCGATGGCGGATCGTCCACGGCACGAGCGCGCCGAGGCCGAGATCGTTGAGCCACATATGGAAGCCACCGTGCAGCGTGCCCGCGAGGGTGCCCCAGCGCAGGCCGGGCTTCACGTTGCGGACCTTGTAGAGATCCTCGTAGATCCACGACGTGCGCCACGCTGCATCGTAGGCCGCCATCTCGTCGTGCGCGCGTCCCTCGCCGAGGGCAGCGAAGACGCTCTCCGCGGCAAGCATGCCCGTCTTCATCGCGTTGTGCGAGCCCTTGATCCGCGGCAGGTTGACGAACCCGGCCGCGCAGCCGACGAGCGCGCCGCCGGGAAACGTGAGCCGCGGCACCGACTGCAGGCCGCCTTCGTTGATGGCGCGCGCGCCGTACATGATGCGCTTGCCGTTCGTGAAGATCGGGCGGATCGCCGGGTGCAGCTTGAAGCGCTGGAACTCGTCATAGGGCGAGAGGTGCGGGTTCGCGTAGCTCAAATGCACGACGAAGCCGGCCGCGACGAGGCGCTCACCGTAGTGGTACATGAACGAGCCGCCACCGGTCGCGTCGTCGAGCGGCCAGCCCTGGCTGTGCAGCACGAGCCCGGGCTGGTGACGCTCGGGGGCGACTTGCCAAAGCTCCTTGATGCCGATGCCGTATTTCTGCGGATCGACGCCGTCGCGCAGCGCGAAGCGGTGCATGAGCGCCTGCGACAGCGAGCCGCGGCAGCCTTCCGCGAAGAGCGTATAGCGCGCGCAAAGCTCCATGCCGGGCTGATACTCCGGCTTGTGCGAGCCATCCCGCGCGACGCCCATATCGCCGGTGGCGACGCCGCGCACCGCGCCCTGGTCCGTGTACAGCACCTCGGTCGCGGGAAAGCCGGGATAGATCTCGACGCCAAGTGCTTCCGCCTGCTGGCCGAGCCACCGGCAGAGCTCGCCGAGGCTCCCGATGTAATTTCCGTGATTGCCCATCAGCGGCGGCAACAGCGGCTGGGGAATCCGGTAGGCGCTGCGCTCGGTGAGGAACAGAAAGCGATCTTCGGTGACCGCCGTGGTGAGCGGCGCGCCCTGCGCCTTCCAGTCGGGAAGGAGCTCGTCGAGCGCGCGCGGATCTATGACGGCGCCGGAGAGGATGTGCGCGCCGATCTCGGAGCCCTTCTCGAGGACGCACACGGACACCTCGCGCGATGCGGCCGACGCGAGCTGCTTCAGCCGGATGGCGGCCGCGAGGCCCGCGGGCCCGCCACCGACGATCACGGCGTCGTACTCCATCGATTCGCGTGTCATGGCGTCGCTCGTGGCGCCGCGCGATCGCGCGGAAACGCGTCAATTATAATGACCGCGCACTCCTTCGCGAGCCAAGTCATTGCACGATTCCCTTTCCCTCGCGTGCGCGGATTGATTCGCATGCTGCCGGCCCCCGGTGCGCGACGACGCGCAGCGAGGCGTGCGCATTGTCGCCTCGCGCTTCGGCGGTGAATCTCTTCGCGATCCTGGCCGCGCTGGCGCTCGAGCAATGGCGTACGTTCGAGTGGCGCGCGTCGGCCGAGCACGCCTTCGTCGGCTATGCGCGGGGGCTCGAGCGACGGCTCAACGGCGGCACGCTCGGGCAGGGCGTCATTGCCACGACCCTCGCGATCGTTCCGCCGGTGCTCGTCACGGCGCTCGCCTGGTGGCTGCTTGCGCGGGCGCATCCGCTGCTCGGCCTGCTTTTCAACGTGGCCGTGCTGTACGCGCTCATGGGATTCCGGCGTTTCAGCCACGCGATCTCCACGATCATCGCGGCACTGATGAGCGGCGATATCGTGGCCGCGCGGCGCGCGCTCGCTGCATGGAACGGCGGCCCCACGGCCGACCTGTCGAGCCAGGAGATCGCGCGGATCGCGACCGAGCGCGGCCTCGCCGAAGCGTACCGGCAAGTGTTCGCCGTCATGTTCTGGTTCGTGGTGCTGCCCGGGCCCGCGGGCGCGGTCATGTATCGTGCGGCGGCGTTGCTCGCGGCCGAATGGAAGGGTGCGCTGCCCGGCGACGACCTGAGCGCCTTGACGCGATCGTTGCACGTGTTCGGCCGGCCCGCGCGCCTGCTGCTGTGGCTGCTGGATTGGGTGCCCGCGCGTCTCACCGCGCTGTCGTTCGCGATCGTCGGCGACTTCGAGGACGCTGCCTATTGCTGGCGCACGCAGGCGCGCGCGTGGCCGGACGGCTACGGCGGCGAGGCCATCGGCGCGGTGCTCGCGAGCGGTGGCGGGGCGCTCGGGGTGCAGCTCGGCGGCCCGTTGCCGGGCTATGGCGGCGAGCCCGAGCCGCGTCCCGAGATCGGCATCGGCGAGGCGGTCGAGGCGGAGATCCTGCCGTCCGCCGTCGGCCTCGTGTGGCGCGCGCTGGTGCTCTGGCTGCTGCTCGTGTTCCTGCTCTCGCTCGCGAACTGGGCACCCTGAAGGCGCCCCCCATGCCACCCGTTCGCGTTTCCCCGACATCGCGTGAACGGTCCCTACCGCGCCCGCGCGGCCGCGTGCTCCGCAAGCAGCGTCTGCAGGAGCGCGACGCGCTGCGGCGCGACGCGTCCCGCGGCCACCGCCGCGCGCACCGCGCAATCGGGTTCGCGCTCGTGGCGGCAGTCGCGGAAGCGGCAGCGCGGGACCAGCGCGCGCAGCTCGACGAAAGCGTCGACGATGCTTTGCGGCGCGCAATGCGCGAGCCCGAAGACCTTCATGCCCGGCGAATCGACGATCCACCCCGCATCCTCGGGCAGCCGATAGAGCATCGCGGCGGTGGTCGTATGCCGGCCGGTGCGAAGCGCCTTCGACACCTCGCCGATGCGCGCCCGCGCGCCCGGCAGCAGCGCGTTGACGAGCGTGGACTTGCCCATGCCCGACTGGCCGATGACCACGCTGTGCTGGCCGTGCACCCAGGGAGTGAGCGGGGAGACGTCGCGCAATGCGCAAACCCGCACGACCGGATAGCCGAGGGCGGCGTACGCGTCGAAGCGCCGCGCGAAGGCGTCGGCGTCCGGCAGGTCCGACTTGTTGACGATGAGCACGAAGCGGCAGCGCTCGATCTCCGCGGCGACGATCCAACGATTGAGGAGATGCTCGTCGACGGGCACGTCGGGCGCGACGACGCCCAGGACCTGCGTCACGTTGGCCGCGACGAGCTTTTCCTTGAAGGCGTCGGAGCGGTAGAGGAGGCTTCCGCGCGCGCCGACCGAAACGATGACGCCGCCTCCTGCTTCGGGGACGACGCGGACGCGATCGCCGCAGGCAAGCGTCGTCGCGCGTCCCTTCAGGATGCATTCGAGCGTGGCCCCGGTGTCCAGATCGACCAGGTAGTGCCGGCGGAACGCGGCGACGACGAGGCCATTCGTCGCGTCGCGCGGCTGCGCGGTCGCGCGCTCCACGCGCCTTCAGTCCGTCACGAGCCGATCGGTCCTGGCGGCGCAGACGACGTCGTTTTGCGTGATGCCACCGGCATCGTGCGTCGACCACGCGACCGTGCACCGGTCGTAGCCGACGGTGAGGTCGGGGTGATGGTCCTCGCGGTTCGCGATCCACGCCAGGGCGTTCACGAACCCGATGGTCTCGTGATAGTTGGCGAAGGCGAACGACTTTTCGAGGCGATTGCCCTGTCGCGACCAGCCGGGCAGGGCGGCGAGGCACGCCGCGAGGTCGGCGTCGTCGAGCTTCGGCGCACCGGGCGCGCAGTGCGATGCGGCGAGTTCGAGCAGGGAAGCGCTGGCTTTCGGGCCTTGGGCGGTCATGTCCTATGCTCCTCGGTGAGAGACCCGCTCACGCCGACACACCCGACGCCGCGAGCGCGTTGAGCCGCGCGACGCGGATCGCCGCGGGCGGGTGCGAATCGTAGAAGGCCGAGTGCAGCGGATCGGGCGTCAGCGTCGCCGCGTTGTCCTCGTAGAGCTTGATCAGCGCCGCGACGAGCGCATTCGCGGATGCATGCGTCGCGGCGAACGCGTCGGCCTCGAACTCGTGCCGGCGCGAGTACGCCGCGGCGAGCGGCGCCAGCACGAACGTGAACACCGGCAGCGCGAGCATGAAGAGCGCGAGCGCGACGCCCGGCCGCGCCATCGCGACGTCGACGAGCGATGCCGGGATGCCGAGTCCCGCGTAGAACCAGGCTGCCTCCGCCAGCCACGCCAGCAGCCACAGGAGCGCGAGCGACAGCGCCGCCGACCAGACGACGCGCTTGACCACGTGCCGCAGGCGGAAATGCCCGAGCTCGTGCGCGAGCACCGCCTCGATCTCCTCGGGGGCGAGGCGCGCGAGCAGCGTATCGAAGAACACGACGCGCTTGACGCGACCGAAGCCGGTGAAATAGGCGTTGCCGTGGCCCGAGCGGCGCGAGCCGTCCATCACGAACAGGCCCGACGCGCGGAAGCCGCAGCGCGCGAGCAGCCGCTCGATCCGCTCGCGTGCCGCGCCCGCGGGCAGCGGCGAGAAGCGATTGAAAAGCGGAGCGATCACGGTGGGATAGAGAACGAGCACCAGCAGCTGGAAGGCCATCCACGCGATCCAGACGAGGATCCACCAATGGCTTCCCGCGCTTCGCATCAGCCACAGCGCGACGAGCGCGAGCGGCAGGCCGAGCGCGGCGCCGACGGCGAGGCCCTTGGCGAGGTCGGCGAGCCACGTGGCGAGCGTCGTCCGGTTGAAGCCGAAGCGCTCCTCGATGCGGAACGTGCGCCACCACGAGAACGGCAGCGCGACGGCGCCCCCGATCAGCGCGACGGCGCCGAGGAGCACGAGGTCGCGCGCGATGGCCGAAAGCGCAAGCCCCTGCGTCGCCGCGACGAGCCATGCGAGGCCGCCGCCGAGCGTCAGCGCGAGCAGCAGCGCCGTGTCGACGAGCGACTCCAGCATGCCGAGCCGCTGCTTGGCGATCGTGTAGTCCGCCGCCTTGCGGTGCGCGGCGTTGTCGACGCGGCTCGCGAACGCCGGGGGCGTCGCTTCGCGATGCGCGCGCACGTGGGCGACTTGCCGCGCGGCGAGCCACAGCCGCAGCCCGAGCGTGAATGCCACGGCAACGACGAAGGCGAGCGTGAATGCGGACGCGGTCACGACGATGCGCGGCCGCGAGAACGCGCGAGCCGCTCAAGTACAATGGATCGCGTCATTTTACGCCTGCGCGTCATGCCCCAAGACCCCAACCGGCTGATCTGGATCGACCTCGAGATGTCGGGGCTTCGGCCCGACAACGACCGCATCCTCGAGATGGCGCTGATCGTCACCGACCACGCGCTCGAGACGGTCGCGCAGTCGCCGATCTACGTCGTTCACCAGGACGACGCGGTGCTCCACGGCATGGACGCGTGGAACCAGGCGACGCACGCCCGCTCGGGGTTGATCGATCGCGTACGCGCGTCGACGGCCACGGAGCAGGAGGTGGAGGCCGCGGCACTCGCCTTCCTGGGTGAGCACCTCCCGGCGAAGGCCTCGCCGATGTGCGGCAACTCGATTTGCCAGGATCGGCGTTTCCTCGCGCGCTTCATGCCCGCGCTCGAGGACTGGTTTCATTACCGCAACCTCGACGTGTCGACGTTGAAGGAGCTCGCGCGGCGGTGGAAGCCGGAGCTGATGCAGGGGATTCCGAAGGAGGGCAAGCACGAGGCGCTCGCCGACGTGCTCGAGTCGATTGCCGAACTGCGCTATTACCGCGCCAACTTTCTGAAGGTATGACGCCCGCGTCGCGAGCGGAGGGCGGGCGGTGAGGTATTGCAGCGTGTGCGGATCGCCGGAGATCGCGCTGCGCGTGCCCGCGGGGGACACGCTGCCGCGCGAGGTCTGCGACGCGTGCGGAACGATCCACTATCAGAACCCGAAGGTGGTGGTCGGCTGCCTGCCCGAATGGGAGGGCCGCGTCCTGCTTTGCAAGCGCGCGATCGAGCCGCGGCTCGGCCTGTGGACGCTGCCGGCGGGCTTTCTCGAAAACGGCGAGACGCTCGCGAACGGGGCGCTGCGCGAGACGCTCGAGGAAGCGCACGCGCACGTCGCGGTGGGCGAGCTCTACACCGTCATCAGCCTGCCGATGATCAACCAGGTGTACATGATGTTCCGGGCGCGGCTGCTCGACCTCGACTTCGGCCCGGGCAGCGAGAGCCTCGACGTGCGGCTGTTCGACGAGAGCGAAATCCCGTGGGAAGCGCTCGCGTTCCGCACGATTGCGCGAACCTTGCGCAATCACTTCCTCGACCGCCGGCTCGGCGTGTCGGCCGTGCGTGTCAGCGCGATCGAGCGACGCCCGCCGCTGCCGCCCGACCTTCTCGCGGCCGGCTGATACTGCCTTCGCGGTTGCGCGGTCGTCGGTACGGTTTGCGCGCCCGGTCGCCCCCGGACCTGCGGGTAGCGGCCGGTGTGCGTTGAGAGCGACTGGGGTAATGGAGCGAGCAACGCATACCGGCCGCTGCCCGCGCGGAGTGGCACGGTTTTGATGGAGCGCCGCGAAGCGCTTTTCATCCGGCTGCGGCTAGTGCCCGGCATGCGCTGCTCGCTCCATTAACCCAGTCGCTCTCAGCGCATGCCGGGCACTACCCCCAGCCGGATGAACGATCACTGCGCGGCGTCGATCCCGTGGTGCGGCTACAGGGTCGAACGACGACCACTTCCACGTCGGCGGCGGCATCGCCGGGCGCGCGATCGAACGCGCGTGAATCCGTGACGAGCTCGTGCAATGCCCGGCATTGCCCGCGAAAGCACAGGTCGTAATCGCGCGTGAACGGAGACAGCGTCAGCAGGAGCTGCGGCAGCGGCGGCACGGTCGGGCGCCACGACCACCACCCGTCGCGAAGGTGCGCCTGCGGCGGCGGTTCCATGCCCGCGCCCGAGCTCTGGACGCGCGCCGCGACAAGCTCGAGGTCGCTTCCCGCGACGCGATAGCGCTCTTCCCAGCGCGTCTTCTGCACCGAGTGCGTCCACGCGAGGGTGAACTCGGCCGTCGGCAGCGTCGCGCGCAGGACGCCGGCGACGAGCAGGCAGACGGCGTTCAACCGGTGAGCACGCAAGCGCCCGGGGTGATTCTCCCGGAATCGACCTGCAGCATCGCGGCGTTCATGCGCCGGCCTTGACCGCCGCGGGCACGGCGCGCGAGCGCCAGAGGTGCCACAGGATGAAGAGCGCGCTCGCGATGAAGCCGGCCTGGTCGGTCCACGGCAGCGCGGCGACGAGGAGCGACGCCGCGGCGAACGCGACGACGCGCTCGGGCCACGCGAGCGGGCCGCGCAGGAAGTAACCGATCGCCGTGCCGCCCCAGAGCCCGATCGCGAGGATCGCCTTCGCGATGACGTAGATCGCCGCCACGGCAGTCAGGGTGCCGCCGGCGGCCGGCGGCTGCAGCATCAGCGCCGGATCGTAGATCGCCATGTACGGTATGACGAAACCGGCGATCGCGACGTGCGTCGCCTTCCAGCCGATCTTCATCGGCGGGGCCTTGGCGATCGACGCGGCCGCGAATGCGGCGAGCGCGACCGGGGGCGTCAGGTCGGCCATGATTCCGAAATAGAACACGAACATGTGCGAGACGATGAGCGGCACGCCGAGCTTCAAGAGCGCCGGCGCGGCGATCGCGCTCGTGATGATGTAGTTCGGAATCGTCGGGATGCCCATCCCGAGCACGAGGCAGACGAGCATCGTCAGGACCAGCGAGAGGAACAGGCTCCTGCTGCCGACCTGCAGCACGAATTCGGCGAAGTTCGATGCCGCGCCGGTCAGCGTCAGCACGCCGATGATGACGCCGACGATCGCGCACGCGAGGCCGACGGCGACCGCCTGCTTCGCGCCGTCGACGAGGCTCGCGCGCATCGTGGCGAGCGTGTCGCGCCCGCGCAGGAGCGCGACCAGCGCCACGAGGACGCCGATCACCACGACGATCGGCGTGATGCCGTGGCGCTCGAAGCCGTAGCGCAGGTAGCCGCCGACGCCCGCGCCGAGCGCGATCCAGAACGCATAGCGGAAAGCGGTCGGCCCGAAACGCGCCGCGATCGCGGCGCCGAGGATCAGCGTCGCGGTGAGCGCGAGGCCGACGAGGCCCGCGAACATCGGCGTGAAGCCGTCGAACAGCATGTAGACCAGCACCGCGAGCGGCAGCATCAGGTACCACTTCTGGCGAATGGCGAGCCACGGGTTCGGGCATTCCGCCTTCGGCATGCCGAGCAGCCGCGCGCGGCCGGCCTCGAGATGGACCATCCAGAACGCGGTCGCGTAATACAGCATCGCCGGAACGACGGCCGCCTTCACGACCGCGACGTACGGCACGTTGAGCGTCTCGGCCATGATGAAGGCGACGGCGCCCATGACCGGCGGCATGATCTGCCCGCCCATGCTCGACGTCGCCTCGACCGCCCCCGCGAACACCGGCGAATAGCCGAAGCGCTTCATGAGCGGAATGGTGAATTGCCCGACGGTGAGCACGTTCGCCACGCCCGAGCCCGAGATCGTGCCCATCATTCCCGACGAGATCACCGCCACCTTCGCCGGGCCGCCGCGCGCATGGCCGACGAAGCCGAGCGCGATGCTGTTGAAGAGCTGGATCATGCCGGCGTGCTCGAGGAAGCTGCCGAACAGGATGAA
>JBLMWW010000224.1:0-15246 GCA_050257435.1 Rudaea sp.
GTCGACCAGCGCAAGTACGCGGTCAAGTTCCAGCTCGGCGAAATCATCGAGACCCAATCGCAGGCCGGCCTCTATTTCAAGATTCCGCTGATCCAGAACGTGAAGTTCTACGACAAGCTGAACCTCACGCTCGACAATCCCGAGCCGGACCGCGTCACCACTTCCGAGAAGAAGCCGCTGCTCGTCGACTTCGTCGTGCTGTGGCGGATCATCGACGTGCGCCAGTACTACATCTCGGTGCAGGGCGACGAGGAAGCGGCGCGGCGGCGGCTGTCGCAGACGGTGCGCGCGAATCTCGCCGAGGAATTCAACAAGCACGACGTGCACGAGGCGATCTCGTCGGCCCGCGACAAGATCACGAGCGTCACGCAGCAGAAGGCGGATGCCGACGCGAAGGCGATCGGCGTCGAGGTCATCGACGTGCGCCTGCGCCGCGTCGAGCTGCCGCCCGACGTCACGGGCCCGGTCTACCAGCGGATGGAATCGGAGCGCAGGCGCGTGGCGAACGAGCTCCGCTCGCTCGGCGCCGCAGAGTCGGAGAAGATCCGGGCCGACGCCGACCGGCAGCGGCAGGTGATCCTCGCCGAGGCGTACGCGCAGGCGCAGAAGATCAAGGGCGAGGGCGACGCGCGCTCGTCTGCGACCTACGCCCAGGCGTATTCGCAGAACCCCGAGTTCTATTCGTTCTATCGCAGCCTCGAGGCGTACCGGTCGACGTTTCGCAACAAGGGCGACATGATGGTGCTCGACCCGAGCGCCGATTTCTTCCAGTACTTCAAGGATCCCGGCGCCGCGCGCACGCCGCCGCGGGCGCCGTCGAAGTAGCCGCCGCTCGCGCCAAGGGAGGCCACGGGTGTCGGACTCGTTGTGGACCGCGCTCGCGCTGCTCCTGATCCTCGAAGGCCTGCTCCCCTTTGCGGCGCCGCGCGTCTGGCGTGAGGGCTTTCGTCACCTGACCGAGCTGACCGACGGGCAGCTACGGTTCATCGGCATGGTTTCCGTCGGCATCGGCCTCCTCGCCCTGTACCTTTTATCCTAGGATGAAACGTTCCGCCACGCTCGCTGCGCTCGCTGCCCCCCGGGGGGTGTTGTGTCCGTGGCTTGGGGCGGCCCGGCGCCCTTGACATGAGCGGCAACCTGCGCAGCTGGCTCTTGCCCGAGTCGATCGACGACGTGCTGCCCGCCGAGGCCGCGGCGCTCGAGGGGCTGCGCCGCACGCTGCTCGATCACTTCGCGGCGCACGACTATCGGCTCGTGCGGCCGCCGCTCGTCGAGCATCTCGAATCGCTTTTGACGGGAAGCGGCCGAGACCTCGACCTCGAGACGTTCAAGGTCGTCGATCCGCTCTCCGGCCGGCTGCTCGGCGTGCGCGCCGACATCACGCCGCAGGTCGCGCGCATCGACGCGCACCTCCTGAACGAGCCGGGCGCAACACGCCTCTGCTACGCCGGCAGCGTGCTGCGCGCCGTCGCGGAGGGCCCGGGCGCGACACGCGAAGTCGTGCAGGTCGGCGCGGAGCTCTTCGGCGTGCCCGGCATCGACGGCGACCGCGAGGTGATCGCGCTGCTCGTCTCGTCGCTCACGGCGGCCGGCCTCACGGGACTGCATCTCGATCTCGCGCACGTCGGCGTCTATCGCGCGCTCGCAAGCGCGGCGGGCATCGCCGGCAACGGCGACGAAGGCGCACTCTTCGACGCGTTGCGCACGAAGGACCGGCCGGCGGTGCGCGCGCTCACGAGCACGCTGCCCGACGCCTGGCGCAACGCATTCGACGCGCTGCCCGAGCTCTACGGTCCCGCGGACGACGTGCTGCATGCGGCGCGTGCGGCATTGCCCGACATCCCGTCGATCGCGAATGCGCTCGACGCGCTCGACGCGTTGGCGCAGTCGGCCGCCCCGCTCGTGCTCGCGCTGCACATCGATCTCGCCGATCTCCACGGCTATCACTATCACAACGGGGCGATCTTCTCGGTGTTCACCGCCGGTGAGCCGAACGCCGTCGGCAGGGGCGGGCGCTACGACGGCATCGGCAAGGCGTTCGGCCGCGCCCGCGCCGCGACCGGCTTCACACTCGACCTGCGGCAACTCGCGGGCTTGCTCACCCGTGCATAATTGACTCATGGGTAAAAACGTCGTCGTCATCGGCGCCCAGTGGGGCGACGAAGGCAAGGGCAAGGTCGTCGACTGGCTCACCGAGAGCGCGCAGGGCGTCGTGCGCTTCCAGGGCGGCCACAACGCAGGACACACGCTCGTCATCGACGGGCGCAGGACGGTGCTGCGGCTCATTCCGTCGGGCGTGCTGCGCGACGGCGTGGCGATCCTGATCGGCAACGGCGTCGTCCTCTCGCCCGCCGCGCTGTTGCAGGAAATCGGCGAGCTCGAGCAGGCGGGCGTCGAGGTGCGCTCGCGCCTCATGATCTCGCCGGCGTGCCCGCTGGTGCTGCCGATCCACGTCGCGCTCGACCAGGCGCGCGAGGCGCATCTCGGCGATACGCTGAAGATCGGCACGACGGGCCGCGGCATCGGGCCCGCGTACGAGGACAAGGTCGGCCGGCGCGCGCTGCGCGTGCAGGACCTGCTCGAGCCGCAGCGCTTCGCCGAGAAGCTCGAGCGACTGCTCGATTTGCACAACTTCACGCTCGTCCACTACCACCGGCGGCCGCCGGTCGATTTCGTGTCGACGCGCGATGAAACGCTCGCGCTCGGCGCGAAAATCGCGCCGCTGGTCGGCGACGTCGCCGCAGCGATCCAGCACGCGCGTGCGCGCGGCGACTCGCTGCTGTTCGAAGGGGCGCAAGGCGCGCTTCTCGACATCGACCACGGCACGTATCCGTACGTCACGAGCTCCAATTGCCTCGCGGGCGCGGCCGGGCCGGGCACGGGCATCGGCCCGAACATGATCGACTACGTGCTCGGCATCGTGAAAGCGTATACGACGCGCGTCGGCACCGGCCCCTTCCCCACCGAGCTCACCGACGACGTCGGTGCGCGGCTCGCGAAGCGCGGCAACGAGTTCGGATCGGTGACCGGCCGCCCGCGCCGCTGCGGCTGGCTCGACGTGCCGGCGCTGCGCCGCTCGTTCCAGTTGAACGGCGCGAACGGCCAGTGCATCACCAAGCTCGACGTCCTCGACGGATTGCCCGAGATCCGCCTCTGCACGCACTACACGGTCGACGGCAACAGCGTCGACCTGATCCCGACCGGCGCCGACGCAGTCGCGCGCGTTACGCCGGTCTACGAAACGATGCCGGGCTGGAGCGAGAGCACGCTCGGGGCGAAGTCGTTCGCAGCACTTCCCGGCGCCGCGCGCGCGTACCTGCAACGCGTCGAGGCGCTGACCGGCGTGCCGATCGCCATGGTATCGACGGGCGCGGATCGCGACGAGACGATCCTCGTGCACCACCCGTTCCGTTGATTCATGTAAGGTGCGCAGAGCGGGTCGGAAGATCGGGGTCAGACTCGAATCCCGCGTGTCGCTCGCGCTGTCCGGGAGGAGACTCGAAGAGATTCGAGTCTGACCCCGATCTTCGATCGATGCCCACCGAGGATCCGCCGTGACGCTCGAGGTCGACTGGCCGCAGTACAACGCACTGGTGGAGCGGCTCGCTCTGAAGGTCCACGAGTCGGGCTTCCGCTTCAACCAGATCATCTGCATTGCGCGTGGGGGCTTGCGCGTCGGCGACGTGCTGTCGCGCATCTTCGACCAGCCGCTCGCGATCCTGTCCACGCACTCGTACACGGCGGAAGGGGGCAAGGTGCGCGGCGCGCTGGTGATCGCCGAGCACATGACGATGACGAAGCCACGCCTCGGCGATCGCGTGCTGCTCGTCGACGACATGGTCGACTCGGGACACACGCTCGCGGCCGTCCGTCAGGAGCTGCCGCGGCGCTTCCCGCACATCACGGAGCTGCGCACCGCCGTGCTGTGGTGGAAGGGATCCTCGGTGTTCAGGCCCGACTACTTCGTCCACTACCTTCCCGACAGCCCGTGGATCCGGCAGCCGTTCGAGGTCTACGACGACCTCGACCCCGCGACGCTCGCGGAGCGAATCGCGCGTGCCGAAAGTGCGCCCGCCGCGCCTGCGCTGCCCGAGTGACGCGCGCCGGCGGCCTCGGCTCGCGGGAAGACGGCCAGGGAAACCCGGGCGGCGCGGCCTCGTCTATCGTGTGGCGCCGTCACGAGGAGAATGGCGTGGTGCCCGGAAGAGGACTCGAACCTCCACAGTCTTGCGACCGCTAGGACCTGAACCTAGTGCGTCTACCAATTCCGCCATCCGGGCGAGCATGACCAACCTTCAATTGTAAAAGCCGCCGCCGACACTTGTCAAAAACGATACCCCTCCGAAGGCGCGCCGCGACCACGCCCCGCACGCGGACACCGGCGACGCGCGACCACGAGGCGAAGCCGACGTGCGAGCGCATCCTGCGCGAACTCGCCGACGCCGGCGTGCCGCTCGCGCCGGCGGAAGTCGTGGCGCGCCTTGCGCTCACGCGCAAGGACCGGCACCTCTTCGACGCCTGCGTCGCCACGCTCGAGCGCGACGGCGACATCCACGTCAACCGCAAGGGCGAGCTCTGCCTCGCCGTGAAGCTCGACCTCGCGCGCGGTACGATCCAGGGGCATCCCGATGGCTACGGCTTCTTCGTGCCCGATGCGGGCGGCGAGGACGTCTTCATATCGCCGCGCGAGATGCGCAAGGTGCTGCACGGCGATCGCGTCACCGTCAAGCGCACCGGCTTCGACCGGCGCGGCCGTCCGGAAGGCGACATCGTCGACGTGCTGGAGCGCGCCAATCGCGAGGTCGTCGGGCGCATCCACGAGGAGCGCGGCGTCTGGTTCGTCGAAGCCGAGAACCGGCGCCTGAGCCAGGACCTGCTCGTTCCCGCCGATGCGCGGGGCGACGCGCGTCCCGGCCAGGTCGTCGTCGTCGAGATCGTCGAGCAACCGACGGCGCATGGCGAGGCGGTGGCGCGCGTGAAGGAGGTGCTGGGCAGCGCCACCGACGCCGGCATCGAGATCGAGATCGCGTTGCGCAAGCATGCGCTCCCCTTCGAATGGAGCGCGGCCGCCGCGCGCCAGTCGAAACGCCTTCCCGGCGAGGTGCGGGCGGCCGATCGCAAGGGGCGCCTCGACCTTACGGATCTGCCGCTCGTCACGATCGACGGCGAAACGGCAAAGGACTTCGACGACGCCGTGTACTGCGAGCGCGACGGCCGCGATTTCCGGCTCGTCGTCGCGATCGCCGACGTCGCGCATTACGTGCGCGACGCCGATGCGCTGGATGCGGATGCGCGCGAGCGCGGCACGTCGGTGTACTTCCCGCGCCGCGTGATCCCGATGCTGCCGGAAGCACTGTCGAACGAGCTCTGCTCGCTCAGGCCCGACGTCGACCGGCTCTGCATGGCCTGCGAGATGCGCATCGACGCGCGCGGCACGATTCGCGCGTACGCGTTCCACCCCGCGGTCATGCACTCGCGCGCGCGGCTCACCTACGCGCAGGTCTACACGTGGCTGCACGATCCGGCGAAGGCGTCCGGGCCGGCGCGCGAGCTCCTGCCGCACCTCGCGCAGCTGCATACGCTCTACAAGGTGCTCTTCGCCGCGCGCGAGCGGCGCGGCGCGATCGACTTCGACACCGCCGAGCTCGCGCTTTCGTTCGACACCCACGGCAAGATCACCGACATCCTGCCTTCGCCGCGCAACGACGCGCACCGGCTGATCGAGGAGTGCATGCTCGCGGCGAACGTCTGCGCCGCGAATTTCCTCGCCGAGCACGAGCAGCCCGCGCTCTACCGGATCCACGAGCGGCCGCCGCCGGAGAAGCTCGCGACGCTGCGCGAGTTCCTCGGCGGCTCGGGCCTCACGCTCACCGGGGGCGACGCGCCGACGGCGATGGACTACGCGGCGCTCATCGACCGCATCCGCGGGCGGCCCGACTTCGCGCTGTTGCAGACGGTGCTGCTGCGCTCGCTCTCGCAGGCGCAGTACAGCCCGGACAACGTCGGCCATTTCGGGCTCGCGTACGACGCGTACGCGCATTTCACCTCGCCGATCCGCCGCTACCCCGACCTGCTCGTCCATCGCGCCATCAAGGCGGTGCTCGCCGGCAAGCGCTACACGCCGACGGACGCATCGTGGACCGAGCTCGGGTTGCACTGCTCGATGGCCGAGCGGCGCGCCGACGACGCGTCGCGCGACGTGCTGCAATGGCTCAAGTGCCATTACATGCAGGACAAGGTCGGCGAGACGTTCTCGGGCACGATCAGCGGCGTCGCGAGCTTCGGCATTTTCGTCACGCTCGACGGGCTCGACATCGATGGCCTGGTGCACGTCACCGAGCTGCCGCGTGACTACTTCCACTTCGACGCGGTGCGCCATGCGCTGATCGGCGAGCGCACGGGCCGCAGGTTCCAGCTCGCCGGGCGCGTCATGGTGAAGGTCGCACGCGTCGACCTCGACCGCGCGAAGATCGACTTCACGCTCGACGAGGCGGCCGCGCCCGGCGAAGGCCGGCCCGATTCGCGCGTACCGGAGCGGCCGGTGTTCCCCGAGCCGCTCGCGAAGGCGGCGCGTCCGCGCGCGCGCACCGCGCGCCGGGGGCGATGACGCGTCCCGTGGGCCGAGCGGTCGCAAACGCGATGACGCCGCAGGCCATCGCAGACGCGGACCTCGTGATCCAGGGCCCGCAGGTGCTCCGCGAGGATCTCGAGATCCTGCTGCTGTTGACGAAGGCGCAGGGCGTCGAGCCGATCGAGCGCGCCGGTTGCGAGGCGTACCGGTTGCGCGCGCCCGTCGAATGCGAGGGTGTCGCGCAGGCGTGCCAGGCGGCCGGATACGACTTCGCGCTCGTCCCGCGGCCGCGTGCGCTCGCTCGCGTGCGACTCGTCGCGATGGACATGGACTCGACGCTCATCACGATCGAGTGCGTCGACGAGATCGCGGCGCTCGCGGGCATCGGCACCGAGGTGGCGGCGATCACCGCTTCGGCGATGCGCGGCGAGATCGACTTCCGCGAAAGCCTCGCGCGGCGCGTCGCGCTGCTCGGCGGCTTTCCGGAAACGGCGCTCGAGCGCGTCTACGACGAGCGCCTGCGGCTTTCGCCCGGCGCCGAGCGCCTGTTCGACGCGCTGCGCGCCATCGGCGCGAAAACGCTGCTCGTCTCCGGCGGGTTCACGTTCTTCACCGAGCGCCTGCGCGCCCGGCTCGGCATCGATTACACGCTCTCGAACGTGCTCGACGTCGCGGACGGGCGCCTCACGGGCCGGCTGCGCGGCGACGTCGTGGACGCGGCCGCGAAGGCCGCGCGTTTCGCCGAGCTCGCGCGCGAGCTGCGCGGTCCCGACGGGCTCGCGATCGCGATCGGCGACGGTGCGAACGACGTGCCGATGCTCGCGCAAGCCGACGTCTCGGTCGCCTACCGCGCCAAGCCCGTCGTACGCGCGCAGGCGACGCACGCGATCGACCATTGCGGCCTCGACGCGGTGCTGAATCTCTTCAGCTGAGCGCGATCCCGGGCGTCACTTGCGCCCGGATTTCTTGCCGCTGCCCGACAGCGCGACACTGCCGCTTCCCGAAGACGTTGCGACCGACAGCGCCGCCTGCCGCGGGCCGGTCGCGAGCGGCTTGAAGGTCACCGACAGCGTGCAGCTCTGGCCCGCGGCGAGCGAGGCGTTGATGCCGCAGGTGCCATTCCACGCAAAGTCGGCCGGATTCGCGCCGCCGATGGCGATCGAATCGATCGTCAGGGCGTCGCTGCCGGTATTCGACAGCGTGGCCGTCTTCGCGCCGCTCGTCTTGCCCAACTGCACCGTGCCGAAGCCGATCGACGTGGGCGACAGCGACATGCTCGCCGACGCAACCGTCACCGTCGCCGACTGCGTCACGAGGAACGTCTGCCCGCCGATCGACAGGTTCGCCGACCGCGCGCCGCCGCCGTTCGCGCTCGCCGCGTAGCTCACCGTCGCGCTGCCCGATCCACTCGTCGCGGAGGTGATCGCAAGCCAGCTCGCGCTGCTCGACGCCGTCCACGCGCATCCGCTGGCCGTCGTGAGCGCCGTGCTTCCGCTCGCGCCGCCGGCCGGCACCGATGCGGACGTCGGGGAGAGCGCGTACGTGCACGGGCTCGAGACCGTCCCGCCGGCGGGACGGAAATTCGCGACCGTCACGGCGTTGCCGTTGTGCACGCGCACGACATCGGCCGTCGACGCCGAGCCGAGCGGGTCGCCGCCGTATGTCAGCGACGGGGTGGAGAAATAGCCGATGCGCACGCACGAGACACCGGCGGCCGCGCAGGCGTTGTTGTATGCCATCACGTCGCGCCATGCCTGGGCGACGTCGACCCAGCCGTGCCCGTACGCGTACGGCGTCGTCGATGCGTCGACGTACGTGTCGTGGCGCGCGCCGAAGTTGTGGCCGAGCTCGTGCGGGAAGCTGTAGTTGGCCGACGCGCAGCCGCGGTTGACGACGCTGAATGCGTACGACGCGCTCGGCCCGATCCAGCCGTAACCGCAATATTGGCCGTTCTCGACGAACAGGCTCACGAGGTCCGCGCCGTAGGTGTCGCGCAGCGACTGCACGTTGTCCATGAAGCCGTCACTGCCGTTCGTGAGGCGGCTCAAGTCCGTCGGGAAGTCGCCGCTCTCGTCGTAGGCGACGCGCTCGTAATGGACGAGGCGCAGGCGCGTCGCGATGCCGCTGTTCGCGTACACGAGATTCGCCGTGTCGATCGCGTGCTGGATCTGCGTCCCGATCGTCGAGCCCGCGGCCGCAGCGGTCTGGTTGCTGTAGACGACCATCACGTCGATCGTCGCGCCGCTGTCGGCCTTCGCCGACGCGTCGCCCGCGGGCTTCTCGATCGCGCCGCGAAGCGCCGATTTGGCGCCGGCGTGCGGGGCGACGGGCTCGCCGCCGCCCGGGTGATCCTCGGGAAACGCCGCCGGATCGATCTCGTGCAGGAGCGTGAGCCCGTCGTCCGTCGATTGGATGACGTAGCGGTGCCCTCCTCCGGCGGCCTCTCCCGTATCGAGCATGCCGCTTACCTGCCCGCCGACCACGGTCAACAGCGCGAAGCCGCGTGCATGGCCGGGCAGCGTGCCCTGCCAGGTGAAATCGGCCGGACCGCGCTGCTCGACGTGCGCGCGCTGCACCGTGAGCACGCGGCCGTCGAAGAGGTCGACGCGCAGCGTGCCCGGCGCGCCGGCGGCGGCGTCGAGTGCGGCGAGATCCAATTGGACCGGCATCTGGCGCACCACGCCCGCCTCGGGATGCCGCGCGTCACGCGCGTAGCGCGCGGTGTCCGCGGCGGTCGCGGGAAGGAGCAGCGGCCGCAGCGCGGGCTGCCCATGGGCGGGCGACGGCGCGAATGCGAGCAGCGCCACCGCAGCGGCGAGCATGACCAGCGCGCGTAACGCACGCTCCCGCAGCGGGACCATGGTGATCGACCGTGGCGCGTCCGCGCGCGAAGGGGTTGCCATGCGCATCTTCGACCTCCCATGCGGTCGCGAGGGCCGACACGGAGGCGACGCGCGAGCGCGGAGGACGAAGGCGGCGCTGGCGCGCCGCGTAGCGTGCGCTCGAAGGACCCGAGCGCCGCTTTCGTGAGTCCGGCAATCCCGCCGTCGTAGGACCGTGGCCCCTTAGACCGGTGACTTTGCGCCCCCGGCTTTCGCGCGGGTTTGCCCTTGTCAGACTGCTATGACAATGTCATTGTAACCGCAAACGCGGCGGGGATGCATTGGGCGTGGGGGCGCGATGCGCCAGGCGCGGAGCCCCGTTGCGCGCGCACGACAGTCCCGACGCGCCCGATGGCCGGCGACGACTGCGACTGCGGCGTTAGTCGACTTCGTCTATCCACGCGGCCTGGATCGCCTCGAGGATCTTCTCGCCGCTGCGCCTGGGGTCGTCGTCGAAGCCGGGCAGCGCCATCACCCAGTCGTAGAGGTCGGTGAAGCGCACGCGCGCAGGATCCACGTCGGGATGCGCTTGCGCGAGCGCGATGGCGATGTCGAGGGTGTCGGTCCACTTCATGGTCAGGGGCGAGGGGCGAGGGGCGAGGGCGCATCGCGCCGAAGGATACGGAGCAGGCTGTCGGGCGGCGAGGAGTTCCAGCTATCGCAATGATAGCGGCCACGGACGACGCCCATTCCACCGACGCTCCCTCGCCCCTCGCCCCTAGCCCCTCTCCTTCGCGTAATTGATCGTATATTTCGGAATCTCGACCACCAGCTTCGCATCGTCGACCAGCGCCTGGCACGAGAGCCGCGACACCGGCGTCAGGCCCCACGCGCGGTCGAGCAGGTCCTCCTCGTCCTCGGTCGCCTCGGACAGCGAGTCGAACCCCTCGCGCACGACGACGTGGCACGTCGTGCACGCGCACGACTTCTCGCACGCGTGCTCGACCTCGATGCCCTGCTCGAGCAGGTTGTCGAGGACCGACATGCCGGGCTTGGCCTCGAACGTCTTGCCCTCGGGGCAGATCTCGGGATGCGGCAGGACGACGATCTCGGGCATGGCTCGCTACTCGAGCGCGTCGACGCGCCTGCCGGCGAGCGCGCGCGCGACGCCGCGGTTCATCCGCTTCGCCGCGAAGTCCTCGGTCGCGGCGTTGAGTCCGGCAACGGCGGCCGCGAGCGCGTCGCGATCGTCGCCGTCGACGACGCGCCGCACGCGCGCCAGCGCGCGGCCGATCGCCTCGCGCCCGGCGTTGTCGAGGAGATCCGCATCGGCGGCGAGCGCGCCTTCGGTGGCCACGACCACGCGCTGCGCTTCGACGCGCGCCTCGGCGAGCGCGCGCGCGTGCGCGTCGTCGGCGGCGTGCGCGAACGACTCCTGCAGCATGCGCGCGATCTCCGCGTCGGTGAGCCCGTACGAGGGCTTGACGACGATCGACGCCTCGATGCCGGTCGCCTGCTCGCGCGCCGACACCGACAGCAATCCGTCCGCGTCCACCTCGAACGTCACGCGAATGCGCGCGGCGCCGGCCGTCATCGGCGGAATGCCGCGAAGCTCGAAGCGCGCAAGCGAGCGGCAGTCTGCCACCTTCTCGCGCTCGCCCTGGACGACGTGCAGCGCCATCGCCGTCTGCCCGTCCTTGAACGTCGTGAACTCCTGCGCACGCGCCACGGGGATCGTCGCGTTGCGCGGCACGATCTTCTCGACGAGCCCGCCCATCGTCTCGAGGCCGAGCGACAGCGGGATCACGTCGAGCAGCAGCCAATCGTCGCTCTCGCGGTTGCCGACGAGCTTGTTCGCCTGGATCGCGGCGCCGAGCGCGACGACCTCGTCCGGATTGAGGTTCGTGAGCGGCGGCTGGCCGAAGAATTCGGCGACGGCGCGCCGGATCTGCGGCATGCGCGTCGCGCCTCCGACGAGCACGACCCCCTTGATGTCCGGAGGAGCGAGCCGTGCGTCGCGGAGCGCGCGCTTGACCGGCGCGAGCGTCTTGGCGACCAGGGTGCGCGTGATGTCGGTGAAGGTGGCGGACGTGAGCGTGACGTCGATGCGCGCGCCGTCGAGGAGCGTCGCGACGATCGGCGCCGCGTCGTGACCAGTCAGCATCTCCTTCGCCTCGCGCGCCTTCGTCATCAGCCGGCGTGCATCGCCCGGCGACAGCGGTGGCAGCCGCGCCTCCTCGAGCGCCCAGCAGAACACGCGATGATCGAAGTCGTCGCCGCCGAGCGCCGAATCGCCGTTCGTCGCGAGCACCTCGAACACGCCGCGCGACAGGCGCAGGATCGAGATGTCGAAAGTGCCGCCGCCGAGATCGAACACCGCGTACGTGCCCTCGGACGCGTTGTCGAGGCCGTACGCGACCGCCGCCGCAGTGGGCTCGTTCAGGAGACGGAGCACCGGCAGCCCGGCGAGCGTCGCGGCGTCCTTCGTCGCCTGGCGCTGCGCATCGTCGAAGTAGGCGGGAACGGTGACGACGGCGCCATCGACCGGGCCGCCGAGCGACGCCTCGGCGCGCGTGCGCAGCGTCTTCAGGATTTCCGCGGACACCTCGACCGGCGTCTTCACGCCCGCGCGCGTCACGATCCGGATCAATCCCTCGCCGTCCAGGAAGCGATAGGGATAGCGCCGGTCATCCGCCAGGTCGGCCAAGCCTCGGCCCATCAGGCGCTTGACCGAAGCGATCGTGTTATGCGAGTCCTGCGCCGCGTGCGCGAGCGCCGGGTACCCAACGTCGACGCCGCGCTCGCCGTAGCGCACGACCGATGGCACGAGCGGGCGGCCCTCCTCGTCCGGAAGCACGACGGCGAAGCCGTTACGCACGGTGGCGACGAGCGAATTGGTCGTGCCGAGATCGATGCCGATCGCGCGCCTGCGCTCGTGCGGCAGCGGCGATTCGCCCGGCTCGGAGATTTGAAGCAGCGTCATCGCTCGGCTTCCGTGGCAGCGAGCGCCTCGAGGTCGTCGGCGATCTTCGCGAGAAAGCGCAGCTCGCGCACGCGCATGCGCGCGGCTTCGTCGTCGCCCGCCTCGAAGGCGCGTGCAACCTCCGCGCGCAGATCGTCGGATTCGTCCCGGATCCCCTCGATCAGGCGGGACAGCGCAGGCGCGTCCTGCGCCTCGATCGCCTCCTCGGCCTCCTCGCGGCGCTCGAGCTGCCGCGACAGGAACGCGACGGGGAGCCGGCTATCGGTTTCCACCGCCGCGTCGATACCACGCAGCGACAGCAGGTACTCGGCACGCGACACGGGATCGCGAAGCGTGCGGTAGCCTTCGTTGACCCGCGCCGACGCCTGGAGCGCGAGCCGTTTCTCGGTGTCGCCTGCACGCGCGAACCGGTCCGGATGCACCGCGCTCTGCAGGTCGCGATACGCGCGCTCGAGCGCCGCCTCGTCGACGCGATAAGACGCCGGCAAGCCGAAGAGCTCGAAGTGGTTGCGCGAGAAATCGATCATGGTCGCGACGATGGACCGGCGCCAGGAGAACCCGTCGCAAGGCTCTGGCCGCTTGGCGCTCGACGGGCGCAACGCGCCCCCGGTCAGCGCGGCGGCGTCACACGTTGAACGACTCGCCGCAACCGCACGAGTCGCGCACGTTCGGGTTGTTGAACCTGAAGCCCTCGTTGAGGCCCTCGCGCGCGAAGTCGAGCTCCGTTCCCTCGAGGTACGGCAGGCTCTTCGGATCGACGATGATCCGCACGCCACGGCTTTCGAACTCGCGGTCCTCGGGTCGCATTTCGTCTGCGTACTCGAGCTTGTACGCGAGGCCCGAGCAGCCGGACGTGCGCACGCCGAGCCGCAGCCCGATGCCCTTGCCCCGCCTGGCGAGGTTCGCCGCGATGTGGCGCGCGGCGGTCTCGGTCAATGTGATCGACATGTCGGTCGTGAAGGAGCGAGCGTCCGGGGCGTTCACCTCAATCGGCCGCACGCGCCACCGCTTCCTCGGGCACCGCGTCGGCGTGCTTCTTTCGATAATCGGCGACCGCCGCCTTGATCGCGTCCTCGGCGAGGATCGAGCAGTGGATCTTCACCGGCGGCAGCGCGAGCTCCTCGGCGATCTGCGTGTTGCGAATCGTCATCGCCTCGTCGAGCGTCTTGCCCTTCACCCACTCCGTGACGAGCGACGACGACGCGATCGCCGAGCCGCAGCCGTACGTCTTGAACTTCGCGTCTTCGATGACTCCGTCGGCCCCGACCCTGATCTGCAGCTTCATCACGTCGCCGCACGCCGGCGCACCGACCATCCCCGTGCCGACGGCGTCGTCGCCCTTCGCGAACGAACCGACGTTGCGCGGGTTCTCGTAATGATCAAGCACCTTGTCGCTGTAAGCCATTCCAATCTCCTCGACCGTCGCGCATTCACGCGCGGTTTTTCGTTGCAGTTGCCGCGCAAAAGACGCCGGGCCGCCCCAAGGCTTTTGCGGAAACATTTGCCCGCGAAAAGTATCGAGGGAGCCGCGTAGCGGCGACCGAAACTTTTCGCGGTTTGCCTAGTGCGCCGCCCATTGGACCGTCTCCAGGTCGATGCCCTCCTGATGCATCTCCCACAGCGGCGACAGCTCGCGCAGCTTCGCGATCTTGCGTTGCACGAGGTCGATCGTATAGTCGATCTCGTCCTCGGTCGTGAAACGCCCGACGGTGAAGCGGATCGAGCTGTGCGCGAGCTCGTCGCTGCGCCCGAGCGCGCGCAGCACGTACGACGGCTCGAGCGACGACGACGTGCACGCCGACCCGGACGACACCGCGACGTCCTTGATCGCCATCATCAGGCTCTCGCCCTCGACGAAGTTGAAGCTCACGTTCAGGTTGTGCGGAACGCGTCGCTCCATGTCGCCGTTCACGTAGACCTCGTCGATCTGCGACAGCCCCGCCCACAGCTGGTCGCGGAGCTTGCGCACGCGGGCGTTGTCGGCCTCCATCTCGAGCCGCGCGAGGCGAAACGCCTCGCCCATGCCGACGATCTGGTGCGTGGGCAGCGTTCCCGAGCGCATGCCGCGCTCGTGGCCGCCGCCGTGGATCTGCGCCTCGATGCGCACGCGCGGCTTGCGCCGCACGAACAGCGCGCCGATGCCCTTCGGACCGTAGGTCTTGTGCGCCGAGAAGCTCATCAGGTCCACCTGGGCACGCTCGAGGTCGATCGGGACCTTGCCGGTGGACTGCGCCGCGTCGACGTGGAATATCACGCCGCGCTCGCGGCAGATGCGGCCGAGCCTCTCGATGTCCTGGATGACGCCGATTTCGTTGTTCACGTGCATCACCGAGGCGAGGATCGTGTCCTTGCGCAGGACCGACTCGAACTGGCCCAGGTCGAGCAGGCCGTTGGGCTGGGGGTCGAGGTAGGTGACCTCGAAGCCCTCGCGCTCGAGCTGCCGGCAGCTGTCGAGCACCGCCTTGTGCTCGGTCTTGACGGTGACGATGTGCCGCCCTTTCTTCTGGTAGAAGTGGGCCGCCCCCTTCAGGGCGAGGTTGTCCGACTCGGTGGCGCCCGAGGTCCAGACGATCTCCTTGCCGCTGGCGCCGATGAGCGCCCCGACCTGCTCGCGCGCCTTCTCCACCGCCTTCTCGGCCGTCCAGCCGAACGCGTGCGAGCGGCTGGCGGCGTTGCCGAACACCTCGGTGAAGTACGGCAGCATCGCCTCGACCACGCGCGGGTCGACCGGCGTGGTGGCGTGGTTGTCCATGTAGATCGGCAGCTTGAGGCTCATTTCGAAATTCCTTCGACCAGCAGCGGCGCCCGGCCGTCGTGGCCGTGGATGTCGCAGGTGCCGCACTCGGTGGGGTTGTGGCTGGGCTCGCAAC
>JBLMWW010000225.1:0-4602 GCA_050257435.1 Rudaea sp.
TCAGCTTGTCGTAGAACTTCACGTTCTGGATCAGCGGAATCTTGAAATAGAGGCCGGCCTGCGATTGGGTCTCGATGATTTCGCCGAGCTGGAACTTGACCGCGTACTTGCGCTGGTCGACCGTGTACACCGACTGCGACGCGACGAAAAGCAGCGCGACGATCGCGGCGAGGATGGGCATCGTGAAACGCATGTCAGTCGCGCCGTCGTTTGATCTCGCGCCGGGCCGCCCCAAGCGACCGACGCTCCCCCCCGGGGGGCAGCGAGCGAAGCGAGCGTGGGGGTCGGTTCATCCTAGCGTCCCTCCCGGCTGCGCAGCGCCTCGCGCGAGCGCGACGGATCGAGCGTCAGCGGGCCGTCCGCCGGCGTGGCCGGCCGCGCGGTGGCGGACGTTTCCGGCGTCGTCGCCGGGGCGGCGGGCGGCGCCGCGGACTGCTGGATCAGCTTGTCGAGCGGCAAGTACAGAAGGCTCGGGTTCTTCTGGTCGACGAGCACCTTGCTCGAGCTGCCGAGCACCGATTGCATCATGTCCAGGTAGAGGCGCTCGCGCGTGACGGCCGGCGCCTTCTGGTATTCGACCAGGATCTGGTTGAAGCGCTGCGCATCGCCCTGCGCGCGCTGCTCGACCTCGGTCTGGTAGCCCTGCGCCTCCTCGAGCAGGCGCGCCGCCATGCCGCGTGCACGCGGCACGACGTCGTTCGCGTACGCCTGGCCTTCGTTCTTGAGCCGCTCGCGATCCTGGCCGGCCTTTACCGCGTCGTCGAACGCGGCCTGCACCTTGTCGGGCGGCTGCACGTTCTGCAGCGTCACCTTCTGCACGAAGACCCCGGTGCGGAAGCGGTCGAGGTTCTGCTGCATGAGCTGCTCGGTCTGCTTCGCGATCTGCTCGCGTCCCTCGTAGAGCGCGAAGTCCATCTTGCTCTTGCCGACGACCTCGCGGATCGCCGACTCGGCGACATAGGCGACGATCTGGTCCGGGCGCCGGTTGTTGAAGACGTAGTCCTCGGCGCTCTTCAGGTTGTATTGGACGGCGAACTGGATATCGACGATGTTCTCGTCGTCCGTCAGCATCACCGCCTCCTTGTCGATCTTGTTCTTCGGCGTGTTGCGATAGCCGATCTCGATCGTCTTCACCTGCGAGAAATCGACGAGCTCGACCGTCTCGATCGGGAACGGCAGGTGCCAGCGCGGGCCCGGTTGCGTCGTTTCGGTATAGCGGCCGAAGCGCGTGACGACGCCGCGGCGGCCCGCGTCGACGATGTAGAAGCCGCTCGCGAGCCATACGACGATCACGAGCGCGACCAGCATGCCGGCGCCGCCGAGCGGCAGCTGCAGGCTGGGACGTCCGCCGCCGTCGCCGCCGCCCTCCGGCGGCTCGCGCTTGCGGCCGAAGAGCTCGTTCATGCGCCGGTTGACGTTGCGCCAGATCTCGTCGAGATCGGGCGGGCCGCCACCGCCGCCGCCGCCGTTGCCGCGCTTGCCCCACTGCGGGTCGTTCAGCGACATGGCGGTACCGTACGGGCGATGGACATGGGCAGCAGGGGTTCGACGCGGCGCGCGCCAGCGGAACGCGGCGGTTCCTTCAGCCGGGACGGCCCGGCGACGCGACCGTCTCGGAATCGTGGCCTGACGGGGCAGGAAAGCGCTCGGCCAGCGCGGCGCGCAATTCGTCGATGCCGGCGCCGGTGACCGCACTCACGCGGACCGACGCGATGGTACCACAGGCATCGCGCTCGACCCCGGGCGGGATGCCGGCGACGTCGCACTTGTTGAGGATGCGGATTTGCGGCACGTCGCCCGCTCCGATCTCGTCGATGAGCGCGTCGACGGCCTCGATCTGCTCGTCGCGGTTCGCAGCACTCGCGTCGATCACGTGCAGCAGGAGGTCGGCTTCTGCAGCCTCGGCTAGCGTCGCCTGGAACGCTGCGACGAGGTCGTGCGGCAGGTCGCGGATGAATCCCACGGTGTCGGAGAGGACGAGGTTTCGCGTGCCGGGAACGTGCAGCCGCCGCAGCGTCGTGTCGAGCGTCGCGAAGAGCTGGTTCGCCGCGTACACCTTCGAGGCGGTGAGGCGATTGAAGAGCGTCGACTTGCCCGCGTTGGTGTAGCCGACGAGCGCGATGGTGCGCACCTCGGCGCGCCGGCGCGCGCGGTTCTGCGTGGCGCGGCTTCGCGCCACGTGGCGCAGACGCTCGCGCAGCAGCTTCACCCGCTGCGTGATCAGGCGGCGGTCGGTCTCGAGCTGCGTTTCGCCGGGGCCGCGCAAGCCGATGCCGCCTTTCTGCCGTTCCAGGTGCGTCCATCCGCCGACGAGGCGCGTCGCCATGTGATTCAGCTGGGCGAGCTCGACCTGGAGCTTGCCCTCGGCGCTACGCGCGCGCTGCGCGAAGATGTCGAGGATCAGGCTCACGCGATCGACGACGCGGCACTCGAGCGCCTGCTCGAGGTTGCGCTGCTGCACGCCGGAGAGCGCGTGGTCGAAGATGACGAGGTCGGCGTCCGCTTCACGGCATTGCGCCGCGATCTCGTCGACCTTGCCGCGTCCCGCGAAGTACGCGGGATCCGGCCGCTCGCGGCGGCCCCCGAGATTGCCGACCACGGTCGCGCCCGCCGATTGCGCCAGCGCCGAGATCTCGGCGAGGCGGTCCTCGCGGTCGCTGCGCCCGATGTCGAGCGCGACGACGAGCGCCTTGTCGCCTCCCGCCGGACGCTCCAGCATCGGGCTAGCGGCCGAGCGCGAGCCGCGCGGCCCCGGCCGCGCGACCTGCGTAGCGCGGGATGCCGTCAGCCTTCGCTTTCGTGGGGATTCTGGTGCGGCATCGCGACCGGCCGCGACGGCACCACCGTCGAGATCGCGTGCTTGTAGACCATCTGCGTGACGGTGTTCTTGAGCAGCACCACGTACTGGTCGAACGATTCGATCTGCCCCTGCAGCTTGATGCCGTTCACGAGATAGATGGACACCTGCACGTGTTCCTTGCGCAGCGTGTTGAGGAACGGGTCTTGTAGCATTTGCCCTTTGTTGCTCATCGGTGAGCTCCGCGCTTGTTATTCCGCATCTTTGGCTCTCGACCCTGCCGGGAAGCCGGCGAGGCCCCGCGAGGTCGGTTGCAAAGCGCCTCGCTAGCGGCGTGCGGTCGGGTCCGCGTAGGGGTTGGCACCGGTCTTGAATTGTATCCTAAGGGGGGTGCCGCGCAGTTGGAACGCGTCGCTGATGAAATGTTCCAGATAGCGCCGGTATGCGTCGGGCACGCGCGACAGCGCCGACCCATGGACGATCACGAGCGGCGGATTGACGCCCCCCTGGTGCGCGTAGCGCATCTTGGGCCGCACCATTCCCGCGCGCGGCGGCTGCTGGCGCGAGATGGCGAGTTGCAGCGTGCGCGTGAGCCGGGGCGTCGATAGCCGCGACATCGCGGCGTCGTACGCGTGGTCCACCGAGCGGAGCAGCGCGCCGACACCGTGCGCTTCGCGCGCCGAGATGAAGTGCCGCTCGGCGAAGCCGAGGAACGCGAGCTTGCGGTCGAGCTCGCGCTTGACCGCGGCGCGCTGCTCGGCGTTGGCTGCGTCCCACTTGTTGATGCCGATCGTCAGCGCGCGCCCCGCCTCGAGGATGTGGCCCGCGAGGTGCGCGTCCTGCTCGGTGATGCCGTCGACGGCGTCGAGGAGCAGGATGACGACGTTCGCGTCCTCGATCGCCTGCAGCGTCTTGATCACCGAGAACTTCTCGACCGTCTCGCTCACCTTGCCCCGCCTGCGCAAGCCCGCGGTGTCGATCAGCGTGTAGCGGCGCTCGCCGCGCTCGAAATCGAGGCGGATCGCGTCGCGCGTGGTGCCGGGCTCGTCGAACGCGATGACGCGTTCTTCGCCGAGGAGCGCGTTGACGAGCGTCGACTTGCCGACGTTCGGCCGGCCGACGACGGCGACGCCGATGCGCTTCTCCGCCGACTCGGCCGCAGGCCCGGTTTCCTCGAGCGCGTGCGGCACGTGCGCGAGTGCGATGTCGACGAGGTCGCCCACGTTCTCGCCGTGCGCCGCGGAAACGGGCAGCGGCTCGCCGACGCCGAGCTCGTGAAACTCCGCGATGCGCGCAGGCGTCAGGCCCTCGGCCTTGTTCGCCGCGAGCACGATCGGCCGTCCCGAGCGGCGCAAAAGCTCCGCGATCGCCTGGTCCTGCGGCGCGAGGCCCTCGCGCGCATCGACGACGAAGACGACGACGTCGGATTCGGCGATCGCGGTCTTCGCCTGCTTCGCCATTTCGAAGAGGATGCCCGACGTCGCGACCGGCTCGAAGCCGCCGGTGTCCACCACCAGGAACGATCGCTCGCCCGCACGCGCCCGGCCGTAATGGCGATCGCGCGTCAACCCGGGAATGTCCGCCACGAGCGCGTTGCGCGTCTTCGTCAGGCGGTTGAAGAGCGTCGACTTGCCGACGTTGGGCCGGCCCACGAGGGCGAGGGTGGGGAGCATGCGAGAAGGGACGAGGGGCGAGGGGCGAGGGACGAGGGCGCGTCGGTGCGTTGCGGAATGTTGGCGGCTTGCGTTGATCGTCGAGAAGCATTCGAGGATTGCCAGCCGCAGCCCGATGCGTTTCCTTCGGCG
>JBLMWW010000226.1:0-28348 GCA_050257435.1 Rudaea sp.
CGAGCTCGATGGTGCGATCCTGGTCGAGGATCAAGCCGGTCAGCCTGTCGCCGGCGTGTATGCCCTCGACGACGACGACGGCGACGGAGTCCTCGGGATCGTGCAACACGCAATGGATCACGGGTGTTTCCTGAAGGTGGGGTCCCGCGCCCGGAATGGCGCGGCGCGATCCCCGAATGCTAGTGGCACGCCCGCCGCGAGTCAACCGGGTCATCTATATCATTTGCCTAATTTTTACTCGGGCCCTAGACTTCCGCCGGTGCGCGACGCGACCGGCCCGACGCCCCGCGAGACGCCGCTCTACCAGGAGGTGAAGCGGCGGCTCACCGACGCGCTCACGCAACGCGAGTGGAAGCCGGGCACGGCGATTCCCGCGGAGCGGCGTCTGTGCGCGCGCTTTCATGTGAGCGTCGGCACGGTGCGCCGGGCGATCGACGAACTCGTCGCGGAAAACATCCTGATCCGCCAGCAGGGACGCGGCACGTTCGTCGCGACGCACGACCGCGAGCGCGAGCGGTTCTATTTCCTCCACGTCGTGCCGGAGCACGGGCCGAAGCAGTATCCGGACGTGCGGCTCGAGGCGTTCGCGCGCGGCAAGGCGGATCGCCGGATCGCGTCCGCGCTCGCGCTCCGGCCCGGCGCGGCGGTGTACCGGATCCGCAACGTGCTGCACCTCGACGGCGCGCCGGTGATCGTCGACGACATCGCCCTTGCCGCGGCCCGCTTCCCGGGGTTGACCGAACGCCGGTTCGCCGAGCGCCGCTCCACGATCTACCGCCTCTATCAGGAGGCGTTCGGCATCTTTATCGTGAAGACCCGGGAACGGCTGCGCGCCACGCGCGCCGAGGGAAGCGCCGCGGCCCTCCTCGGCGTTCCCGTCGACACGCCGCTTCTGGAGATCCGCCGCGTCGCCCTGACGTACCGCGATGTCCCGGTCGAGTATCGCGTGTCGCTCGTCAACACGGCGCATCACGAGTATTGGGCGGAAGTGGGCGCCTGACGCGTCGCTTCCGTCCGCTCCGGTTGTGTACGCGCGCGGCGCATGCGCGGTACGATGGCGCCCGAACGACCCAGGCCGTTTCCCGATGAGCATCCGCCGCACTTCAGCTGCACCCCAATGCGACGCGGGGCCGACGCGGGCGCGCGTCCGCCTCGTCGTGTGCGCGAGCCCCGGCGCCGACGGCGGCGCGCTGCTCGCACGCATTGCGGCCGCGCCGGAAGGCGCGTTCGTCGACGTCGGCCGGCCCGACGGCGACGGCACGCGCGAGCTGGTCGACGCCCTCGCGTCGGCCGACGTCGCGCTGGTCCCGATTGATGCATGCACGGGATTGGCGGCGCGAGCGCGACGGCAGTTGTGCATCGCCTCGCTGCTCGGCGTGCGCCACGTCGTGCTCGCCGTCGACGACCTCGAGCGCGGCGACGCGGGCGAGACGCGCTTCCGCGACGTCGAGCGCGCGTGCCGCTCGTTCGCGCGCCGGCTCGCGTTTGCGAGCGCGCTCGCGCTCCCCCTCTCGGCGACGGGCGGGCACAACGTCGCCGCCCGGTCGAGCCGGACACCCTGGTACACGGGCCCGACGCTGATCGAGCATCTCGACACCGTCCGTCGCGCCGGCGCGGCCGACGCTGGCGCGGCGCCCGCGATGCGCGACGCACTGGCCGTTGAAAGCGACCGCCCGGGCGCCACGCCGCACGACTTTGCCGACCAGTTCGAGGCCTCCCTCATCTGGACCGCCGATCGGCCGATGCTGCGCGGGCGCCGCTATCGTTTGCGCATGGGCGCGATCGAGGTCGACGCGACCGTCGCGCCGCTCAAGTATCGCATCGACACGAACTCGCTCGAGCACGTCGCCGCCGACATCCTCGCAGCCGGCGAGATCGGCGTGTGCGACATCGAGCTCGAGCGACCGATTGCGTTCGAGCCCGACGCGATGCGCCGGGCGCTCGGAGGCTTCACGCTCGTCGACGGCGCCACCGGTGAGGAAGCCGGCCTGGGCCAGATCCGGTTTGCGCTGCGCCGATCGCACAACGTGCACTGGCAGCGGCTCGACATCGGGCGCGCCGAGCGTGCGGCGCAAAAGTCACAGCGCGCCTGCGTGCTCTGGTTCACGGGCCTGTCGGGCGCGGGCAAGTCGACGATCGCGAACGCGCTCGAAGCGAAGCTGCACGCGCTCGGGCATCACACGTACCTGCTCGATGGCGACAACGTGCGCAAGGGCCTCAACCGGGACCTGGGCTTCAAGGACGCCGACCGCGTCGAGAACATCAGGCGTGTCGCCGAGGTCGCGGCGCTGATGGCCGACGCGGGCCTCGTCGTCATCGTCGCGTTCATCAGCCCGTTCGCGGCCGAACGGCGCATGGCACGCTCGCTGGTGCCGCCGGAGGAATTCCTCGAGATCTTCGTCGACACGCCGCTGGCCATCGCCGAGCGGCGCGATCCGAAGGGTCTCTACCGCAAGGCGCGGCGCGGCGAGCTGCCCCACTTCACGGGCATCGACTCCCCTTACGAGCGTCCCGAGAACCCCGACATCGCCATCGATGGCGCGGGCGCGGATCCCGCCACGGCGGCGGAACGGATCATCGACGAGTTGCGCCGGCGCGGCATCGTCGGCACGCCCGCGCCGTCGTAACCGGTCATGCGCCGCAACCGCGCGCGTGCCCGGGAAAGGCGCGACATCACCGTGCCGACCGGAATGCCGAGCATGGCGGCCACCTCTTCGTAGCGCAGCTCCTCGACGACGGCGAGCAGCAGCACCTCGCGCTGCTCGGGCGGCAAGCGATCGACGTATCGCAGCGCCTCGCGCAATTCGATGCGTTCGAGCGCATTGCCGAACGTGGCGACCTCCGCGGCCGGGCGCGACCCGGCCTCCGCGTCGAGCGAGACGTTGGCCGCCTCGCGGCGGGCCGCGACGCGCTGGTTCATGAAGACGTTGTGCATGATCGTGAAAAGCCACGCGCGAAGATCGGATCCCGCCTGCCACAGGCGGCGCTTGTCCCACGCGCGGATCAGCGTGTCCTGCACGAGGTCGTCGGCGGCGGCGAAATTGCCGGCCAGCACGCGTGCATACCGGCGCAGCCGCGGTATCGCATTCTGCAGCTCGGTCGGCGGCAGCGTGGCTTCGTCGGGTGCAGGTGGCGACATGGCGACGCGCTCGAAGGGTTACGAAAGGGGAACCTGGCCCACGCCAGGACGCGGCGGGAACGCCGATGCACGCGGCAGACGCCGCGTGCATCGCATCGACCGGGCAAGTCTAGCGAGCGGACGCGCGGAAAGAACTTCATCGCACCCGCGATCGTGTTTCGTTTGTTTCAGCCGCGCCGGCGTTCGGGAACCCCCTGGATGAGGCCCTTCTCGACGAGGCTCGCCCCAAGCGCGCAAAAATACAGGTGACCGCGGACGTCGCCGAAGCGCTCGATGACGCGCTCGAGCGCCGGGCCCGGCGCGAGGTGCAGCAGCCTGGCGAGGCCCCGCGTCGCGCCGACGTCACCGGGCGGAAAGACGTCGAGGCGGCCGAAGCCGCGCAGCAACACGAGCGCGGCGCTCCAGGCGCCGATGCCGGGAAGCGCGCGCAGGGCGGCGAGCGCGTCCGGCGTCGACATCGCGTCGAGGCGCGCCGCGTCGAGCGCACCGGACGCGACCGCGTGCGCGAGGCGCTTCAGCGCAAACGCCTTGCGCGCGCTCAGGCCGCAGTCGCGCAACAGCGCCTCGCGCGCGTCGGCGATGGCTTCGGCCCGCGGGAACGCGCGATAGCTGCGCCCGTCGTGCGCGAGGCTCTCCCCGAAGCGATCGACGAGCCGCCCGACGATCGCGACACCCGCATCGAGGCTCAACTGCTGAAACGGCAGGACGTTGGCGAACGCCTCGAAGAGGTCCGGGAACCGGGGCGGTCGCATGCCGCGAAGCGTGCGTGCGATCGGGCGAAGCGCGGGCTGCGCGCTGGCGAGACGCGCGAAGGGCGCGGGATCGACGTCGAGGCCGAGGATCGTGCGCAGCGCCTGGGCGAGGCCTGCGCGGTTTCCGCGGGCCGGCGCGCCCGCGACGACCACGAAGCGCACGTCGGGCGCGTCGATCGTCCCGTGGTTTTGCGCTGCCACGAGCATCCGGCCGCCCGTCGTCGCCAGGACCCGCAGGTAACGCCCGTGCTCCCACAGGTCGACCCGGTTGGCCGGACGCCGCTGCAGCACGCGCACCGTGGCCTCGAGATCGAACGGCGCCCGCGTCGCGAGCGCCGTTTCGACGCTGCTGCCCCTTCGCTGTGGAGCCTCTTGCAGGGGCGCGGCTTCGGTCGTTGGCGACGCGCGGGCCGATGGAACGAACGGGCGCCCGTTGTCGCAAGCGACGCATGATAGCTCGCGCGATGCGCCGCCTGCGGCGCGAGGCGCAATCAGCGCATCACCGCGCCGTTGGCGATTCAGAGGTTCGCGGGGACGAACGATTATTGCCTTCGCCGGCGCGGAGGCTCCCTAGCTCGCGTCGGCGCTCGGATGGGTGGCGCCTACGTCGGGACATACGCCCGCCACGCCGAGCGGTCGCTCCAGTTCCGAGCGCTCCCACTGCGCCGCGTCCGCTGCGGCGACGTACGTGCTTTGCAGAAACGCGAGCAGCGTTCCCGCCGGGTCGGCTGCCGCGCGCACGGCTTCATACGGAAGCAGGAACTCGCCGAGCGTGTCGTCGAAGCGCGCGGACTCGGGATGCACGCGAGCGCCCCGGAACGTGCCGGGCAGCGGGTACGCGTACGCGTAGAACGACGCATCGACGCCGGACCCGCCGGGCCAGAATCCGGCGCTGCTCACCTCGTGCGAATAGGCCTCCTGCATGACGCCGCGGGCGACGCCGGGGACGTCCCGCGCGAAGAGCGGCGCGCGCCGACCGGAGAAGCGCGTCACGGCCAGGTCGAAGCTTCCCCAGAAGAAGTGCACGGGACTGCACTTGCCGAGGAAGCCGGTGCGAAAGAGCTTGAATGTCCGGTCCACGCGCACGAGCGCTTGAAAGAAGCGATGCGCCCACTCGGCGTCGTAGGAGGCATGCCGGCGATCCGCCGCGAAGGGAACGGCGCCGGGGATCTCGCACGGCCGCTCGTCGATCGCCACGGCGAGCCCCAGATCGTCGTTGAGCGCGCGCATGAGCCGCTCGTAGAAATCGGCGACCGCCTGCGGCACCAGCCCAAGGCGCACCCGGCGACCATCGCTTACCGAGATGTCGAGCGCGTGGTCGACGAAATCGAAAGCGATCTCGAAGCTGCGATCGGCATCGGGAATCGGCGACGTCGTGAGCCCTCGGGCAGTGACGTAGAGCGCGACGTGCCAGCCGTGGTTCTGCCAGGGCGTCTTCGCGAGCCGGACCTTGCCGACGATCTGCGTCCACAGATGCAGCGTTTCGCAGGTCTCTCGCCAGGCCGCGAGCGGCAACTCGGGCCATCCGCCGACTGCCTGCGTGCTCGCGCGACCTCGCGCGGCGTCAGCCATGTCGGCCATGGATCGCCCGCCACACACGAAGCGGCGTGAGCGGCATCTGCAGCTGCAACGCTTGGGCGGCGAGACCGTTTCGGGCCAGCGCATCGGCGACGGCGTTGACGACAGCGGGCGTCGCGCCGATGGTGCCGAGCTCGCCCACGCCCTTCACCCCCATGGGATTGGTCAGGCACGGCGTCGACTCGTCCATCGTCATCGCGAAGTGGCGAATCATGCTTGCGTGGGGAATCGCGTAATCCATGAAGCTCGCGGTCAGCGCTTGTCCCGATTCGTCGTAGACGAAGCGCTCGCACAGCGCCTGGCCGATGCCCTGCGTCGCACCGCCTTCGAGCTGTCCGATCACGACCGTCGGGTTCACGACACGCCCCACGTCGTTGACGGACCAGTAGCGATCGATCTCGACCGCGCCCGTCTCCGGATCGACCTCGACTTCGCAGATGTGGCAGCCGTTCGGCCAGCTCGCCGCGCCGACCGAGCTCGTCGACGTCAAGGCGATGCGCGCCTCCGGCTGACGCTGCGCGAGCTCGAACAGCCCGATGCGCCGGTCGGTGCCGGCGATGCCGAACACCCCGTCGCGGTATTCGATGTCGCTCGCGGCCGCCTCGAGCGCGCTCGCCGCGAGGTCCTGCGCCTTCGCCACCGTGCGCTCCGACGCCACGCGCACCGCCGATCCGACCACGAAGAGCGAGCGCGAGCCGGCGCTGCCGAAACCCGTCGCGCGATCGGTGTCGCCGAAGCGAACCCGGATCCGATCGGGCGGCACCGCGAACACGTCGACGGCGAGCTGCGTGAACGTCGTCGCGAGGCTCTGCCCCATCGGCTGCGCGGCGGTGAAGATCTCGATCTCGCCGTCGCCGGTGACGGTGACATCCACCGTTTCCTCGAAGACGTCGGCGCCCGTCCATTCGAGGAACGCCGCCATGCCGCGGCCGCGGATGCGCCCGCGGCGTCTCGCGTCTTCCGCGCGCGTGCCGAAGCCCTCCCAGTCGGCGAGCGTCACCGCGGCGTCCATGACTTTGGCGAACTGCCCGCTGTCGTACGTCTTCGCCATCGGATTGGTGTAGGGCATCTGCTCCGGCCGGATCATGTTCCGGCGGCGGAGCTCGCGTTGATCGATGCCGGTCGCGCGCGCCGCGGCGTCCATCAGCCGCTCGATGATGTAGATCGCCTCGGGGCGTCCCGCGCCGCGATACGGACCGGTCGGCAAGGTGTGCGTGAGCACGCCCTTGATGCCGACGTCGATCGTGGTGATGTCGTAGATGCTCGTGGAGACCCAGGGACCGATCAGAAGCTGGATCACCACCCCCGCCGGCGTCGCGTATGCACCGAGGTTGGCGACCGACGCGACGCGCAACACCAGGATCCGTCCGTCGCGATCGAGCGCGAGCTCCGCCTTGCTCGTGATGTCGCGGCCGTGGCTCGCCGCGAGAAACTCCTCCATCCGCTCGGCGGTGAAACGCACCGGGCGGCGCAGCACGCGCGCCGCGAACGCGACGACGACGTCCTCGGGATAGAGGCTCGTCTTCATGCCGAAGCCGCCGCCGACGTCGCCGACGACCACGCGCACCTTGTCCTTCGGGATGCCGAGCACCGCATCGCAAAGCTCGTCGCGCAGGCCGGTCGGCGTCTGGCAGCTCACGCGCAGCGTGAGGCGACCGTGTGCCGCGTCGTAGGTCGCGAGCGTCGAGCGCGGCTCGATCGGCGAGGGTGCGACGCGCTGGTTGACGAGGTCGAGCGCGACGACGTGGGCGGCGCGCGCGAACGCCGCGGCGGCGGCCGTCGCGTCGCCGTGGCGGATCTCGCACGCCACGTTGTCGGCCGCGCCGTCCGCCACGCGCGGCGCACCTGGTGCAAGTGCGGCCGCGGTGTCGACGACCGCCTGCAACGGTTCGTAATCGACATCGATGCGTTCCGCCGCATCGCGCGCGGCGAGCGGCGTATCGGCGATCACGGCGGCAACCGCCTCGCCGACGTGGCGAACGACGTCGATCGCGAGCGCGTGATGCGGGGGGCTCAGCGTTGCCGTTCCATCGGCACGGCGGAAATCGGCCGAGTTCGGGATCGGCTTGACGCCTGCGTCGAGCAGGTCCCCTCCGGTGACCACGCGTGCCACGCCGGGCATGGCCGCTGCCGCCTTCACGTCGATGCGCGCGATGCGCGCATGCGCGTGCGGCGAGCGCACGAAGTACGCGTAAAGCTGCCCCCGTTCCGGAACGTTGTCGGCGAAGCGGCCCTGGCCGCGCAGGAGCGCGTCGTCCTCGACGCGCTTGACGGATTGGCCGCTGCCAAAGCGGCTGATCGACGACGCTGTCACGGCAAGTGCTCCGACATCGGATGGCGGCGCTCCATTTTGCCATTCGGCGACATGCCGCGCAGCGCGGGCGGCGATTTCGCCGGCACGCTCATGCGTCGGCGGCGCGCGTCACGCCCTCTATCGCAGTCCTACCAGAAATCGAACGCCGCCTGCACGACCGGGGCGAAGCTCCTGCGATGATGCGGACACGGGCCGTGCAGATCGAGCGCCGCGAGGTGCTCCGGCGTGCCGTACCCCTTGTGGCGCGCGAAGCCGTACATCGGGTATTCGCGGTCGAGCGCCTCGAGCAGCGCGTCGCGGGTGGTCTTCGCGATGATCGACGCGGCCGAGATCGCGGGCACGTCCCGATCGCCCTTGACGATCGCGTACGCGGGACACGGCAGCTGCGGGCAGTGATCGCCGTCGACCAGCGCCTCGACCGGCACGACGGAGAGCCCCAGGACGGCGCGGCGCATCGCGAGCAGCGTCGCGCGCAGGATGTTGAGCGAGTCGATCTCGGCGACGTCGCTTGCGGCCACCGCCCAGGCGATCGCCTTCGCGCGGATCTCCTCCGCGACGCTCGTGCGCTGCTCGGGAGTCATCACCTTCGAATCGCGCAACCCTCGCACCTTGCGCTGCGGATCGAGGATCACCGCCGCCGCGACGACGGGGCCGGCCAACGGCCCGCGCCCCGCCTCGTCGATGCCCGCGACGAGCATCACGCCCGGCGGCGCAAGGCGCGCGATGCCGCGCGCGCGCGATCGAGCTCGGCCAGCACCGCGTCGGCCGCCAATTCGCCGGTGTCGACCGCGAGCGCTGCGCTCATCTCACCGAACAGCGTTTCCATGCGCCTGCGCGTCACCGTGTCGTCGAACAGATTCAATGCGGCCTGCGCAAGATTGCCCGGGATCGCATCGTCTTGCAAGAGCTCGGGGACGACGAAGCGCCCGGCGAGCACGTTCGGCAATCCTACGTACGGCAACAGGAGCTTGCGCTTCACGATGCGCGCGGTCAGCGCGCTCACGCGATAGAAGATGACGTGCGGGCAGCGCGCGAGCGCCGCCTCGAGCGTCGCCGTGCCCGACGCGACGAGCGCGACGTCCGCCGCGCGCAGCGCGTCGCCGGCGTGGCCGTAGAGTACCGTCAGCGGCAGCGCATCGTGGCCGCCGCGATGGCGCGCCTCGAGAAACGCGTCGCGCGTCGTGCGCGAGACGAGCGGCACGATGAAGTGCGCATCCGGCCGCGCCTCGAGTATCTGCGCGGCCGCATCGAGCACGAGGCGCGCGTGCATCTCGATCTCGGACAGGCGGCTGCCGGGAAGCAGCGCGAACACCGGCGTCGCGGGCTTCTGCTTCAGCGTCTCGCGCGCGGTGCGGCGCGTGCCCGGTCCAGCGGCGTCCTGCGCGAGCGGATGTCCGACGTAGGTCACCGCGATCCCCGCCGCCTCGTAGAGCGGCGGCTCGAACGGAAACAGCGCGAGCATCCGGTCGACGGCGCGCCCGATCGTGCGCAACCGCTCGCGCCGCCAGGCCCACACCGAAGGACTGACGAAATGGACGGTGCGAACGCCGCCGCGCTTCAGCCTGCGCTCGAGCCCGAGATTGAAGTCGGGCGCGTCCACGCCGACGAACACCGGCACGCGCGCGGCAGCGAAGCGCCGCGCGATGTCTCGGCGCAGCGCGAACAGCTCGGGCAGGTGCGACACGACCTCGGAGAAGCCGCGCACCGCGAGGCGCTCGATCGACGCCCACGCCTCGCATCCGGCGGCTTCCATCTTGGGGCCCGCGATGCCGGCGAAGCGGACGTCCTGGCGGCGCTTGCGCACGGCATGGATCAGCGTGGCGCCGAGCGCGTCGCCGGACGCTTCGCCTGCAGCAATGCCGATCGTGATGGGCGGCGCCTCCCCCGAAGCGTCGCGCATGGGGTCTCCCGACGTAGCTGCCTTCGCACGCCACGCCGTCGCGAAACGCCGCGCCGCCGCCTCGAAGGTGGCGCATTATGCGGCCTCGCGATGCACCCGCGCGCAGCGCGCTTACGGGACGGCGGTTGCTAGCGGATGATGCCGCGGCCGCTTTGCGCGAGGAACGCGGCGATGGGCGCGATGCGCGGTGCGGCGGCGGCCGCCTCCTCGAGCGCGGCGCGCGCCTCGTCGAGCGCCAAGCCGGCGCGATAGAGCGTGCGATACGCGCGCTTCACCGCGGCGATCTCTTCGGGCGTGAAGCCGCGGCGGCGCAGGCCCTCGTTGTTCGTGCCGGCGGGCTTCGCGGGATAGCCGGCCGCCGTCACGTACGGCGGCACGTCCTGCAGCACGATCGCGCCCGCCGCGAGCATCGCATGCGCGCCGATGCGGCAGAACTGGTGCACGCCGGCGTACGCGCCGAGCACCGCGTAGTCGCCGATCGTGACGTGGCCGGCGATCTGCGCGTTGTTCGAGAACGTCGTGAAATTGCCGACGATGCAGTCGTGCGCCACGTGGGCGTAGGCGAGGAACAGGTTGCCATTGCCGATCGTCGTCGTGCCGCGGTCCTGCGCAGTGCCGGCATGAATCGACACGAATTCGCGGATCACGTTGTCGTCGCCGAGCGTCGTCGAAGTCGGCTCGCCGCCGTACTTCCGGTCCTGCGGAATCTCGCCGACCGACGCGAACTGGAAGATGCGATTGCGCGCGCCGAGCGTCGTGCGTCCCGTGACGACCGCGTGCGGCCCGATGCGGGTGCCGGCGCCGATCGCGACGTCCGGGCCGACGATCGAATACGCGCCGACCTCGACGTCGTCGGCAAGCCGCGCGCCGGGGTCGACGAGCGCCGTGGGATGGATCCGCGGCACGTCAGTCGCGCCGGGCCGCCCCAAGCGACTGGCCCGCCCCCTGGGGGGCAGCGAGCGTGGGGGGATCAACCCAGTCGCGCCGGGCCGCCCCAAGCGACTGGCCCGCCCCCTGGGGGGCAGCGAGCGCAGCGAGCGTGGGGGGATCAACCCGGTCGCGCCGGGCCGCCCCAAGCGACTGGCCCGCCCTCCGGGGGGGCAGCGAGCGTGGGGGTCGTTTCATCCTAAGCCAACGGTATCGCGGGCGGCGGCGGCACGTCGCGGATCGCGGCCATCAGGCGCGCCTCGCAGACGAGTTGCCCATCGACCGTGGCGCGCGCCTTGAACCGGCCGATGCCGCGCACCGCACGCTCGAGGTCCGCTTCCAGCAGCAGCGTGTCGCCCGGAAGGACCTGCCGCTTGAAGCGCGCCTCGTCGATGCCGGCGAAGAGCACCATCTGGGTGCCGTCCCGGCGTGCGACGTCCGAAAGCATGGTGAGAAGCCCCGCGACCTGCGCCATCGCCTCGATGACGAGAACGCCGGGCATCACCGGATACGCGGGGAAATGTCCCTGGAAGAACGGCTCGTTGACCGTCACGTTCTTCACGCCGCGGATGAACTTGCCCGGCGCGAAGTCCAGCACCCGGTCCACGAGCAGCATCGGGTAGCGATGCGGAAGAAGCCGCCGGATCATGCCGACGTCGAGTTCGCTCATCTCCCCCTCCCCTCTGCGAGGTTCCCGGTGCGGCTCTCCCCGAGCGCCCGCTCCAGCAGCCTGACGCGCTCCGCGAGCTCGTCCAGCCGTCGCAGCTCGGAAGCGACGTGGCGCCAACGCGCATGCGGCAGCGTCGGGAACGTGCTCGTGTAAACGCCGGGTCTGTCGATCGACGCGTACACCTGCGTCGCGCCCGAAACGACGGTGCCCGGCGCGATGTCGAGGTGCCCCGCGATCATTGCCGCACCGCCGATGCGGCACGCTGCGCCGATCCGGGTGGAGCCCGCGATGCCGACGCAGGCGGCGATCGCGGTGTGCGCGCCGATCACGCAGTTGTGCGCGATCTGGATCTGGTTGTCGAGCTTGACGCCGTCCTCGATGACCGTGTCGTCGATCGCACCGCGATCGATCGTCGTGTTGGCGCCGATCTCGACGTCGGCCCCGACGACCACGCGGCCGATCTGCGGGATCTTGCGCCAGCGTCCCTCGTCCTCGGCGAGCCCGAAGCCGTCGGCACCGATGACGGCGCCCGCATGCACCAGCGTGCGCGCGCCGAGCACGCAGCGCGGATAGATCGTCACGCCGGGGTCGAGCACGACGTCGTCGCCGAGGCTCGCCGCATCGCCGAGGCGGCAGTGCGCGCCGACGGCCGCGCGCTCCCCCACGGTGGCGTCCGCGCCGACCACCGCGAACGCGCCGATCGAAGCGCTCGCCGCGACGCGCGCCGACGCATCGACGAACGCGGTCGGATGCACGCCCGGCGCGGGTGCGCCCGGCGGATGGAGAATCTCCGCCACGCGCGCGAACGTCGCATACGGATGGCGCGATACGAGCTTCGGCAGCGGCGTCATCGGCGCGGCGTCCGGCGCGACGATCACCGCGCCCGCGCGCGTCGTCGCGAGTTGCGGGCGGTACCTGGGGTTGGCGAGGAACGCGATGTCACGCGCGCCGGCACGCTCGAGCGTCGCGACGCGCTCGACGACGACGGCGCCGTCGCCGTCGAGCGTCGCCTGCGAAAGACGCGCGAGCTCCGCGAGGGAGCGGCCGGGGGACTCGCGCAATGACGCCATCGTGGCGGGCCGTTTGCGCGAGGCCAATCGTGGCGGTTACTTGTCCGCGAGCGCCTTGATCACCTTGTCGGTGATGTCGATGCGCTGGCTCGCATAGACGACGGGATCCTGCAGGATCAGGTCGAACTTCTCGGATTCGGCGATCTGCTGGATCACCTTGTTCGCGCGCTCCTGGATGCCCGCGAGCTCCTCGTTGCGGCGCAGGTTCAGGTCCTCGCGAAACTCGCGTTGCATCCGCTGCAGGTCGCGCGACTGGTTCGCGAGGTCGCGCTCCTTGTTGCGCCGCTCGCTTTCGGCCATCGTCGGCCCGTCCCGGTCGAGCGACGCCTGCAGGTCGCGCACCTGCTTGGCGAGCTTCTGGATCTCGGCGTCGCGCGTCGCGAATTCCTTCTCGATCTTCGCCTGCGCGCGCTTGGCGGGCGTCGCCTCCCGAAAGAGGCGCTCGGTGTTGACGAAGCCGATCTTGTAGTCGGCCGCCGCCGCGGCGCCCGCGACTACGACGAGCGCGAGCGCGGCGCACGCGGATGCGAGACGGGCGAACGACAGGAGACGAGGGCGGTTGCGCACGGTGTTTCCGGATTGCGGATGGTCAAGGCTAGAAGGCGGCGCCGGCCTGGAACTGGAAGCGCTGCTCGCGATCGCCCTCCTTGGTGTTGAGCGGGATCGCGTAGCTGAACTTGAGCGGCCCGATCGGGGAGCTCCACTGCACGCCGATGCCCGCCGAGTAGCGGAACGATTCGCAGGCGTTGCAGAAGACGTCGCTCTGCGCGCCGTTCGTGCTCGTCGGGAGCGCGATCTGGCCGGCGTCGACGAACACGCTCGCCCGCACGGCCTTCTCGCCCTTCAGGATCGGATAGAACGCCTCGACGTTGCCGACGATCTTGCGCCGGCCGCCGAGCGCATTGCCGAACTGGTCGCGCGGGCCGAGCGAAGCGGTCTCGTAGCCGCGCACCGAGTTGACGCCTCCCGCGAAGAAGGCCTTGAAGAACGGCATGGCATCGCTCGACCATCCGTCGCCGTAGCCCAAATCGACGCGCCCCATCAGAACGAGGTCGCCGTACACCGGCCAGTAGACCGAGTGGACGTACTGCACCTTGTAGTAGGACAGGTCGCCGAACGGCAGGCCGCTTTCGACGAGCACGCTCTGCAGGCGGCCCCTCGTAGGATAGAGAATGTCGTCGCGGGTGTCACGCGACCAGCCGGCGGTGGCGATGTAGGCATTCGTCGATGCACCGAACTGCTCGACGAAGTTGACGTACACCGGCGGGCTGTTGGAGAACAGGTCGATGCGCGTGTGCTCGAAGCGCCCGCCGAAGTTGATCGTGTCGGTCTCGGTGATCGGCACGCCGAACCCGAGCGCCGCGCCGAGCGTGTCTGAGGAATACTGCGCGATCGGCAGGCCGGTCGGATCGAGGCTCTTGTCGTACACCTCGATCGTGCGCGAGACGCCGTTCACCGTGTAGTACGGCTGGTTGAAGAGCAACGAGTAGGTGCGGTTGAAGCGGCTCGTGTTGACGCCGAGCGACAGGGCGTTGCCGGACCCGAAGATGTTCTCCTGCGACACCGACGCGTTCAGCACGATGCCTTCCGCGCTCGAATAGCCGACGCCGGCGAGCAGGTTGCCGGTGGACTTCTCGGTGACCGACACCTCGACGTCCACCTGGTCGTTCGTGCCGGGCACCGGCGGCGTCTCGACGTTGACGTCCTCGAAGTAGCCGAGGCGCTTCACGCGCACCTTCGACCGCTCGATCCGCGGCGCGTCGTACCACGCGTCCTCGAGCTGGCGGAATTCGCGCCGGATGACCTCGTCCTTCGTCTTCGAGTTGCCGGTGATGTTGATCTTGCGCACATACGCCCGGCGGCCCGGATCGACGTAGAACGTGAACGACGCCTTGGCGTCCGCGCGGTCGAGCTCGGGGACGGCATTCACGTTCGCGAACGCGTACCCGTCCGCACCGAGCCGGTCGCTGATGTCCTTGGCGGAGGCCTGCAGCTTCTCGCGCGAGAACACCTCGCCCGGCTTGATGCGCACCAGCCGCTGCAGCTCGTCCGCCGGAACGACGAGGTCGCCGGCGACGCGCACGTCGCCGACGGTGTAGCGCGGCCCCTCGGCGACGTTGAGCGTGATGTAGATGTCTTCCTTGTCCGGGGTGATCGAGACCTGCGTCGAGTCGACGTTGAACTCGAGGTAGCCGCGGTTCTGGTAGAAGCTGCGCAGCGCCTCGAGGTCGGCCGAGAGCTTCTGCTTCGAGTATTGGTCGTTCTTGGTGTACCAGGTGAACCAGCCCGGCGTCGTCAGCGTCATCTCGGAGAGGAGCTGCTTCTCCGTGAACGCCTTCGCGCCGACGATGTTGATGCGCGCGATCTTCGCCGACTCGCCCTCCTCGATCGTGAAGTTGATGGCGACGCGGTTGCGTTCCTGCGGCGTGACGGTGGTCTGGATGCTCGCCGCGTACTTGCCGCGCGTGATGTACTGCCGCTTCAGCTCCTGCTCCGCGCGATCGAGCGCCGAACGGTCGAAGATGCGCGCTTCCGCGATGCCGATGTCCTTCAGCGCCTTCTTGATCGTATCGGTGTCGAACTCCTTGTTGCCGACGAAGGTGAGCGAGCTGATCGTCGGCCGCTCCTGCACCGAGACGACGAGCACGTCGCCCTGCGCCTCGCGGCGCACGTCGCGAAAGAAGCCCGTGGCGTAGAGCGCCTTGACCGCGTCGGAGATCTTCTCGTCGGTGACGCGATCGCCGACCTTGATGGGCAGGTAGCTGAAGATCGTTCCCGGCTCGGTGCGTTGCACGCCTTCGACGCGGATGTCGCGCACGACGAACGGCTCGACGGCCCACGCCGACCAGGCGAGCGCGCAGCCGACGAGCCCCGCGAGGAGCCGTCCGGCGGACACCCGCTCGCGCTTGCGCCAGGTGCGGTCAGAACAGGCGGGAAACGTCATTGAAGAGAGCTAGAGCCATCAGGACGGCGAGCATCGCCATCCCGATGCGCTGACCGACCTCGAATGCACGGTCGGATACGGGACTGCCTTTGACGATTTCGGCGAGATAATACAGTAAATGCCCGCCATCCAGTAAAGGCACCGGCAGCAGGTTCAGCACGCCGAGGCTGATGCTGATGAGAGCGAGATAGCTCAGGAAGACGAGCGGTCCGGCCTGCGCCGATTGCCCCGCGAAGTCGGCCATCGTGAGCGGCCCGCTGATGTTGCGCAGCGACGCGTCGCCGGTGACGATGCGCCCGAGCATGCGCACGGTGAACGCCGAGAGCTCCCACGTCTTGCGCACGCCCTGAACGAACGCCTCCCCGAGCCCGTAGCGCACGGTGACCGCGAGTTGCTCGATCGCGTGCGGGTCGACGCGCAGGCGCACGCCGGCCTGCCCGATGCGCCGGCCCTCCTGCTCGACGCTTTCGACAGTGATCGGCACCTCGAAGGTCTGCGTGCCGCGCTGGACCCGATACACGAGCGTGTCGCCGGGATGCAGGTTCGTGAGGGCCGCGACGTCGGCCGGCGAGCGCATCGGCGTGCCGTCGACCGCGAGGATGCGATCGCCGGGCTTGAGGCCGGCGCGCTCGGCGGGCTTTCCCGGCAGCACGGTGTCGACGACCGGTGGGCCGAGGTCGGCGCGAAGGCCGAGCCGCGTCAGGGGATTGCCCTCCCAGTCGTCGACGGCCATGTCCGCGAGCGACACTTCGCGCTCCACCTGCGTGGACGTGCCGTCGTCGCGTGCGAGCGTGAGCACGACGTGGTCGTGTCCTTGCGCGCGCACCACGCGCCAGCGCAATTCCTGCCAGCTTCCGACGGGCTCGCCGTCGACGGCGACGACGACGTCCCCCGCGCGCACGTCCGCCGCCGCGGCGGCGCTCGCGCCCGGCGGATCGGCGAGCACCGCGCGCTGCCCGGGGATGCCGGTCACGTACGTGCCCGTGAACAACAGCGCGGCGAGCAGCAGGTTCGCGACGGGGCCGGCCGCGACGATCGCCATGCGCCGCCACACCGACTGCCGGTTGAACGCACGCGGCATGTCGGCCGCGGCGACCGGGCCCTCGCGCTCGTCGGCCATCTTCACGTAGCCGCCGAGCGGAATCGACGACAGCGCCCACTCGGTTCCGTCGCGCCCGACGTGGCGCGACCAGAGCACGCGGCCGAAGCCGACGGAAAAGCGCAACACCTTCACGCCGGCGAGGCGCGCGACGAGGTAATGGCCGAGCTCGTGGAACACGACGAGCACGCCGAGCGTGATCGCGAACGCGACGATCTTGTAGAGGGCGTCGATCATGCGAGGGACGAGGGACGAGGGACGAGGGACGAGGGGTCGGAGGTCGCCGGGGGCCGATCGGCCTCGCCCTCGGTACGCCATCCGAGCACCGATCCGCGATCCGCGACGCCGAGCGCTTCCGCGGCGATCTCGCGCGCCTCGGCGTCGGCGGCGAGCGCGTCGTCGAGTGCCGCGATGTCGCGCACGCTGCGCCGCGCCAGCGCCGCCTCGCATACGCGCGGGATATCCGAAAAGCGCGTGCGACCGGCGAGGAACGCGTCGACCGCGACCTCGTTGGCCGCGTTGAGCGCGATCGGCGCACCGGCATCGGATGCGAGCGCCGCGTACGCGAGGTCGATGCACGGGAAGCGCCGCCGATCCGGCGCCTCGAAGGTGAGCGTCGAAAGCCGGGCGAGATCGAGCGGCGTCGCGCCGCTCGCCACGCGCTCGGGCGCGCCCAGCGCCTGCGCGATCGGCGTGCGCATGTCGGGATGCGACAGCTGCGCGAGGATCGAGCCGTCGACGTATTCGACCAGCGAATGCACGATGCTTTGCGGATGCACCACGATGTCGATCTGCGACCCGGCCGCGCCGAACAGCCAGTGCGCCTCGATCACCTCGAGGCCCTTGTTCATCATCGTCGCGGAATCCACGGAGATCTTGCGGCCCATCGACCAGTTGGGGTGCGCGCAGGCCTCGTCCGGCGTGACGCGATCGAAGTCGACGTCGCGTCGCGCGTGGAAGGGCCCACCCGACGCGGTGAGCAGGATCCGGCGCACGCCCGCCGCCTCCGGCCGACGCGGGTAGCCGGCGGGCAGGCACTGATGCACCGCGTTGTGCTCGCTGTCGATCGGCAGCAGCGTGGCGCCCCCGGCGTTCACCGCGTCCATGAAGAGCGCGCCTCCGATGACGAGCGCCTCCTTGTTGGCGAGCAGGACGCGCTTGCCGGCGCGCGCGGCGGCGAGCGTCGCCGGCAATCCCGCCGCGCCGACGATGGCGGCGAGCACGGTGTCGACCTCGGGAAGCGATGCGACCTCGATCAACCCCTCGACCCCGGCCACGACGCGCGTGGGGATCGACTCGGCCGCCAGCGCGCGCGCGAGCGCACGCGCCGCGTCCGCGTCGTGCAGCGCGGCGACGCGCGGGCGAAAGCGGCGACAGAGCGCGAGGAGCTTCGCGTCGTTGCGGTGCGCCGCGAGCGCCGTGACGGTGAAGCGGTCCGGATGACGCGCCACGACGTCGAGCGTCGATCCGCCGATCGATCCCGTTGCGCCGAGAAGCGACAACGTGTGCCGCATTACGTCGTCCCGAGGTACAGCGTCGCGAGTGCGACCGGCGGCATTGCCGCGAGCAACGCGTCGATGCGGTCGAGCAGGCCGCCGTGTCCCGGCAGCAGCGTGCCGCTGTCCTTCACGCCCGCCTCGCGCTTCAGCAGCGACTCGTGAAGGTCGCCGATGATCGACAGCGCGGCGAGCACGATCGCGAACGCGATCCAGAGCGCCGCGAACGTCGCGTCGGCGCGGCGCTCGAGGCGCAGCCGTTCGGCGAGCGGAAGCAGCGCGACGGCGTAGAGCACGACTGCCGCGATCCCGCCGTCGGCGCCTTCCCACGTCTTGCCGGGGCTGATGCTCGGCGCCAGCTTGCGGCGGCCGAACTTCCGGCCGACCAGATACGCCGCCGTATCGGCGATCCAGACGCTCGCCATCGCCGCAAGTGCGAGCGCGGGCGAATGCGCCTGCAGCGAAACGATGGCGACCAGTGCGCCGAGCAGGACGATCCATCCGGAAACCGCGCGGGCGACGCGCGAGCGCGGTTGCCAATGAAGCAGCACCGACGGCGTGCCGACCAGGATCCAGAAGAGCGTCGCCGCGCCACACGCGGCGGCGACCGTCGGCACGGCGCGATCGGGGTCGAGCGCACTCCACACCAGCGCCGCACCGGCCAGCAGCGTGACGCCGACGAAGAACGCGGCGGCCGCACCGGCGAAGCCGATCAGCGCGGCCCATTCGCGCGCGGCAAGCGCGACGAGCAGCAGGACGACGATGCCGAAGCCGGCGGGCGGCAACAGGAACAGCGCGGCGAGGACGGCGGCAATCAGCGCGGCGCCGGTGAGGACGCGCGTCGCGAGCCCGGACGAAGGCGGCGTCGGGCGCGCGAGTCCCGGCGCGCTCATGCGCCGGCCTCCTTCCGATACCACGACCTGCGGCGTTCGGAGTGTCGGCCTCCCGCAATCGCGCGCCGCCGCGCCCTTCGGGCCTCGGCTCGGCCTTCGGCCTCGCCCGGCGCGCTCATGCGTCCTGCGCCGTCGCCTGCGCCTCGAGTTGCTCCTGCACCTGCGCGCTCGTGCGGCCGAAGCGCCGCTCGCGCGTGCCGTAGGACTGGATCGCTGCGGCGAGCGCGGCCTTGTCGAAGTCGGGCCACAGCAGGTCGGTGAAATAGAGCTCCGTGTAAGCGAGCTGCCACAGCAGGAAGTTGGAGATCCGCTTTTCCCCGCCCGTGCGGATGAAGAGATCGGGCTCAGGCGCGTAGGCCATCGCGAGGTAGGGCTCGATCGCCTCGGGTGTCACCCCGCGCCCGTTGGCCAGCGCCTCGGGGTGCGCGACGAAGTAGGCGCGCGCCGCCTGGGCGATGTCCCAGCGTCCGCCGTAGTTCGCCGCCACGCTGAGGGTGAGACGCCCATTGCCCGCGGTGAGCGCCTCGCCCGCGGCGATCAGGTCGCGGATGCGCCGGTCGAACCGCGTCGTGTCGCCGATCACCTTGAAGCGGATGCCGTTCTTGTGCAGCTTCGCGACCTCCCCTTCGAGCGCGCGCGTGAAGAGGTCCATCAGGATCGAGACCTCCTCCGGCGGCCGGCGCCAGTTCTCGCTCGAGAAGGCGAAGAGCGTCAGGTATTCGACCCCGTGCTCGATCGCGGCGCGCACGGTCGCCCGGACCGCCTCGACGCCCTTGCGATGCCCGGCGACCCGCGGCAGCAGCCGGCGGTTCGCCCAACGGCCGTTCCCGTCCATGATGATGGCGATGTGCCGCGGCACGCTGCGCGGCTCGGGGATGATGCGTGTCGAACTGGCAAACATCGGGACTCGCTAGGGCGTGTTCACACTATGTCCGCTGACGCGAACGGGTGGCATGGAGCGTCAATCACGCAAGGTTCGAACCAGACGAACGAGTCCGTCCCCATCAGATGGCCATCAGGTCGGCTTCCTTGGCCTGCAGCAGGCGATCGACCTCGGCGACGTAGTGGTCCGTGAGCTTCTGCAGGTCGTCGTGCGCGCGCCGCTCGTCGTCCTCGGAGCACTGCTTGTCCTTGAGGAGCTTCTTCAGGTGCTCGTTCGCCTCGCGGCGCACGTTGCGCACCGCGACCTTCGCCGCCTCCGCCTCCTTGTGCACGACCTTGACGAGCTCCTTGCGGCGCTCCTCGGTGAGCGGCGGCATCGGCACGCGGATCATGTCGCCGGACGTCGCGGGATTGACGCCGAGATCGGAGTCGCGAATGGCCTTCTCGACCGCCGGGATCATCTTCTTCTCCCACGGCGTCACGCCGATCGTGCGCGGATCGGCGAGCGTGACGTTGGCGACCTGCGGCAGCGGCGTCGGCGTGCCGTAGTAATCGACGTGAATGTGATCGAGCAGGCCCGTGTGGGCGCGGCCGGTGCGCACCTTGGCGAGGTCGGCCTTCAGCGTCTCGATCGACCGATGCATCTTCTGTTCGGCGGTTTTCTTGACGTCGCTGATCATGATCGCTCCACGTGCACGGGGTCAGGCACCATTTTCCATCACGGCCAGTGCCGGTCCCGACGTCGGTAGAAAATGGTATCCGACCCCTCGGGCTAGCAGTGCACGAGCGTGCCCTCGTCCTCGCCCATCACGACGCGCGAAAGCGCGCCGGGAACGAAGATCGAGAACACCTTGAGCAGCATGTTCTGGTCGCGGCACAGCGCGAGCGCCGTCGCGTCCATCACCTTCAGGTTCTTGACGATCGCCTCGTCGAAGGTCAGCGTCGAATAGCGTCGCGCCGCCGGATCCTTGAGCGGATCGGACGTGTAGACGCCGTCGACCTTCGTCGCCTTGAGGACGATGTCGACACCCATTTCGCGTCCGCGCAGCGCCGCCGCGGTATCGGTCGTGAAGAACGGATTGCCGGTTCCCGCGGCAAAGATGACGACCTTGCCTTCCTCGAGATGACGCAGCGCCCGGCCGCGGATGTACGGCTCGGCGACCTGGTCGATGCGCAGCGCCGACTGCACGCGCGACTCGACCCCCGCGCGGCGCAACGCGTCCTGCAGGGCGAGCGCATTCATGAGCGTCGCGAGCATGCCCATGTAGTCGGCGGTCGCGCGGTCCATGCCCGCTGCGCCCGGCGCAACGCCTCGAAAGATGTTGCCCCCGCCGATGACGATCGCCACCTGAACGCCGAGCCGAACCACTTCGGCGACCTCGGCCACGATGCGGTCGATCGTCGCGCGCTCGATGCCGTAGCTGTCGCTGCCCATCAAGGCCTCGCCCGACAGCTTGAGCAGGATCCGGCGATACGCCGGCGCCCGGGCCGTGGCCGGGCTGACGCCGGGCAGCGGCGCGATGGCCGCGGCGGCCGAACTGTCGGGTGGGCTCATCAAGGCTCCCGCGGTCACGCGGTCGGGTCAGCCGCGCGCCATCGCGGCCACTTCCGCTGCAAAATCGTCCTTGCGTTTCTCGATCCCCTCGCCGACCACGTACAGGACGAAGGCGTTGACCCGCGCCCCCTGCGCCTCGAGCAGCTCGGCGATCGTCTGCTTGTCGTCCTTCACGAACGGCTGCGGCAACAGCGTCACTTCGGCGAGAAACTTCGCGACCGCCCCTTCTACCATTTTCTCGACGATGTTGGCAGGCTTGCCCGATTCGGCGGCGCGTGCCGCGGCAATCGCCCGTTCCTTGTCGACGATGTCGGCCGGGACGTCCTTGCGGTCCACGGCGATCGGCTTGGTGGCGGCGACGTGCATCGCGAGGTCCCGGCCGAGCGCCTCGTCGCCGCCCGTGTAATCGACGAGCACGCCGATGCGCGAGCCGTGCACGTACGAAGCGATGCGCCCCTGCGCGTCCACGCGCGCGAACCGGCGCAGCGTCATGTTCTCGCCGATTTTCTGCACGAGCGCAACGCGCCGCGCCTCGACCGTCTCGCCCGAGGCGAGCGTACGCTCGGCGAGCGCGGCGACGTCGGCCGGCCGGTCGCGCACGACGATCTGCGCCATCTCGTTCGCGAAGGATCGGAAGTCCTCGTTCTTCGCGACGAAGTCCGTCTCGCAATTCAGCTCGACGATCGCGCCCGTCTTGGCGTCGGGCGCCACCGCGACGCCGACCACGCCGTCGGCGGCAACGCGGCCCGCCGCCTTGCTCGCCTTCGCGCCGCTCCTGATGCGCAAGAGCTCTTCGGCCTTCGCGAGATCGCCATTCGCCTCGGTCAGCGCCTTCTTGCACTCCATCATGCCGAGCCCCGTGCGCTGGCGCAGCTCCATCACCCTGCTCGCGGAAATTTCCGCCATCTGACGCTCCAATCGTTCGTTGCCATCGGGACGTGCATTGCGCCCGGAGGTTGCCCGCGATCCTCGTGACAACGCAGGGTCGCGGTGCGTGTCCGCGGTCAGGCCGTCGTTTCCTCGACGAATTCGTCGCCGGCGGCCGCGATTTCCTGGACCGTGCTCGTCTTGCCTTCGAGCACCGCATCGGCGACGCCACGCGCGTACAGCCGGATCGCGCGGCTCGAATCGTCATTGCCCGGGATGACGTAGTCGATCGGGTCGGGATTGTGATTCGTGTCGACGACGGCGACGATCGGGATGCGGAGCTTCTTCGCCTCGGTGACGGCGATCTTGTGATATCCGATGTCGATCACGAAGACCGCGTCGGGCAGCGCGCCCATGTCCTTGATGCCGCCGAGGCTCTTCTCGAGCTTGTCGAGCTCGCGCGACAGCGACAGCGCCTCGCGCTTCGACATGCGGTCGAACGTGCCGTCCTGCTTCATCGCCTCGAGGTCCTTGAGACGCTTGATCGACTGCTTGACCGTCTTGAAGTTCGACAGCATGCCGCCGAGCCACCGGTGATCGACGTAGGGCATGCCGCAGCGCCGCGCCTCCTCGGCGACGATCTCGCGCGCCTGGCGCTTGGTGCCGACGAACAGGATCGTGCCCCGGTTCTGCGCGAGCTGGCGCACGTACTTCATCGCGTCGTTGTACATCGCCAGCGTCTTCTCGAGGTTGACGATGTGGATCTTGTTGCGCTGGCCGAAGATGTAGTCGGCCATCTTCGGATTCCAGTAGCGCGTCTGGTGGCCGAAGTGAACGCCGGCCTCCAGCATTTGACGCATGGTGACGGACATGCTGAACTCCTCTATCAGGGTTGGGCCTCCACCGGCGGGTTGCGTTTCCTGCGGGGGCTTCCCGCCGGACACCCTGAAACGCCGGTGTGCGATGTGAGCGCGCAGCGCAAGGCGCCCGCGTCCCGGTTCGTTCGCCGCCGTTGCCGGCGCGCCGCGCGGCGTGCGCGCGAACGCCGAGCCGGCGGCGACCGCGCGCGCGTACAATCTACGTAAACGAGCGCTTGCGGTAACTCGTTATTCTAGCACGACATACCGCCTCGAGCGACCTGCGGGCCGGTCCCGCCACGAGCATCATGCCGGACGTCACTTCTGCCCCTCCCGATCGATCGCCGGTGCGCGCGGCGCCGGTCTCCTGCTCCCACACGGGCTTCGGCGTGCTCCGCGTGACCGGCGCCGATGCAATGACGTTCCTGCACGGCCAGCTGTCGAGCGACGTCAAGGCGCTCGGCGCAGGCGATGGCCAATACTGGAGCTACAACTCGCCGAAGGGCCGCATGCTCGCCAACGGCGTGCTGTGGCGCGCGCCCGCCGAGCGGCCGGGCGATGGCATCGTCGTGCTCCTCGCCGCGGATCTGGCCGAGACGATCCGCCGCCGGCTCGCGATGTTCGTGCTCCGCGCGAAGGTGGCGATCGAGGACGTCACCGCGCAAAGCACGTTGATCGGCATCGCCGGCGAAGGCAGCGACGCCGCCGCGAGTGCAGCGTTCGGCGTCGCGCCGCGCCCCTCGTGCGCCGTGGCGATCGGCGAGCATGGCACGGTCTTCGCGCTGCGCGACGGCCGGCTCGTGGCCTTCGCGCCCGCGGACGACGCCCCGGTGCTGAAGGCGGCGCTTGCGCGGCACACGAGCGCCGTGGACGAGGCGACGTGGCGCTTTCACGGTATCGCGGCGGGCGTGGCGAACATCACGGCGGTGACGTCGGATCTCTTCGTCCCGCAGCAGGCGAACTGGGACCTGGTCGGCGGCGTCAATTTCCAGAAGGGGTGCTACCCCGGCCAGGAAATCGTCGCACGCATGCAATACCTCGGACGCCTGAAGGAGCGCCTGTTCGCGTTCCATTGCCACGCCCTCGACGTGGCGCCCGGCGCGCGCATCTACGCGCAAACGTTCGGCGCGGACCAGGCCTGCGGCACCGTCGTGAACGCCGCGCCGGATCAAGCCGGCCGCTGCGCGCTCCTCGCCGTGGTGCAGATCGAGGCGGTCGAGTCCGGCGAACTTCACGTCGGTGCGCCCGACGGCGCCGTGCTCACGCAACGACCGCTTCCCTACGCCGTCCCCACCGCCGCGCCGCGCGCGCCGCGACCGCAGGTCGGCTGATCCATGTGCCTCGCGGTGGTCGCGCTCGATGCGCACCCGCGCTACGCGGTCGTGCTGGTCGCGAACCGCGACGAATTCCACGCCCGCCCGGCGGCGCCGGCCCATTGGTGGCAGGACGAAACCGGCGCGCCGATCCTTGCCGGCCGCGACCTCGCGCACGGCGGCACGTGGCTCGGCCTCGCGCCGGACGGGCGCTACGGCTTCGTGACGAACGTGCGCGAGCCCGGCGGGCACGACCCGCAGGCGCCGTCGCGGGGTGCGCTCGTGCCGGCCCTCGTGCGCGATACGCGTCCGCTCGCCGATGCGCTCGGCGCGCTCGTCGCCGATGCCCGACGCTACAACGGCTTCAATCTCGTCGGCGGCCAGGGGCTGCGCGGCGCGTTCGGGTCGAATCGCGGTGCACCGGCACACGCGCTTGCCCGCGGGATCCACGGCGTCTCCAACGCGAGGCTCGACACCCCGTGGCCCAAGGTGCTGCGCGCGAAGCGCGGCGTCGCCGGGTGGATCGCGCGGGGCGACGACCTCGAACGCCTCTTCGACGTGCTCGCCGACCGGACGCCCGCCGACGACGCGCAGTTGCCGGACACCGGCATCCCGCGCGAGCGCGAGCGCCTGCTCTCGTCGCCGTTCATCGTGAGCGAGAGCTACGGCACCCGCTCGTCTGCCGTCGTGGCCATCGATCGCGATGGAGCGGCGCGGTTCATGGAACGGAGCTTCGATGCGAGCGGGGCGCAAACCGGCGAAGTCGCGTTCCGCTTCCGGGTCGCCGCGTTGGGCGTCAGAACGTGCGCGTCATGACGCGATGGGGAATGCCCGCTTCGTCGAACACCGCCCCGCTCGCCACGAAGCCGTGACGTTCGTAGAACGGCATTGCCGCCACCTGTGCGTTGAGGACGGCTTGCCTGTCGCCACGCGCCTGCGCGGCGGCAAGAAGCCTCAGCAGCAGCGCGGTCCCGACGCCTCGGCCGCGCCATGGGCGACGGACCGCGACCCGCCCGATGTGCCCGTCGGGCAGCAGGCGCGCGCAGCCGATCGGGTGGCCGCTCGCGTCGGTCGCGAGCGCGTGCAGCGCGCCGGCATCGGCGGCGTCCCACTCGAGCGCTTCGGGCACCCCCTGCTCCTCGACGAAGACTTCACGACGCACCGCGCGCAGATCGCGAGCCGCGTCCCGGAAGCGGCGGAGCGCGACGTCGAAACTCGCCCGGTCGTCGGCGCCGCGACGCGGGCGCGTCATCCGCGATAACCCGATAGCGTGAGTTTCGCGCTGCCGTCGCGCACGTCGAGCGCGCATCGACCGCCGACCGGAAGCGTGAGCTTCCCGGGAACGTGGCCGAACGGCAGCCCCGCATAGATCGGCACGTTCACCTGCCCGCGCAGTTGCGCGATCGCCGCGCCGAGATCGTAGCCCGCATCGCTCGCGTGCAGCGTGTATTCGGTGAACGCGCCGAGCAGCACGGCGCGCTGCTTCGCGAGGACGCCCGCGTGAAGCAGCTGATGGAGCATGCGCTCGACCGCGTACGGCGCCTCGGCGACGTCCTCGAGGAAGAGAATGCCGCCCGCGACGTCGGGGAAATACGGCGTGCCGACGAGGTGCACGACGAGCGACAGGTTGCCGCCCCATAGCGTGCCCGCGCAGCGAGCGCGCGCGGGGCCGTCGAGCGCGCACTCGACCTCCCATGCGTCGTTCTCGAGCACGCCGAAGCAGTTCGCGAGCGTGAACGCGGAAGGCTCGAGCGCCCCGAAGTCGTAGGCGGCCATCGGGCCGGCGAAGGTGACGAGGCCCGCCTTGGCGAGTGCGGCGAGCGCGAACGCCGTGAAGTCGGAATGGCCCATCCAGCGCGCGCGCGCGCGGGACAGCGCAGCGTAGTCGATGCGGCCGATGAGGCGCGTGAAGCCGTAGCCGCCACGCACCGTCACCGCGACGTCCGTCTCGGGATCGGCGGCGACGCGCGCAATCGCCGCGAGGCGCTCGTCGTCGGGCGCCGAGAAGCGCTGGAAGCGGCTGCGTGCCGTCGCATCGCACTTGACGCGATGGCCCATGCGCGTGAGCAGGCTCTCGGCGCGGTCGATCGCCGCGGGATCGGTCGCGAAGCCCGCGGGTGCCACGATCGTGAAGCAAAGCGACCGGCTCACCGGCTAACCTCCCCCGAAGCTGACCGCTTCGCGGCCAGCCTCCCCCTCCAAGGGAGGGGGCGAGCGCTTGGGGCGGCCCTGCGCGCTCATGACGTCTCTTGCCGGCGAGCTGCGAAGAACCGCGTGAGGAGCGCGCCGCAGGCCTCCGCCGCGACGCCGGCGGTGACGGCGGTGTGATGATTGAGCCTGCGCTCCGCGAATAGATCGATCACCGAGCCGCACGCGCCGGTCTTGGGGTCGCGCGCGCCGAAGACGAGCCGCGATAGGCGCGCGTGCAGGATCGCCCCGGCGCACATCGCGCACGGCTCGAGCGTGACATAGAGCGCGCAGCCGGGGAGCCGGTAGTTGCCTAACGTGCGGGCCGCCTCGCGCAGCGCGGCGATCTCGGCATGCGCGGTGGGATCGTGGTGCGCGATCGGCGCATTGCCGCCGCGCCCGACGATCGCATCGTCGCACACCACGACGGCACCCACGGGCACCTCGCGGCGCGCCGCAGCCGCTTGCGCGAGCGCGAGCGCCTCGGCCATCCATTGCTCATCGGTCGCGGGCATCCTCGAGATGAAAGCGATGCAGCAGGCGATGGATCACCGGCGCGAACATCAGTCCGGTCGACGCGAGCAGCACGATGCCGCAGAACAGCGCATAGACGCCGTCGAAGACCTTGCCCGCTGCGCTGCGGATGTCGGCCACGGGTCCCATGCCGGAGAGGAGCAACGCCGCCTGATGGAACGCGTCGAGCCACGTCAGGTCCTCGAGCGCGTGGTAGCCGACCATCCCGATCGCGAGCGTCGCACCGACGAGCGCGAACGCAAGCGCGGCCGCGCGGCGGACGCGGGCGTAGAAGACGTCGCGCGGTGCGAGCGCCTGGCGCGTCATTTTCATTCGATCATCAACGAGCCTTCTAGGCTATTGATCCGCCATGGTCGCAAGCGGATGAACCTGTCTTACCGGCACTTTTACCGTCAATCGAACTGGCACCCGCCGAAAACGGCTTCCACGGTCTATCGAGGACGATCGGCGCTCGCGCATCGGCGACCTTTCGGGATGGATCGAGATCTATCGCCCCAGTTAGCGCATCCCCGGCGCATCGAAGAGCTATTCTGTCGTTCGCAATGGCGCCAGACAAGCGCCGGCATCAAATGCCCTAAGGTATCGTCGCGTAATAACTTTGTGGCAATTTCTTTACCGTCACAGTGCTGCCATAGGCGCAGCGGATCAGTGCGCATCCGCCGTGCGTTCCGCCGCGTCCTTCCACGGCCTGATCTTCGCGAGTGTCTTCGCGAGGCTCGCCTTCGCGACCTCCGTGTCGTAGTCCGCCTGCAGTCGCAGCCACCAGCCGTCCGAGAGCCCGAAGAACCGGCACAGCCGCAAATCGGTGTCCGCAGTGATGGCGCGCTTGCCGGCCAGGATCTCGCCGATGCGCTGAGCCGGTACGCCGATCTCCTTCGCCAGCCTATAGTTGCTCATGCCAAGGGGCTTGAGGAACTCCTCCGCCAGCATCTCGCCCGGCGATACGGGTTTGAGTTTCCTGCTCATCTCGTTCTGCCTCAGTGATAGTCGACGATCTCGACGTCTTCGGCATCGCTTCCCGTCCAGCAAAAGCAGATGCGGAACTGATCGTTCACGCGGATGCTCCACTGCCCCGCGCGATCACCCTTCAGCTGCTCCAGTCGGTTCGCTGGCGGTGCGCGCAGGTCCTCGATACGTCGCGCCAGGTCGAGCTGCTTCAACTTGCGCAGCGCCGGACGCTCGATGTTGGTGAAGCGCGCCACGCGTCGCAGTGCGAACAGCGCTTCGGTGTCGGCACACTTGAACGTCCTGATCGCCACGGCCTGCAATAGTAGCGCCATGCGTGATTAACGTCAAGCGTGATTATCGATGACGAAACCTCCTGCGAACAAGTGGGAGTTGCGCAGCGCTTTCGCCGGCACGCCTTCGGCT
>JBLMWW010000227.1:0-19717 GCA_050257435.1 Rudaea sp.
CACGAGCAAGGCGCCCGAAGCCGCTGAACCGACGGCGTTGACCGATTGGCTGCATGGCTATCTGCAGCAACTGTCCGGCAAGGATCCGAAGCGGCCGCTGACTTTCGGCGATCTCGATGGCGTGACACTGGACGAGGGCAAGGCGATCAAGGGCATCAATCTGCAGATGATGACCACCGCGCTGTCGATGGGCCGCCCGTATTCCCTGCCGTTCGACAGCGAGCAGTTCTATTTCAGGCGCTCCGAGCTGGAGCTCTTTTTCCCGGGTGATGTGGTCGCCTGGATGGCAGCGAACCCGGGTCCGCGAAGCGCGGCGAGTGCCGGCCGCGACGAGGCGATGGCGGGCTTCGGCTTCCTTCCGTTCCCCGGTCGGGCAACGCTCCCCGTCCTGGTCGCGGTTCGGATGAGTCTCTCCTTCCCGATACTTCTGGCGGGCATTCCGCTCTACCGCTACGCATGGGAGATGGCCGCCACGGAAGGGCCAGACGCGGACGAGCCTGCGAACGGGACCGCAGCGACGTCGGACACGCCTGGTTTCGCTCGGACGGCGCGAGACAAGCGGGCGCGCTTCGTGCGGTCGAGCGTGCAGAGGGTGCTGTTCAGCGACGGCGGCCTCTGCAGCAACTTCCCGGTGCAGATGTTCGATTCCGTCCTTCCAGGCTGGCCGACGTTCGGGATCAATCTGCGTGATGATCTGCGCAGGGCCACCGACAGCGAGGCGCGGGCCCATCTGCCCGACCGGGGAAAGGCCCTGCCGCCTGAACACTATGGCATCGGAGAGACCGGCTTCGAGGCCGTGCTTTCCTTCGCGACGGCGATCGTCAAGACCATGCAGAACTGGCGGGACAACCTTCAGCGGGCGGCGCCCGGCTTTCGCGATCGGATCGTCACGGTGCGGCACACGACGAACGAGGGCGGCCTGAACCTCGATATGCCCGCACGGACGATCGAGGCGATGGCGGCTTCGGGCACTCTGGCAGCCGCGGAACTCATCGACGCATTCGCGCAGCCGCCGACGATCGGTGAGGATCACTTCACCTACCATCGATGGGTCCGGATCCGGTCGCTGCTGAACGTTCTCCAGAACGTGCTGCGCGAAATCCATGACGGAGTGACGGTCCTCGACAACCATCCGCCCTATCCGGAGCTGGTTCGGGATGCGCCGGCCTACGTCGGCGAGAGCTACCGGCTTTCGCGGCTCGGCCGTGATGCCGCCGCCCGGCTCCTGGACGGTCTGGATCGCCTCGATCACGAGTTGGAGGAAGCGCAGCTCGACTATTCCCGGACGGCACCACGACCCGAGGTCGAACTGCGCATTCAGCCCGTTATCTAGGCGCTCGTTCTCGACTGCACCGTGGAGCAGGTCCGTGAATCGCGACAAACCGATCCGATGATTCACCAAGCGGAAAATCGGCGGACCGGATCGACGCCTCGTCCGTCCCGTCCGCGCTCGTAACTACCCCACGGTGGGCCTATCGCGTAGCTTTGGCGACTTCCGCGAGCAGTGCCGCCGACTTGGGGTTCTGCACGGTTCTTCGAATCAGAATGTCGGGCGGCAAAACGTTGCTTCGGCCGTAGTACGCATCGTTCCAAGCCACGTTCGAGTGCACGACAGTACCGTCCAGATTGAGGCCCCCATAGATGCCTTTCGCGCGCGTGAACGAAATCAGGTCCGCAGTTACGGTCGACTTGGCACCCGCTCCCACCGGGCCAGCCGCTATGCTCGCGTCGCCCCCGATCTTGAACGAATTCGACATGAGCGAGTTGAGGCCCTTGTCCGTCATCACCACGATGATGGCCTCTGACACTTCCACGCCCGCCTGGAAGCCGACGCTTGCGGTCGCCAGGTCGTAGAACGCAGGTCCGGCCCACGCACGCCCCTCTTTCGCGACGAGAAGTGCTCTTCCGCCCGACCCACCGAAGATGAACCCGGCCTTGACGATCTGGGGCGCGATCAACACGCCCTTGGCTCGGTCGAGATTCTGCTGGATCCAGGTCTGGTCCGGGTCGCGCAGAAAGTTGTCCAATGTCACCTGGGCATCCGACACGAGCTTCTCGGGCCCAGCGGCCGTCGGCCGTCCCGAGTCGGTTGTTGCGCAGGCGCTCAGGGTTGCGACCACGAGCGCCTGCAGCGCCAGACGGCGCGATGGATCGACCGATTGCCTCGAAGCGTTCATCTTCTATTCCTTTCGTTTGCGTCAAACGTGGAAGACCCAGACACCCGACCACTCCGCGTCACGCGTGGCCGGCGATGGGAAGACGTCGCTGCCTCGCTTCGTCACGCCATCCGCGGATTCGCGTGCCTCCGGCGGCTCAAGCTCAAGCGCTAGGACACGCAGTATAGGCAGATGTTGCGCGTAGCGAGGGTGACGATGACCGCTACCTCCAATGAAATGGCATAACATTGGCACGCAACCGAAGAACGCTCGATTACGCACCTCTTGCTTCGCGAGCGATGTCTAGCCGCACGCCTCGTCACGCGGCCTCGCGCGGTGACGCTCATGAGACTTCCAGCAGATTTTGGGCGCAACGGCCGGGGTCCCAGGTCGACGGGTTTTCGAAGTGAAGAGGCTCGCCGAATTGCTCGCGCTGGCCCTCCTCGCAACCGCGCACGGCGCGGACGCAGCCGCGGGCCAGGCCGGCGCGTACACGGCGCAGCTCGGCGAGTTGATCAACGGCTATCGCGCGCAACACCGTCTCGCACCGCTTGCGCTGGTCGAGCCGCTCTCCGAGCTCGCGCACGAGCACGCGACGTACATGGCGCGGGAGGACCGGCTCTCCCACGACGGCTTCCAGCAGCGCTTCGCGAAGGCTCGGTCACCCGCATGCGTCGAGAATGTGGGCGCGGGCCTCCGCACCCCAGGGGCCGAATTCGAGGCCTGGCGGAATTCTCCGACCCACGCCCGCAACCTGCTCGACCCCCGGATCACCCGGATGGGGATCGCGATCGAGGGCCGGTACGTGGCGTTCTTTGCGTGCCGCTAGCGACGGCTATCACCGACGCCGGGTGCTGATCGCGAAAGCGCGATGAAACTAAGCATAATCCCACTCGGCACCTGGAGACTGAGCGCGCGGCTGCGCGCGCTCGTCGCGCGCATGCACGAAGCTTGGAGCCCGCCGGATCAGCGGGCGAAGGCCACGCCGGCAAACAGTCCGAGAACGACGATCAGCACCACGACGGCAAGTGCCTGGCAGCGCTCGACCGATTCGGGATCCTGCCTGCACAGGAAGTCGTAAAGCGGCTTCACGTCGATTCCTCCCGCCGTCCGGCCGAGTCTCGGCCACGGCCTCATGCTCTCTCACGGCGCCGCCGCAGTCTTGAAGGAATTCCGAAGAATTTCCGAAAATGCGGTAGAACGGCGGCGTTGAACGGCGGACAAGGGTCGGCGAACGCTCGCCGAGCGAGAACGGGGTGAGCAGCATGTACGAAATCGGTCCGTTCCGACTCGATCCTCGCGTCGGTGCGCTCACGCATGAGGGCACCCCCGTACCCCTCGGCCCGCGGGCGGTCGCCGTCCTGACCGTGCTCGTCGAAGGTGCGCAAGCGCACGTGCCGAAGGAGCGGATATTGGAAGCCGCCTGGCCGGGCCGCGTGGTCGAGGAGAGCAACCTCTCCGTCCAGATCTCGGCCCTTCGTCGCGCGCTGGCGCGCGCTCCGGGCGGTGAGCGCTGGATCGAAACGCTGTCGCGGCGCGGCTACCGCTTCGTCGGGCCCGTCACGGTGCTGCCGGAAGCGCCCGCGATGGCTGCCGGCGGCGCGCGTTCGCCTGCGTCCGCGTCGATCACCCCCGCCGCCGGCACCCGCAGCGAGCGTTCGAACCTGCCCGAGCCGCTGACCTCGTTCGTCGGTCGCGAGCGTGAGCTGGAGAAGCTCCGGAAGCTGCTGACGGCCCACCGCCTCTTGACGCTGACCGGGGCGGGCGGCATCGGCAAGACGCGGCTCGCCCTGCGTGTGGCTGCCTCGATGCTCGACGAGTACGAGGACGGCGTGTGGCTGGTGGAACTGGCCGCCCTGCGGGACCCGGGCCTGGTGCCGCAGGCCGTGATCACGGTGCTCGGACTAAAGGAGCAGCCGGGCAAGAGCCTGACGCAGACACTGACCGAGTACCTCCGGGCCAGGCATCTGCTGCTGCTGCTCGACAATGCCGAGCACCTGCTCGCGGCTTGCGCGCAACTGACCGACGCCGTACTGCGGCAATGTCCGCGCGTCACCGTGGCAGTCACGAGCCGGGAGCGACTCGCCGTGCCCGGGGAGCTGACGTATCGCGTGCCGTCGCTGTCCATGCCGGACGCGAGCCAGGGCGCGACGACGCAAGGCCTCGCGGAGTACGAATCCGTGCGGCTGTTTGGCGAGCGCGCGGGGCTGTACCTGCCGCAGTTCACCGTCGACGATCGGAACGGGCCCGCGGTCGCGGGCATCTGCCGCCGGTTGGACGGCATCGCGCTGGCGATCGAGTTGGCGGCGGCGCGCGTTCGGTCGATGACCATCGACGAGTTGAGCCGGCGGCTCGACCGGCGCTTCGTGGTGCTGACCGGCGGCTCGCGCGTGCTGCCGCGTCGCCAGCAGACGCTGCGCGCAGCGATCGATTGGAGCTTCGATCTCCTGAGCGATGCCGAGAAGAAGCTGTTTCTCCGCCTGTCCGTCTTTGCGGGCGGCTTCACGCTGGACGCGGCCGAGCAGGTGTGCGCGGGCGAAGGCATCCAGGCCTACGAGGTGCTCGATCTGCTCACCTCGCTCGTCGACAAGAGCCTCGCGCTCGCGGACGAGCGCGGCGCGGCGACGCGCTACCGTTATCTGGAGACCGTGCATCAATATGCGCTCGAGCAGCTCGAGGAGCGAGGCGACGCGCCGCCCTGGGTCGCGCGGCATCGCGCGTATTTCCTCGAGCTCGCCGAAGCGGCCGAGCCGCAGTTGATCGGGAAAGATCAGCAGGCTTGGCTCGATCGACTGGAAGCCGAGCACGACAATCTGCGCGCGGTGCTGGCGCGGTCGATCGCCGGTGGGGATGTCGCAGTCGGGATGCGGCTGGCGAATGCCTTCGCGCGATTCTGGTTGGTGCGCGGCTATCTCACGGAAGGCCGCGGCTGGCTTTCCCGGCTGCTCGCCGCCTCGCCGGACGCAGACGAGGCGGCGCGCGCGAAGGCGCTCAACTGGGCAGGTGTGCTGGCGTGGAAGCAAGGCGACTATGCGGCGGCGCGTACGGCGTACGAGCAGAGCCTGGCGATCCGCCGGGAACTCTCCGATCGCCGCGGCGTCGGGGCGGTCCTCAACAATCTGGGGCTGTTGGCGTACGAGCAGGGCGACTATGCCGCGGCCCGAACGCTCCACGAGCAGAGCCTCGCCATCGATCGCGAGCTCGGCGACACGTGGGGCGTCGCGGTCTCGCTCGTGCACCTGGGAAGCCTGGCCTCGGCGCAGGGCGACTATCCATCGGCCCGCGCCCTCTACGAAGAGAGCCTCGCGATGTTCCGCGAGATCGGCGATCGCGGGCATATCGCCAACGCGCTGCGAAGCCTCGGCAGCCTGTGCAGCGAGCAGGGCGACGATGCGACCGCGCGGGCGCTGTTCGAAGAGAGCCTCGGCATCTGCCGGGACCTGCGGGATCGCTCGGGTATCGCCCGCGCGCTGTACGGCTTGGGGGTCGCGGCACGCCATGGCGGCGATCGGGCCGGCGCACGGTCGCTGCACGATGAGGGGCTCGCCATCTTTCGCGATCTGGGCGATCGCGAGGGCATCGCCAACTCGCTGCACCATCTCGGCGAGATCGCTGCTGCCGGTGGCGACTATCCCGAAGCCAGGGCGCTCCAGGAGGAGAGCCTGGAGATCTACCGCGCGTTGGGCGAGCGGTCGGGCATCGCCGCGTCGGTCGAAAGCCTCGCCGGGATCGCCGGCGCCACGGGAGAGCCGGCGCGTGCAGCGCGTCTATGGGGCGCGATGGAGCGGCTGCGAGAGGAGATCGGCGCGGCGCGCGTCGCCAGCGAGTGCCGCGGCTACGAGCGCAGGGTGGCCGACGCTCGTGCCGCGCTCGGCGACGACGCGGCGTTCCGCGCGGCATGGCACGCGGGCCGCGCGATGACGCTCGAAGGCGCCATCGCATACGCACGCGAGCGCGACCGGGCGTAGCTCGAAGCGGGCGGATTGCGCGCGAAACGGGGCAGCCGGACGAAGAATCAAACCGCGCGTCCCTCGATTCCTCGCCGCGGTGTTTGGCACTCGAGGGCCCGGGTCGGGGCGTACGATCGACAAATGGATCTCATCGGCCTTGCATTTCCGGCACCGTGGCCGGGGATCGGCTTCGCCGTCGCCATCCCGTTGCTCGGTTGGGCCGGATGGCGCGCTCGATGGAGGCGCCTGGAGGGCGAACACATTCACGTGTGGCTCGCGACGATCCTCGGTCTGGCGCTGCTATGGAGCGTCAAGGCGTCGCTTGCGTCGGGTCTCGTCTTTCACCTTCTGGGTGTGCCGCTCTTCACGCTGCTGGCCGGCCCGTGGCTCGCATTGATCGGAACGGCGATCGCCGTCGCCGTTGTCACCATCGCCGGTGACGGCTCGTGGATCAACGGCGGGCTCGCCGTTCTTGCCCTCGGCGTCGCGCCCGTCGTCACGACGACGGTGGTCTTGCGCGCGGCCGAGCGGTGGCTGCCGCCGAATCCGTTCGTTTACATCTTCGTCGCCGCATTTTTCGGCCCGGCGCTGGCGATGCTCACGGCCGGCACGCTCGTCGCCCTGGGCACCATCGCCGCCGAAGCGCTGCCCGCGCCGGTCGTATTCCAGTTCCTGCCATATCTGCTTCACCTGGCGTTCGGCGAAGCGACCGTGACCGGAATGCTCGTTACACTCCTGGTCGTCTACCGCCCCGCGTGGGTCGGCACGTTCGATAACGCACGCTACCTCCGTGAGCGCTGAACGCATGTCGGTCGCGTGCTGCCGGGCCGCTCGTTCTCGCACTCCTTATGCTCGACACCATCGCCTGGATCGCCGTCGACCTCCGCCGGGCGATCACGGCGCCTGGCTCGGGCGGAACGACTTCGCCAGCGCCTTGTAGAGCGGGTGCGGGCACACGAGCCGCGAAAGCCCGTGCGCGAGCAGCGCCGCTGCGAGCAGCGGGAGTGCCATGTCCGGGTCGCGGGTCATTTCGATGACGATGACGAACGCGGTGAGCGGCGCCTGCACCACTCCCGCGAAATAGCCGATCATTCCGAGGATCACGACCGCTGCGGCGGGCGCGTCGGGCAGAAGCAGCGAAAGGTTCTGGCCGATGCCGGCGCCCACCGCGAGCGACGGTGCGAATATCCCTCCCGGCATGCCGGTCGCGTACGAGACGACGGTGGCGAGGAGCTTCAAGAGCCCGAACGACGCGGGGATGCTCCCGCCCTCGAGGATCGTGCGCGCCTCCACGTAGCCGGTCCCGTAGATCGTGCTGCCGGACGCATAGCCGAGGATCGCGACCACGACGCCGCACAGCGCCGCGAACGCATGCGGACGCTGCGCGCGCAGCGTGCGCAGACGGGTGGGCAGATGGGCGCCGGACACGACGATCAGAAGGCGCGCGAATCCTCCGCCGACGAGTCCTCCGACGCCGCCGCAAAGCAGCACGGCGGGCACGCCCGCGTGCAAACCGATCGTCACGCGCGTGTGTCCGAAGTAGGCGTAGTCGCCGAGGAGCACGAGCGAAACGATGCCGGCGAAGATGACCGCCGTCATGACGATGCCGCTCGTACGCTGGGAGAACGAACGGCTCATCTCCTCGATCGCGAACACCACGCCAGCGAGCGGCGCGTTGAAGGCGGCGGCCACGCCCGCGGCGCCGCCCGCCAGGATCAGCCCGCGCTTCATCGCCTCGTGCGGAAACGTCGTGAAGCGGCTCATCGAATACATGAGCGCCGCGCCGACCTGCACGCTTGGCCCTTCGCGGCCGATCGACGCGCCGCATACCAGCCCGAGCAGCGTGAGCGCCATCTTGCCGACGGCCACGCGAAGCGACAGCAGCGTGCTGCGAAAGCCGGGGAGGTCGAAGCTCACCGCCGCGATCGTCTGCGGAATGCCGCTGCCCTGGGCGCCGGGGAAATAGCGCGTGCCGACGTAGCTGATCGCGGCGAAACCCGCCGGCGCGACGACGAACGGTGCGAACTGCGACACGCCGAGCAGCGCATGGACGAGATCGTTCGCCACGGTTGCGAGGACGGAGAACGCGACGGAAACCAGCCCGACGAGCACGCTGCCGACGAGAAACACCAGTCGGCGGTTCCATAGCGACGGCGACAGCCATACGTGCCGCGCGCGCCGAGCGATCCTCAGCCGGGCCATCGATTCAACGACCTCCCCGTTCGAGTGCTAACCGTAACACGACCGGGGTCGTGCGCCCGGCAGGCCGGCCGGGATGGCCACAGTAGGTAACGGCGCGCGATCGAGGGCGTCGACGTCCGGTATCGTTGATAATCCGTCGAGCGTCGCGTCGCGTGAGACTCTGTCGTCTCGAGGTTCGGCCGTCGATGGAATAACGGTCCTGCACGATCCGTCTAGGTGCCATGAACCTGAGCTCCCTGCTCTGCGGCTCGCAAGCCTTCCGGGCGCGCCTCGAGCAGCATAGAACGTCGCTGTTCCGCCTCGCCTACGCCTGGTCGCACGACCGGGCCTTGGCGGACGACCTCACGCAGGAAGCGCTCGCCAAGGGGCTCGAGCACGCCGACCAGCTGCGCGACATCGAGCGGCTGCGGAGCTGGTTGTTCGGGATCCTGGCGAACTGCTGGCGCGATCACCTGCGCGCGTTGCGACCGAGCCTCGACATCGACAGCGTCGCCGAGGAGTGCCTGCCCGCTTGCCACGAGACGCCGGACGTGGCATACGGGCGCGCCCAGACGGTCGCGCTCATTCGCGACGCGATCGGCCGGCTTCCGGTCGGGCAGCGCCAGGTCGTGACGCTCATCGATCTGGAAGAGCTTTCGTACGCCGAGGTGGCCGCGATCCTCGCCATCCCGATCGGTACGGTGATGAGCCGCCTGTGCCGCGCGCGGATCGCGCTGCGCGAGCAGCTCTGGCAATCCGACGCGGCGCAGCCGCACCGCCTGAGAAGCGCGAAATGAAGTCGGACGCGACAGACGGAGTCTCCTACGACCGGCTCAACGCCCTGGTCGACGGCGAGCTCGATCGCTTCGAGGAGGGCCGCGTGCTGGATGCGATCCAGCGCGATCCCGAGCTCAGGCATATGGCCTGCGAGCTGCGCCTGACGAAACAGCTCGTGCGAAGCGCCTACCAGCACGAAAGATCGTCGCGCAGCGGCGATCGATCGGGCTACGCGCGCGGCGCGCGTTGGAAGGCCGTCGCCGCGTTCGCCCTGGTCGCCGTCGGTGCGGCAGCGGGCTGGATCGGCCACGCCATCGACGCGCGCGACAACGGTGTGGCGGTCGCCGCGGGGCCTGCGGCAATGGGATCCGGTGCCCGTACCGCTACGACCGACCGCGTCGTGCTGCACGTCGGCTCGTCGGCGCCGGAGCGCGTGTCCGCCGTCCTCGACGAGGCCGAGACGATGCTGCGACTGGCACGCGCGGCGAACCGTTCGGCGGCGGTGGAGATCGTCGCCAACAACACCGGGCTCGACATCCTGCGCTCCGACGTCTCTCCCTACGTCGGCCGTCTCGAGGCGCTGCGTGCGCAATATCCCAATCTCACGCTGGTCGCGTGCGGCCTGACGGTGCAACGCCTGCGCGACAGGGGGATCGCCGTGCACCTGATCCCCGACACCGTCGTCAGCACGTCGGCACTCGACGAGATCCTGAAGCGCATCCACGAGGGCTGGACCTACGTTCCCAGCTAGAGGATGAATTCGACCGGCAGGCGCGGCGCGGGGCACCGTCCGCGGCACGACCGCCAACGATAACGACCGTCATCCATTTCCAACATCCGAGGATCCCATGAATCGACGTCTTCGCTTCGCACGGCTGCTGTACGTTGCCCTCGTCGCGGTCGCCAGCCTCGCCCTCGCCGGGCCGGCCCTCGCAGAGAAGATCGTCCTCCAGGTCAGCGACGGCAACCCGGCGACTTGGAACCAGGCGCTCAACGTCGTCGGGAATCTTCGCGAAGCCTACGGCCCCGGCACGCAGATCGAGCTCGTCGCCTTCGGCCAGGGCATCAACATGCTGAAATTCGACACGCCGGTTGCGTCCCGACTCCCGGACGTGCAGTCGAAGCTCGGCGCGAAGGTCTATGCCTGCGAGAACTCGATGGCGCGCAACAAGCTCACTCCCGAGGACATGGCTCCCAACGTGATCTTCGTGAAGGCCGGGGTCGAGCACATCATCACGCGTCAGCGCGAAGGCTGGGTCAACATCCGACCCTGACGCGACCCGTCGCCGATCGGCAAAGCCGCTGTCGCGGGTGCGTCAAGCGGTGTGGTTGAACGTGTAGTCGCCGATGACGCGTTCGCCGTCTCGACCCACGGCGACGAGCCGGATGCGCTGCACGTGCGAAGGCAGCGTGCGCACCTGCGCGATCTTCGATGCGGCGACGACCTCGCCGCTCGCGGCGTCGAACGGGATGTCGTGATAGACATCGGTCTTTTCGTCGTCGACGTAAGCGATCGCATCGAGGCGCTCGACGCCGCCGAGGGGAGCCTCCAGGTGGGCGACGAGCAGCTCGTCCTCCGGGGCCACGCTGCAATTCACGCTTCCGTTGCGGGGCACCCGGTACTCGCGCACCTGCAGTCCGCGCCGGGCGACGTTCCGCACGAACGCGGCGGTGACGAACATCCGCACGGCGCCGCCCTCGAGCGCGGCCCGGATGCCATCGCCCAGCGCGACGATCTCGGCGAGGCGCGCGCTGCATTCTTCGCAGCCGAGCAGATGCAACTCGATGGGCGTCTCCCCGTCCTCGTCGAGCTCGCCGAGCCAGTAGTCGACGAGCGCCTCGTCGTCGAGCGGGGACTTGCAGATCGATCGCGTCATGCGTGCGCCTCCCCGCCCGTCACGCAGTCGCGCAGCCGGTGCAGCGCGCGGTGGCGGATCACCCGCACGTTACCGGCGCCGAGACCGAGCACGTTCGCCACCTCGTCGGCCCGCTTCTCCTCGTAGAAGGTCATGACGACGACGGCGCGCTCCCGCTCGGGCAGCCGGTCGAGGCAGTGCAACAGCCGCTTTTGATCGAGCCGTGACGCGACCGCGGCGTCGGCGATCGGGACGTCGTCGGCGTACTGGCGCAGCAGGCGCTCGCGCCGGGCATGCGCACGCCACGACTCGACCGTGACCCGCCGGCAGATGCCGAACACGAACGAGATCACCTGCTCCGCATCGCGGAGCTCCCCGGCGCGCAGCTTCTCGATCGTCATCAGCAACACCTGTTGCGTAAGGTCGGCCGCCGCCTGCTCGTCGCGCAGGTGCTTGCGGCCGTACAGCCGCACCCGCGGCGCCAGGCGGCGATACAGCTCCGCCTCGGCATCGGCGGCCGCGCCGGGGGCGGCAGCGGCGATCCGCCGTGCCAGCGCGACCTCTGGCTCGCCTGGGTCGCTGGGGCGGTTCTGCATGGCTCGCAGGCTGCGATGAGGTCGTGTAACGAAACGGCTCCCCGTTACACACCCGTGGGTCTTCCACCGACGAAACGGAGAACCCCGATGGTAACGAACTCCCAATCCGGCACGAACGTCTTCGAGATCGCGCGGGACATCTACAGGATCAATACGCCGATATCGCTGCCCGATGGCCCCGGGCAGTTCAGCTTCAACCAGTACCTGGTGCTGGACGAGGAGCCGCTCCTGTTCCATACCGGGCCGCGCAGGATGTTTCCCCTGGTACGGGAGGCGATCGATCGCGTCGTTCCCGTCGAGCGCCTCCGCTACATCGGGCTCTCGCACTTCGAGGCGGACGAATGCGGCGCGCTGAACGATTTCCTGGCCGTCGCGCCGCGCGCCGTGCCGCTGTGCGGGCGCGTCGCCGCGCTCGTGTCCGTGAACGACGTCGCCGACCGGCCGGCGCGCGCCCTCGCGGACCTCGAGACCCTCTCCCTCGGCCGCCACCGGATGCGCTGGTTCGACACGCCGCACGTGCCGCATGCGTGGGAGTGCGGGCTGATGCTGGACGAGACGACGAGCACGTTCCTGTGCGGCGATCTCTTCACCCAAGGGGGCGCCGGCGACCCTGCGCTCACCGAGTCGGACATCCTGGAACCCAGCGAGGCGTTTCGCACGCCGATGGATTATTACGCGCATGCGCCAGAAACCCAGGCAACGCTCGCCCGGCTCGCCACTTACCGCCCGACGACGCTCGCCTGCATGCACGGCAGCGCGTGGCGCGGCGACGGCGCGGCGCTGCTGGAGGCGCTCGCGGCGGCCGTGGGCTGAGCCCGCGCGCTAGGCGCTCACCGGCAGCCCGGCCCGCGTCCAGGCCTGCCAGCTCCCCGGCACGTTCGCGACACGCCCAAATCCGGCCCGCTGCAGCAGGCTCGCGGCGATCGACGCCCGATAGCCGCTGTCGCAATAGACGGCGTAGCGCTTCGTCTCGTCGAGTGCGGCGATGCGCTCGGGAAGCTCGGGCAGGAAAACGTGCGTGGCGCCGGGAACATGGCCGGCCGCCCATTCGCCGGGCGCGCGCACGTCGAGCGGCACGTACTCGTCACGCCGCTCGTGGAGCGCGTGCACCGCGACCTGCGGCAACGATTCGAGCGGCAAGCCGGATTGCTCCCAGGCGGACATTCCGCCGGCGAGGTAGCCGGCAAAGCGGGTGAAGCCCGTCCTGCCGAAGGCCGTGACGATGTCGTCCACGTCCCCGTCGTCGGCGGCGACGAGCAGGATCGCCTGCTGCGGATCGAGCATCCAGCCGGCCCATACGGGCAGGCGCGGGTCGGCGCCGAGGTTGAGCGCGCCCGGGACGTGCCCGCCGCCGAACGCGAGCATGGTGCGCGTATCGACGACGGCGTGGCCGTCGCCGGCCGCCGCCTGGAATTCGCGCGGGGTCAGCGCCGCGATGCCGGCCGGAAGGGGTACCGGCGTGCCGCGCAGATTGAGCTCCTTCACGCGTGGATAGTAGACGGGCTTCGGCGGCAGGTTCTCGAGCGCGAGCCGCATGAACGCGGCGCGCTCGCGCGCGACGAGGAAGCGGTTGAAGCGCTTCTCGTAGCCGATCGTCGTACTGAATCGATCGCCGATCGCGGCGCCGCACGAGGAGCCGTGCGCGTGCGTCGGGTGCACGATGACGTGGTCGGGCAGCCGCGCGTAGAACGAATGCAACGTTTCGTACTGGGCGTCCGCGAGCTTGTGCGCGGCCTGCACACCGAGAAGGTCGGTGCGTCCCGCGGCATCGACGAGCAGCGAGCCGCCCGAAAAGACCGCGTACGGCGTGTCCGCCCGATGCGATTCCGCCACGAGGAAGGACAGGTGCTCGGGCGTATGTCCGGGCGTGTGGCGCGCGGTCAGGAGCACCGTCCCGAGCTCGAAGCGGTCGCCATCGTGCACCAGGCGGCAGTCGTAGCCGTACGGCGCGTGGTCTTCGCCGCTCGCGAACACCCGCGCCCCCGGCGAGCGCAACGCGAGCGCGCCCGCGCCGCTCACGAAGTCCTCGTGCACGTGCGTTTGCAGCACGTGCGAGATCGCCACGCCGTGGCGTCGCGCGGCCTCGACATAGCGCTGCACGTCGACCTGCGGATCGATCACCGCGGCCTCGCCCGACGCGGTGTCGCCGATCAGGTAGGCGAGATCGCCGAGGCCTTCGGTGACGAAGCGCTCGAAGACGAGCGACATGGCATCCTTCTCCTTGCGTGGTCACCCGGCAAACACCGCTCGGGCGGCGCGCGTTGCAGCCGTGTTGCGTCGGCCGTGCGCGAAAAAGGCCGGCGCGCGGCCGGCCTTTGCCTCGCTCCGTCCGGTGCGGCTACTTGTTGGCGTTCGTGCCGTACTTGCCCGGCGACATCGGCTCCGCGGGGTTGGACGTCGTCGCACCCGGCGCGATCCGCTTATCGGCGTCCGCGTGGTCCGATGTGTTGCTCGAATAGGTCCCCGCCGGCGACATCGCGGCAGCCGTCGGCGATACCGGATTCACGGAAGCCCTGCCGTTCGTGGTGCCGGCCGAGCCGAGCATCTGCTTCAGTTGGTCGGCGTGCGCGTTGGTCACCTGGTTGCCGAAGACGTCGTTCAGCGCGATTTTGCCCGTCTGGCCGTAGTAGGCCGCCGTCTGGTCCGCGTCGTACTTGATATCGGTCACGGCAACCTGCGCGCCGGCGAAAAGGCCCTTGACGTCCGACCAGATCGTCACATCGCCGCGGCCGGCGGACGCGCGCCCCTTCTTCGACCAGTCGACGATGGTGAGGCCGGCGCCGGCATCGAGCGACCAGTTGTTGTTTTGCTTGAAGCTGTCGACCGCCTTTTGGTCGTTCAGCACCAGCACGAACGATCCGCCCTCGACACCCGCCTCGACGCCTGCGCTCAGGCCGCCGAAGTTGTAGAACGCCGGGTCGCTCCATTTCCCGTCCTGCTTGACGAGCAGCACGCCGACGCCGCCGCGCCCGCCGACGCCGAACGCTGCGCGCCCGTACTTCGGCACGATGAAAACCCCTTGCGCCTCGGAAAGCAGGTTCGCCGCACCCGGGTCGGCCTGCATCTTGCGAATCACGCCGACGGCCTGGTTCACGTCGTCGATCGCGCCCTTCGCCTCGTCGCGGGCCTCGCCGCGGAGGCCCTGCGACGTCGTGGCGTTCGCATGGGTGGTGTTCATGCGGGCGGTCGACGCCCCGGCCGATGTCTGGGCAAATGCCGGCCCGGCCAGCGCCATTACGGCGATCGAACACGCGGCGACGAGCGGCCGCAGCTTGCTGTCGTGATTGCTCATGGAAAACTCCTTTCGCTATTTCGGCGCGCCGAACCGTCGTGTAGTCGACGAAGCCCGCGGGCCATAGAGATATGGGGGGCTTCGCGCCGCAAAGTTTCTTGCACACGGGCCGCGGCATGTCGGACGTCGGCGCGAATTTGCGTCGGTGCCGCTCCTACGTGCCGCAAGTGGCGTGCTTGCCGCGCACGGTGGCGAGCGCGCCGTCAGTCGCGGCGCGGCGAGATGCGGAACTGCACGACCTCGGGCTGCTCGAGCAGGCTCCGCTGCAGTTCGCGCAGGCTCTCGGTGCTGCGCGACCATATGGTGACGCGATATTCGAGCGTCTGCGACCGTGGGTCGAGACGGTACGCGATGTCGGTGATCCGGAAGCGGTGGCGCGCGATCAGCTCGCGCAGCCGTGCTTCGTCCATAAACGCATCGCGCCGGAAGCCCACTTCGAGATGGGCGAACGCCTGCGACGGCAGGCGATCCTCGATACGGCGCAGGATCGTGAGTGCGACGAGCGTGGCGAGCGTCGCGGTGACGCCCATCCGGTAGGAGCCGGCGCCGAGCAGCACGCCGATCGCGGAGCCGACCCAGATCGAGGCGGCCGTCGTCAAGCCGCGCACCGAAAAGCCTTCCTTGACGATCACGCCGGCGCCGAGAAAACCCACGCCGGTCACGATGCCCTGGATGATGCGGGTCACGTCGGCGCCGTCCTTCGCGTGCGAGAAGAGCTCGTACTGACCGCCGGCGACGAGCAGCGCGGAGCCGAAAGACACGAGCGCGTAGGTGCGAAGCCCGGCCGCGCGGCCGTGATAGCTTCGCTCGAGGCCGATCGCGCCGCCCGCGACCAGCGCCGCGATCGAGCGCAGGATGGCGTCCCACTCGTGCATGTCGTCGTGCCCGCTGTCAATGGTTCGTGCGGGGCAGTACACGTGATTCGCCCATCCGCCGTCAAGCGGGCCGTATAATCCCGCGGCCAGCCACGAGGGTGGGCAGTCGGATAACGGGAGGCCCGGTGCAGTTCCAAAGCCGCCATTTCGGCACCATCGTCGTCGCCGCGCCCAACGGCCGTCTCGGACATGCCGAGGCCGCCGATTTCGAGCAGGCCCTCGTCCCCCTCGCGCGCGACCCGAACGCGACGGGCCTCGTCGTCGACCTGGGCGGCGTCGAATACATCAGCAGCGTGGGCTTGCGCGTGCTCATGCTCGCGGCGAAGGAAATGCGCGCGCGCAAGGCGCGCGTCGCCGCGGCGGCGATGCAGCCGATCGTCGCGGAGATCTTCGCCATCAGCCGCTTCGACAGCGTGTACGAGGTGTTCCCGTCGCTGCGCGACGCGCTGGCGGCGATGTCGCCGCAGGCCGCCGCGGCGTTCGACGCCTCCGCCCCGAACGGCTGATGCAGGCGGTCCGCTTCTGGGGCACGCGCGGCTCGTTGCCGGTCGCCCTCACCGCGGCCGGCGTCCGCCAAAAGCTGGTCGAGGCGTTGCGGGGCGCGGCGGGCCGCACGTTCGCCTCACCGCAGGACCTCGAGGCCTACGTTGACAGCCTGCCGTTCGAGGTCGGTGGCACGTTCGGCGGCAACACGTCGTGCGTGGAGCTCGTGACCGGCAGCGAGGAATACGTGGCGTGCGACCTCGGCAGCGGTCTGCGAGCGTTCGGACAGGCCATGCTCACCCGGCACGGGCCGGGCGTGCCGCGGACCTATCACCTGTTCGTCTCGCACGTGCATTGGGATCACATCATGGGGCTGCCGTTCTTCGGCCCTGCGTACATTCCCGGCAATCGCGTCGTCTTCTACGGCGGGCACGACGAGCTCGAGGCGGCGCTGCGCCGTCAGATGGATCCGCCGTCCTTTCCGGTGGGGTTCCCCGCGCTCAAGGCATCGATCGAGTTCGTGCATCTCGCGCCCGACGTCGCGCACGACGTCGCCGGCATGCGCGTCACCCTCAAGCGCCAGCATCACACCGGCGACTCGTACGGCTATCGCTTCGAGCGCAACGGTCGCGTCGTCGTGTATTCGACCGACTCGGAGCACAAGCTCGCCGAACCCAACGAGCGGCTCGACTTCGCCCATTTCTTCCGCGACGCCGACCTGGTCGTGTTCGACGCCATGTACTCGCTCGCCGAGTCGATCTCGGTCAAGGCCGATTGGGGCCATTCGAGCAACATCGTGGGCGTCGAGCTCTGCCAGCTCGGCAAGGTCAAGCATTTGTGCCTGTTCCACCACGAGCCGGCGCTCGACGACGCCGCGCTTGCGAAGATGCTCGCGGAGACGCGGCGCTACGAGGAGATCACCCGTACCGGCGCGCCCCTGCGCGTATCGGCGGCCTACGACGGCCTGGAACTGGTGTTGTGACCGGCGCGACGCCGGGCATTTTCGAATCGACGACTTCACGCCTGCACCCGGTGGGCGCGGCGCTCCTCGCCGCGCTTGCGGCGGCGCTTGCGTTGGGTTGGGCCAGCCGCCTGCCGCTGCAGGCGGCATGGTTCGATGCACTGCAGCGGCTCGCACCACGCAGCGTCGACAGCCTCCCGGTCACGATCGTCGGAATCGACGACGCGAGCCTGGCGGCGCTCGGGCGCTGGCCCTGGCCGCGCACGATGCTCGCGCGGCTCGTGCGGACGATCGACGCCGCTCGACCGGCGGCGATCGGCCTCGACATCGTGATGCCCGAAGCCGATCCGCTGTCGCCGGGCCGGCTGCTCGCGAATCTCGATGCGGATCCTGTGCTGGCGGCGCGGGTCGCGGCCCTCCCGTCGAACGACGAAGTCCTCGCGCGGGAGCTGCGGGCGGCGCCGACGGTCATGGCGGTCGTCGGTGCGCCCGACGGCACGCACGCGCCGCTACGCGCCGCACCGGTGCTCGTGCGCGATGCGCGCGGCGATTCGAACTCGATCGCACGGGCACGGGCGCGCCTCCCGAGGTACCCGAGCGCGTTGTCGAGCCTGCCGTTGTTGAACGACGCGGCGCACGGATGGGGGCTGATAACGGTCGAGGATCCGCAGGCGATCCTGCGCAGCTTCCCGCTGGTCGCGAACGTCGCCGGCACGCTCGTGCCATCGCTCGCGATGGAAATGTGGCGCGTCGCGCTCGACACGCGCGTCGTCCGCCTGGCGACCCGCGACGGCGCTGCCGAAAGCGTCACGGTGAGAAACCGCACGTTTCGTACCGATGTCGACGGCAGCGTGCGCGTCTACTTTTCGCCACGCGTCGGGGACCGCTTCGTCTCCGCCAAGGACGTCCTCGACGGCAAGGTCGATCCGGACCGATTTCGCGGCGTCTTCGCGCTCGTCGGCGTCACTGCGCTCGCCGAGGGCGATTACGTGTGGACGCCGCTCGGCATCAAGATGCCCGGCGTCGAGGTGCACGCGCAGCTCCTCGAGAACATGCGCGACGGGCAGTTCCTCGTGCGGCCGTCGTGGGCAAGCCATGTCGAGGCGGCCGCGCTCGCCGTTGCCGGCCTGCTCCTGATCGTGCTTGCAGCGCGCGGATGGACCTTCGTGGTCGCGCTCGCGGCGCTCGGCGGCACCTTGTCTTTCTTCGCCGCGGCGTACGCATCGTTTCGGGCCGGACGCTGGCTGCTCGACGCCGCGACGCCAAGCGTGGCACTGTGGCTGCTGTTCGGCGTGCTGACCGCGGTCATGCTGGTCGAGGCGACGCGGCAACGCCGTGCGTTGCAGCTCGTCCTGCAACGCGAGCGCGAGGAGGCGGCACGCGTCGCCGGCGAGCTGCAGGCTGCGCGACGCATCCAGCTCGACACGCTGCCGCGCGCGGAGCGTTTTTCCGATCCGCGCATCGAGCTTGCGGCGTCGATGGAGCCCGCACAGGAGGTCGGCGGCGACCTGTACGACTTCTATCTGCTCGACGAGCGGCGCCTGTTCTTCATGCTGGGCGACGTGTCGGGCAAGGGGCTGTCGGCGAGCATCTTCATGGCGGTCAGCAAGGCGTTGTGCAAGAGCACGATGCTGCGCGCGGCAAACGCCGACCTCGGCGCGCTGCTGTCGCAGGCGAACGTCGAGGTCGCGCGCGACAATCCCGCGGCGTTCTTCGTCACCGTATTCGCCGGGGTGCTGGATCTCGGGACGGGCGAGCTCCACTATTGCAACGCCGGCCACGAGAACCCGTGGCGCGTGCAGCCGGGGGGCGGCACGGGACGGCTGGTCGCAGGCGGCGGCCCGCCGCTTTGCGTGCTCGACGACTTCGAGTATCGCGCCGCGCGCACGCGCCTCGCGTCCGGGGAGATCGTATGCATCGTGAGCGACGGCGTCACCGAGGCCGCGGATCCCGCGGGCGAGCTGTACGGAACGGCGCGCGTCGACGCCGCGCTGGGGCGCGCCGCGTCGGCGCACGGAGTCGTCGAGACGCTCCGCGCCGATGTCGCGGCATTCGCGCGGGATGCGCCGCAAAGCGACGACATGACGGTGCTCGCGCTGCGCTTTCGCGGCTCGTAGCGCTGGCACTTCCGCCGTTCGGCCGATCGCACGGCGCGATGTCGTGCGCGCGCTGCGCATTCGGCGCCCGCGCCAAGCGGGATACCGGGAATAGCGGCGCGCGAGACGAGTCGGAAGAGCGAGTTTCCGACCCGCCACGCTACCGTACCACGACCTCCACGCGCCGGTTGCGCGGCTCGGCCACGCCGTCGGGCGTCGGCACGAGCAGCTCGCGCTTGCCCCTGCCGATCGCGACGATGTCGTTGCCGTCGATGCCGCGCGCGACCAGCGACGTGCGCACGGCCTCGGCGCGCTTGCGCGCGAGCTCGTCGTTGAACTCGTCGCTGCCGACGGCGTCGGTGTGGCCGACGACCAGCACGTCGGGCACGGGGCGCTTTGCGAGGTCGGCGAACATGTTCTCGAGAGCGTGCTTGGAATCCTCGGTCAGCTCGTCGCTGCCCTCGATGAAGTACAGCGTGTAGTGCGCGGGGGCG
>JBLMWW010000228.1:0-16266 GCA_050257435.1 Rudaea sp.
GGACGGCGACACCCTCCGCGGCGAGGCGCTCGCGCGCGCCGAGCGCGAGCGGCACTTCGGACCCGGTGGCGATGACGACCGCGCGGGTGGCGGCACCCGGGTAGTGGGGGGGGTGGTGGCCGCCGCGCACGATGCGCGCGCGCGTCTCGTCGTCGCGCTTCGAGAATGCGACGTTCTGGCGCGTGAGAACCAGGGCCGTGGGACCCGCGTGCTCGAGCGCCTGCGCCCACGCGACGGCGGTCTCGACGGTGTCGCAGGGGCGCCAGACGTCGAGCCTCGGCACGAGGCGCAGGCTCGCGACGTGCTCGATCGGCTGATGCGTGGGACCGTCCTCGCCGAGCCCGATCGAGTCGTGCGTGAAGACGAAGACGTTGCGCGCCTTCATCAACGCCGCCATGCGGACGGCGTTTCGCATGTAGTCGGAGAAGACGAGGAACGTTCCCGTGTACGGGATGAAGCCGCCATGCAGCGCGATGCCGTTGGCGATCGCCGCCATCGCAAACTCGCGCACGCCGAAGTTGACGTAGTTGCCGGTGGGCGACTCGGTGACCGCGACGCTCCCCGACCAGTTCGTGAACACGGAGCCGGTCAGGTCGGCGGAGCCGCCGATCATCTCCGGCAGCGCGTGCGCGAACGCTTCGATTGCCTGCTGCGACGCCTTGCGCGTCGCGATCGACTCCGCGCGCTCGTTCTGCCGCTCGATCAGTTGCCGCGCGGTGTCGGCGAACGCGGATGGGAGCCGCCCGGCCATGCGGCGCTCGAATTCGGCGGCGAGATCGGGATGCTCGCGCGCATAGCTCGCGAACGACGCGGACCATGCCGCTTCGAGGCGCTCGCCGCGCGCCCTCGCGTTCCACGCGTCGTAGATCGGCTGCGGCACGACGAAGGGCGCGTGGGTCCAGCCGAGCGCGGCACGCGTGGCGGCGACCTCGCGCTCGCCGAGCGCCGCGCCGTGCGTTTCAGCCGTTCCCGCCTTGGTGGGTGCGCCCTTGCCGATGATCGTCTTGCAGCAGATCAGCGTGGGTCGCGACGTCTCGGCCTTGCCTGCGGCGATCGCCGCGCTCACCGCCTCGACGTCGTGGCCGTCGACATGGGGCACGACGTGCCATCCGTAGGCTTCGAAGCGCCGCGGCGTGTCGTCGGTGAACCAGCCGGCGGTCGGCCCGTCGATCGAGATCCCGTTGTCGTCGTAGAACGCGATCAGCTTGCCCAGGCCCAGCGTGCCCGCCAGCGAACATGCCTCGTGCGAGATGCCCTCCATCAGGCAGCCGTCGCCCGCGAACACGTACGTGTAGTGATCGACGATCGTGTGGCCGGCGCGATTGAACGTCGCCGCGAGCACGCGCTCGGCGAGCGCCATGCCCACGGCGTTCGCCAATCCCTGCCCGAGCGGGCCGGTGGTCGTTTCCACGCCCGGCGTCGCGCCGACCTCGGGATGCCCGGGCGTTTTCGAATGGAGCTGGCGAAAGCGTTCGAGCTCCGCGAGCGGAAGGTCGTAGCCGGTCAAGTGCAGGAGCGCGTACTGCAGCATCGACCCGTGCCCGTTCGACAACACGAACCGGTCGCGATCGGGCCAGCGCGGATCGGAGGGGTTGTGGCGGAGGTGTCGCGTCCACAGGGCGACGGCGACTTCGGCCATGCCCATCGGCATGCCCGGGTGCCCCGATTTCGCCTTCTCGACGGCGTCCATCGCGAGCGCGCGAATCGCGTTCGCCAGCTCGTCGTCGCGGACGGCTGTCCGGGTGCTCAACGTGCTGGCCGATTCGGGCATCGACGAACGAGGAAGGGCAAAAACGCCGCGCCGGTGAAGACGGCCGCGTGAAGGGATTGAATTTGCTCGCAGAAGCGCCACTATTGTGCCATAATTTCGCGTTCGATTTTGCGCGCGCAGCGCAGGGGTTGTATCGATTGCTCCGACGGTCGCCGGTTGTCTCAGGGCCGCGCCCCGTCATTCACAAACATTTTGGCAACGGTCGCTCCGGGATCCGGAAGACGCCGCGTGGAATGCTCCTGGAGGGTAGACGCCATGGAAGGTATCCATCTGCTGGGGGAGTGGTACGGATGCCCGTCCAACGAACCTTTGCTGACGCAAGCCGACGCATTGCGCGACCTCTGTCGCCGTGTCGTCGCCGAAGCCGGCCTGACGATCGTCGGCGACCGCTTCTTCCAGTTCGAGCCCCACGGCGTCACCGGGACCGTGCTGCTCGCCGAATCGCACCTCGCGATCCATACGTGGCCGGAAGCCGGATTCGTGACGCTCGACGTCTACGTCTGCAACTACACGACGGACAACACATCGAAGGCGGAACGCGTCTTCGAGGCGCTGGAGGCCGTGTTCAAGCCGCAGCGGGCGCGCTTCCAGGCCATCCACCGCGGTGGCAAGGAGATGGACGAAGAGGATGAACGACCAAGACGGATCGCGGCCGCGTGACCTCGCTCCGGGCGTCCTGACCGAGTACCTGACCGACGACTGGGGGCTGCACGTCCGCTCCGCGGGCACGCTCGAGGCGTTCCGCTCGGAGTATCAGGACGTCGAGGTGCACGACAGCGTGCCGTTCGGGAAGCTTTTTCGCCTCGACGGCCATTTCATGACGTCGGAGAAGGACGAGTTTTTCTACCACGAGAACCTCGTTCACGTGGCCGCCCTCGCGCATCCTGGGCCCGAGCGCGTGCTGATCGTGGGCGGGGGCGACGGCGGCTCCGCGGAAGAGCTCCTCAAGCACCCCTCGGTGAAGGAGGTGACGATCGCCGAGATCGACGGCGCCGTCGTCGATATCGCGCGCCGCCATTTCGGCGAAGTGCATCACGGCGCGCTCGACGACCCGCGCGTGAGCGTGCGGATCGAGGACGGGTTCAGGTTCGTCGAGAATTCCCGCGACGAATACGATCTCGTCGTCCTCGACCTCACCGACCCGGGTGGTCCGTCGACGGCGCTCTATACGACAGAGTTCTATCGGGCATGCGCCGCGCGGCTCGGCCCGATCGGCGCGATGACGATGCATGTCGCGAGCCCGATCGCCCACGGCGAGCGCATTCGCGAGACGCTCGGCGAATTGCGCCGCGCGTTCCCGCGCGTGACGCCCTACCTCACGTCCGTGCCGCTCTATGGCGGCCTGTGGATGATGGCGTGCTGTTCCGCGCGCCTCGACCCGCGCGAGCATTCCTCGATGGCGATCGACCTGCGCATCTCGCAGCGGCGACTGGCGAACCTCCAGTACATCAACGGCGAGACCTACCGCGCCGCGCTCGCGCTGCCGAATTTCGTCCGCTCGCTCGTCGCTTAGCCGCGGTCCCGCTCGCGGCCGGGCGACACGACGCCTCGGCGCGACCATTGTCCGCGCAACCGACGATCGGCGTAGGCCGGAAGCCGACGAAATTCACCGCTTCCGGCGCATCGACACCCTCCGGGATTTCGCGCATCCTGATCTCATGGCGGAGACGGTCGCCAGCCTTGAACGACCGGCGCCCCACCCGCATGTAACGGCCAGGGCCCGGCGTGCGGCCCGCGAACCCGAGGTGACGACGTGATGACGAACAAACTCTCCGACACGATGCACGACGCCGATTTCGTCGTCATCGACGGCGTCGTGTTCGAGACGGCGTACGTGCGCGTCCCGGACGAATTCACCGTCGCCGACGATGTGGTGCTCGAAGCGCGCCACGGCGACACGGAGCTCGAATTCACCCGCGCCGATTTCGAAGACGCCGAGCACGTCGCCGACGGTTTCTTCCGCCTTGCGGATGGCCATCTGGTCCGCTTCCTGACGAGCGCCACGGTGCACTGACCCGCACGGGCACCTGACCGATCATTGGGTTCTAGCGCATTCGACCCCGGCAATTCTGTCGGCGCGGTCGGCTTGCGCGCCGCCATGACCGGGGACCGCCGCCCTGTTCCGCGCGCGGGACGCACGGAATAATCCCGGCTCCACCTCCGTCTACATTCCGGTCCAGTCGCCCCGGTCGGGGCCGCATCCCGCGTCCGACACCGCGTTTGGAGCGCCGCGTTGACACCTGCGAACGCATGCGCATATGCTCACGCGCTCATGCATCCCCCCATCCCCGCGCGATCCAGAACCGACCGGCGCCCCGCGGTGCGCCGCCGCGCCCGGCCGCGGCCCGACGAGCTCGAACCGGTGTTCGCGGCGGTCGCACGCTATTTCGGCCTCCTGTCCGACCCCACGCGCCTGCGCATTCTCCATACGATCTGCAACGTCGAGCGGTCGGTGTCGGCCATCGTCGCCGCAACCGGCGCCACGCAGACGAACGTGTCGCGCCACCTTGCGCTGTTGCATCGCGCCGGCGTCGTGCGGCGCCATCGCAACGGCAGCAGTGTTTTCTACGGGGCGGCCGACCCCGAACTGGTTTCGATCTGTCGCAGCGTGTGCACGCGCATCGCGGCGCAGATCGACAAAGGCATTCCCTTGAAGAGGGAATTGCTGGCGTTCGCGCAGCGGCGCTGAAATCCCGCAGCGCCACGAGCGACGACGACAAGCGCTGCGCATTTTTGCCGAGACTAGGAGGATCGACGATGAAAGAGGAGGTAGCCGATGAATGAGGACCGCAGGCAGGCGCTGAAGGCCGCCGGTGGAGCGTCGCTCGTCGCCCTGTTGGCCGCCGCCGGCTGGCTCAAGCCGGGTGTGGCGGCGGCGGAAGAGACCTGGAACAAGGCGGCGTTCTCGACGCATTCCATGGACGAGACGATGAAGGCGCTCGGCGGCGGCTCGCCTGCGCAGAGCCACGACGTCGTCTTCTTCTCGACCCCCGACATCGCCGAGAACGGCGCCGTCGTCCCCATCGGCATCACGAGCAAGCTGCCGAAGACCGAATCGATCGCGATCCTGATCGAGAAGAACCCCAACATGCTGGCCGCGGTGTTCGACATCCCGCCGGGAACCGAGCCCTCCATTTCGACGCGCGTGAAGATGGGCCAGACGTCGAACGTCTACGCGCTCGTGAAGGCGGACGGCAAGTATTTCGTCGCCGCGAAGGAAATCAAGGTGACGCTCGGCGGCTGCGGCGGTTAGGCGGGCCGGCCGCGCGACAACGGAGGCAACGATGGCAGATCCGATGAAGATCCGGGCGAATCAGGTGGGCGATTCGACCGAGGTGAAGGTGTTGATGAGCCACGAGATGGAGACCGGCCAGCGCAAGGACGGGCAGGGCAAGCCGATCCCGGCGTGGTTCATCCAGAACGTCAAGGTGATTCACAACGACAAGGTCGTCCTCGCGGCACAATGGGGGCCGGCCGTCGCGAAGAACCCGTTCCTGTCCTTCAAGTTCAAGGGCGGGGCGAAGGGCGACAAGGTGAAGATCACGTGGGTCGACAACCATAACGACACCCGCACCGACGAGGCGACGATCGCCTGAAGCTGCAAGGGTCAACGCGGGCTTGGCGCAAGCCCGTCTTTGGAGGAGAGACACCATGCGAACCACGTTGCGGCGCGTCGTCGCCGCGGGCATCTCGGCGTGCGCGGTGACGGCGATCGGCGTCGCCTTCGCGCAGTCATCGACGGAAGAGGGCATCGCGCAGTACCGCGAGGCGCTGCAGGACGGCAACCCGGCCGAACTGTGGGAATCGCGCGGCGAGGAGATGTGGAAGACGCCGCGCGGACCGAAGCACGTCGCGTTCGCGTCCTGCGACCTCGGCCTCGGCCCCGGCGTCGTCAAGGGCGCTTACGCGCAGCTGCCGCGCTATTTCCCCGACGCCAACCGCGTGATGGACCTCGAGACGCGCCTGCTCTGGTGCATGGTCCATCAGCAGGGGTACACCGAGGCCGACGCGACGAAGGTCAAGTTCGGCAGCGGTGGCAAGCGGTCCGACTTCGAGGCGCTCGGCGCGTACGTTGCCTCGCAGTCGCGCGGCGTCAAGATGAACGTCCCGCTCGACGAGCCGCACGTGCGCGACATGTACAACCTCGGCGAGCGGATGTTCTTCTTCCGCGGCGGGACGCACGATTTCGCGTGCGCGACCTGCCATGGGGACGACGGCAAGCGCATCCGCCTGCAGGACCTGCCCAACCTGACGAAGGTGGAGGACGCGCGGAAGGCCTATACCACGTGGCCCGCGTATCGCGTGTCGCAGGGCGAGGTCCGCACGTTCCAGTGGCGGCTCAACGACTGCTTCCGGCAGCAGCGCTTCCCCGAGCTGGGCTTCGCCTCCGACGCATCCATCGCGCTCACCGCCTATCTCGCGGGGCGTGCCAACGGCGCCGCCTACAACGGCCCCGCCATCAAGCGCTAAGGAGGAGAACGACATGCGAAAGACGATCCTCGTACGTGGCGCCGCGGCGGGCGCCGTCACCCTCGGCGCACTGGCGCTGTTGAGCTCGTGCGCCACGACGTCCGCGCCGGCCGATCCGGAGCTCGCCGCGCGCGCGACCGCGATGATGAAGGCCTCGTTCAAGCCGCACGGCCAGGCGACGCTCGAGCGCCTCGATCAGGACGAGACGCAGCGGCTTTGCAGCGCCTATGCCGGCCATCCGCTCCCCGCATCGGTCGCCGAGAAGATCCAGCAGGCGAACCTCGCGACGGTCCGTTATCCCGCCGATGGCAAGCTCGTCGGCGACTGGAAGAGCGGCGAGAAGATCGCGCAGAGCGGGCGCGGGTTCCAGTACAGCGACGACCCGACGAAGCCGGCGGGCGCGAACTGCTACGCGTGCCATCAGCTGTCCCCGAAAGAAATGTCGTACGGCACGATGGGCCCGTCGCTCTACCGCTTCGGGAAGGTGCGCGGCTTCACCGACGCGACGCGGCGCTACGTCTGGGCGAAGGTCTACAACTCGGAAGCGTTCTTTGCGTGCTCCAACATGCCGCGCTTCGGCGCGCATCGCATCCTGACCGAGCAGCAGATCCGCGACGTCGTCGCCTTGCTGATGGATCCCGCGTCGCCGGTCAATCAGTGACCCGTCCGCACCACCGCCTTCGCGCAGGGGTGCGCCCCTGCGCGAGGGCTGCAAGCGTGCAGGCGGTCGAGCCGACGAACGAAGGGGATGCGTCGTGAGGCGGCGGGACTTCCTCCAGGCCCTCGCCGCGGCCGCCGTCGCGGGATTGCCGCTCGACGACGCGCGGGCCGCCGACGACCTCGACGGCGAGCGCTTCTACGCGGCGCTCGCGCCGTTCGGCAACGTGGCGCTTTTGCATCTCACCGACTGCCACGCGCAGCTTCGCCCGACGTTGTTCCGCGAGCCGAGCGTCAATCTCGGCGTCGGCGATGCACGGGGCAAGCCGCCCCACGTCGTCGGGGAGGCGCTGCTGCGGACGTTCGGCATCAGGCCGGGCACGCGCGACGCCTACGCGTTGACCTATCTCGACTTCGCGCGCGCCGCGAAGGCCTACGGCGCCATGGGCGGCTTCGCGCACCTCGCGACGCTCGTCAAGCGCCTGCGGTCCGCGCGGCCCGGCGCGCTGCTCCTCGACGGCGGCGACACGTGGCAGGGGTCGGCGACGTCGCTCTGGACGCAGGGGCAGGACATGGTCGACGCCGCCAGGCTGCTCGGCGTGGACGCGATGACGGGCCACTGGGAGTTCACCTACGGCGCGGCGCGCGTGAAGGCCGTCGTGGACAAGGACTTCGCAGGGCACATCGACTTCGTCGCGCAGAACGTGCGCACCGCGGATTTCGGCGATCCCGTGTTCGCGCCGTACGTGATGAAGCGCATCAACGGCGTTCCGGTCGCGATCGTCGGCCAGGCGTTTCCGTATACGCCGATCGCCAACCCGCGGTACATGGTGGCCGAATGGACGTTCGGCATCCAGGAGGAGAGCCTGCAGAAGACCGTCGACGAGGCGCGCGCCAAAGGCGCGGCGGTCGTCGTGCTGCTGTCGCACAACGGCATGGACGTCGATCTCAAGCTCGCATCGCGCGTGACCGGCATCGATGCGATCCTCGGCGGCCACACGCACGACGGCGTGCCGCAGCCGACGCGCGTGAAAAACCGCAGCGGATCGACGCTCGTCACCAACGCGGGCTGCAACGGCAAGTTCCTCGGCCTGCTCGAGTTCGACGTCAAGGGCGGCAGGGTCGCGGACGCTCGCTATCGCCTGGTCCCCGTGTTCGCCAATCTGCTGCCGGCCGATCGCGAGATGGACGCGCTGATCGCGAAGCTGCGCGCACCCTACGACGCGAAGCTCGCCGAGCCGCTCGCGGTCACCGAGCAGCTTCTCTATCGGCGCGGCAACTTCAACGGCACGTTCGACCAGTTGCTGCTCGACGCGCTGCTCGCCGAGAAGAACGCGCAGATTGCGTTCTCGCCCGGTTTCCGCTGGGGGCCGACGCTGCTCCCGGGCGACACGATCCGTTACGAGCACGTGCTCGACCAGACGGCGATCACATATCCGTACGTCACGGTGACGAAGATGACCGGCGCAACGATCAAGACGATCCTCGAGGACGTCGCCGACAACCTCTTCAATCCCGATCCCTATTACCAGCAGGGTGGCGACATGGTGCGCGTCGGCGGCATGCGCTACGCGATCGACCCGTACGCGGCGATGGGCAAGCGCATCACGCGCATGGAGCTCGATGGCAAGCCGATCGAAGCAAGCCGCGAGTACGTCGTCGCCGGCTGGGCGCCGGTTTCCGAAGAGGCGAAGGCCGCGGGCGGCGAGCCGATCTGGGACGTCGCCACGCGCTACCTGCGTGCGAAGAAGACCATCACGCCCCGCGCGCCTGACCTGCCGAAGCTCGAGGGCGTCGGCAACGATCCCGGTCTGGCCTGAGGGGTTGGAAGCCGGTGTCGGAGGTGCAACGATTCGCGCGAGGGGCGCGCGAATCATTACACCTCGACACCGGCTACTTGATCGTCACCCGCGCGAACTTGCGCTTGCCCGCCTGGACGACGACCGTCGTGCCCGGTGCCACGACGAGCGCCTTGTCCGCGACGACCTCGCCGTCGAGCCTGAGCCCGCGCTGAGCGATGAGGCGCAGCGCCTCGGACGTCGATTCGACGAGGCCCGATTGCTTCGCGAGCTGCGCGATCGGCACCCCGCCTGCCGTGGCGTGCAGCGTCACTTCCGGCATGTTTTCGGGCAGCGCCCCGTGGCGAAAGCGCGCGTCGAACTCGGCTTCCGCGGCATCCGCGGCCGTCTGCGAGTGGAAGCGCGCCACGATCTCGTGCGCGAGCATCGCCTTGGCGTCGCGCGGATTGCGCCCGTCCTCGCATTCGCGGCGAAGCCGCGCGATCTCGTCTTCCGGTCGGAACGACAGCAGCGTGTAGTAGCGCCACATCAACGCGTCGGAAATCGACATCAGTTTGCCGAACATCGACGACGGCGCCTCGGTGATGCCGACGTAGTTGTCGAGCGACTTCGACATCTTGTTGACGCCGTCCAGTCCCTCGAGCAGCGGCAGCGTCAGGATGCATTGCGGCTCCTGCCCGTAGTGCCGCTGCAGCTCGCGTCCCACGAGCAGGTTGAATTTCTGGTCCGTGCCGCCGAGCTCGACGTCGGTGTGCAGGCAGACCGAGTCGTAGCCCTGCGCGAGCGGGTACAGGAATTCGTGGATGGCGATCGCCTGGCCCGCCGCGTAGCGCTTCGCGAAGTCGTCGCGCTCGAGCATCCGCGCGACCGTGTACTTCGCCGCGAGACGGATCATCCCGTCCGAGCCGAGCGAGCCCAGCCAGTCGGAGTTGAACGCGACCTCGGTCCTCTCGCGGTCGAGGATCAGGAACGCCTGGTCGGTGTACGTCTTCGCATTGGCCGCCACCTCGTCGGGCGAGAGCGGCGGGCGGGTGACGTTGCGGCCGGTCGGGTCGCCGATGAGCGTCGTGAAATCGCCGACGAGAAAGACGACGTGGTGGCCCAGATCCTGCAGTTGACGCAGCTTGTTGAACTGCACCGTATGGCCGAGATGCAGGTCGGGCCGGGTGGGATCGAAGCCTTCCTTGATGTTGAGCGGCGTGCCCCGCGCGAGCTTGGCGCGCAATTCGCTTTCGACCAGGAGTTCGTCGGCGCCGCGCCGGAACACGGCGACGTGGTGGTCGATGTCGAAGGCCATGGGCTCTGGAACGAACGTGCTATAGGACAAACGCCGATTCGGCTGTAGTGTTTTCGCGCAAACCCCTGCTAGAATCCTCCCGGCGTGCGCCGGGGAGGCTGGCGGTGCGCGGTTTTCCGTCGAAACAAGATCTCGTCACCGTTGCGCGCGCACAAACCGCCCATTTTATCGCAGCCGTTTCGCTCGGTCGTTCGCGCGTTCGCGAACCTCGTCTCGCCCGGGCAGGCGCTCGCGATCGCAGTGCTCGGCCTGGCGGGCGTCGCGGCCTTCGGCATCACGCCCGACACGACGCTCGACGCGCCGTCGGTGCGCCGCATCTCCCGGCCGTTGCCGATACCGAACATCGCGCCCAGCGACGCCGGCGACGAGCACTTCTGGGTCGAGGAGCGCGTCGAGCGCGGCGACACGATCGGCAGCCTCCTCGCGCGCGCCTCGGTCGTCGACGTCGACGCGATGGCGTTCCTGCGCAGCGATCCCGGTGCGCGCGCGCTTTATCAGCTGAAGCCCGGCAAGCCGCTTTTCGTCGCCACCGACGAGGACGGTCGCCTTGCCGGTCTGCGCTTTCTGACGAACAACGGTGAGCTGCTGTCGATCGCGCGCACCGGAAGCGGCTTCACGGCGAAGCGCGAGGCGGCACCCGGCGAGGTTCGGCTGACGCTGCGCGCCGGCGAGATCGAGACGTCGCTTTTCGCCGCTGCCGACGACGCCGGCCTTCCGGATTCCGTGACGCTCGCGCTCTCGGACGTCTTCGGCGGCGACATCGATTTCTATCACGACCTGCGCCGCGGCGATCGCTTCGCGGTGGTCTACGAAACGCGTTACGTCGACGGCGAGCCCGCCGGCACCGGGCGCATCGTCGCCGCGGAGTTCGTCAACAACGGCGTGATGCACCAGGCGTTCCTGTGGCGCACGCCGGACGGCACCGAAGGCTATTACAACGCCGACGGGCGCAATTCCCGCACGGCGTTCCTCCGTTCGCCGATGGAGTTCTCGCGCGTGACGTCCGGCTTCACGATGGCGCGGCTGCATCCGATCCTCCACTCGATGCGCGCGCACAAGGGGACCGATTTCGCGGCGCCGATCGGCACGCCGGTGCGTGCCACGGCCGACGGCGTGGTGACGTTCGCCGGGCAGCAGAACGGCTACGGCAACGTCATCATGATCAAGCACGACGGACGCTATTCCACCGTCTACGCGCACCTTTCGCGCTTCGCCGCCGGGACGCACGACGGCGCGCGCGTGCATCAGGGCGACACCATCGGCTTCGTCGGACAGACCGGCTGGGCGACGGGTCCCCACCTGCACTACGAGCTTCGCGTCGACGGCGAACCGCGCGACCCGCTGACGGTCGCATTGCCGGTGGCGCGGCCGGTCACGGACGAGGAGCGCGGTGCGTTCGTCGGTGCCATCGCACCGCTCGCCGCCGAGCTCGCCGTGGTGCAGCAGCTGCCCGACCTGCGGATCGTCTCCGCCGAGTAGCGCGCGCCCGCCGGGCGCGGGCATCCACTCCTCCCGCGATGGCCGAACTCTTCGCCGGCGTGATGTCCGGAACGAGTCTCGATGGCGTCGACGCCGTCGTCGCCGATTTCGCGCCCAAGGACGGCGCGCCCTGCCGGACGCTCGGCGCGGCGCACATCCCCTTCCCGACGATGCTGCGCGACGAGCTCCTGGCGCTGCAGCAGCCCGGCGCCAACGAGCTTGCCCGCGCCGGCGCGGCCGCGAACATGCTCGCCGAGCTCTATGCGGAGGCGATCAGGCGGGCGCTCGTCGAAGCAAAGGTCGAAAGCGGTGACGTGAAGGCGGCGGGCGTGCACGGTCAGACACTGCGCCATCGTCCCGACCTCGGCATTACCGTGCAGCTCAACAATCCGGCGCGCGTCGCGGAAAAGTCGGGAATGGCCGTCGTCGCCGACTTCCGCAGCCGCGACGTCGCCGCGGGGGGGCAGGGCGCCCCGCTCGTGCCGGCGTTCCACGCGGCGCTGTTCGCCCGGCCCGATCGGCACCGCGTGATCGCCAACGTCGGCGGCATCGCGAACATCACCGACCTTGCGCCCGACGGCACCGTCCGCGGCTTCGACACCGGCCCGGGCAACGTGCTGTCCGACCTCTGGTGCGCGCGCAATCGCGGCACCGCGTTCGACGCGCACGGCGCCTGGGCGGCAACCGGCAAGCCTAACGCGGCGCTCCTCGACGTGCTGCTCGCCGACCCCTACTTCCAGGAGCCGCCGCCCAAGAGCACGCACCGCGACAAGTTCAACCTGCACTGGCTCGAGCAGAAACTGAGCGCCGCAAAGATCGACGACGAGGCGGAGAACATCCAGGCCACGCTCGTCGCGCTCACCGCGCGCACGATCGCGGACGCCATCCGCCAGTACGCCGCCGCGGCGCAGGAGGTGCTGGTCTGTGGCGGCGGGGCCAACAACAAGACGCTGATGCAATACCTGGAGCAGGAGCTGGCGCCGCGCGCGGTCGGCACGACGGCGGACGAGCGCGTGCCGGTCGAGCAGGTCGAGGCGCTGGCGTTCGCCTGGCTCGCGCGCGAGGCGCTCGCCGGACGGCCGGCGAACATCCCCGAGGTGACCGGCGCGAAGGGGAAACGCGTGCTCGGGGCGATCTACCCCCGTTAGCTTCGCCGCAGGGCGCGAACGCCATCGCCCAGGCAACGGCGGAGCGTGCGCCGCGCTCCACCACGCCTGTCGCGCGTCGCACGCCTTCCCCGCTGCCTGGGCGACGCCAGCGCGAAGAGCCGCACGACCGCACGGACGCGTGTCGATGCCTTCTCCGCTGCCTCGCTACGCCGGCGCACAAAAGCGAAGGGCCGGCGAGAGAGCCGGCCCTTGCCCACGGAGCGTTCGAGGTCAGGCGGAGAAGCTCGACCCGCAGCCGCAGGTCGACTGGGCATTCGGGTTCTTGATCACGAACTGCGCGCCCTCGAGCCCCTCTTGGTAGTCGATCTCGGCGCCCACCAGGTACTGATAGCTCATCGGATCGATCAGCAGGGTGACGCCGTCCTTTTCCAGCGACGTGTCGTCCTCGTTGACGACCTCGTCGAACGTGAACCCGTACTGGAAACCCGAGCAGCCGCCCCCCGAGACGAATACCCGCAGCTTGAGGTCGGGGTTCCCTTCCTCGTCGATCAGGGACTTGACCTTCGCCGCCGCCGCGTCGGTGAAGAGCAGCGGGCTCGGCATCTCGTTCATCGCGTTCATTGAGTGCTCCGGTTGATCCTTAGGGCGACATTATCCGGTCGCGCCGGCGGGCCGTCAAAGTTTCGACCCGTCCGCACCGCCCGGCGTTCGCCGGTCGACCACAAGATGGGGGCGGCGGGGGGCGACCCAAGGCGCCGGAACCCCCTCGGGCTTCCTAAGGCAGCACCGCGGGCGCGGTGAGGCCGGTGGTCTCCGGCAGGCCGAACATCAGGTTCATGTTCTGGACGGCCTGCCCGGCGGCGCCCTTGACGAGGTTGTCCTCCACGGCGATCACGAGCGCCAGGTCGGAGTCCGGCGGACGGTGGACCGCGATTCGCAGCACGTTCGACGCGCGGACGCTGCGCGTATCGGGCAGCGAGCCGCGGGGCATGACGTCGACGAACGGCTCCTCCGCGTAGCGCTTCTCGTACAGCGTCTGCAGATCGACGTCGGGATCGCGCAGCGGCGCGTAAAGGGTCGCGAAGATCCCGCGGATGATCGGCGTGAGGTGCGGCGTGAACGTCACGCGGACCGGCTGCCCCGCTGCACGCTCGAGTCCCTGGACGATCTCGGGGAGGTGGCGGTGCCCCGCGACGCCGTAGGCGGAAAAGTTGTCCGACGCCTCCGCGAACGCGAGCGGGAGCTCTGCCTTGCGCCCCGCACCCGACACGCCGGACTTGCAATCGGCGATCAGGAAGCGCGTGTCGACCATCCCCGCCTCGACGAGCGGCAGGAACCCGAGCTGCACCGCCGTCGGATAGCAGCCGGGGTTGGCGACGATGCGCGCGGCCCGAATCGCCTCGCGGTTGATCTCGGGGATGCCGTACACCGCCTCGCGAAGCAGGTCCGGGCAGGCGTGCGGCATCTTGTACCAGCGCTCGAAGATGGCCGGATCGGCAAGGCGGAAATCGGCGGCCAGGTCGACGATGCGCACGCCCGCGGCAAGGAGTTCGCGCGCCTGCGACATCGCAACCCCGTGTGGGGTGGCGTAGAAGACGACGTCGCACTGCGCGAGCCCGGCGTCCTTGGGATCGCAGAACGCGAGGTCGTAGCAGCCGCGCAGGCTCGGGAACATCCGGGCGACCGGCGTGCCGGCGTCCTTGCGCGAGGTGATCGTGCGCACGTCGGCCTGCGGATGCTGCGCGAGCAGGCGCAGGAGCTCGACCCCCGTGTAGCCCGTGCCGCCGACGATGCCGATCTTGATCATGTCGCTTTCGATTCTAGCGCAACGGCGCCGCGGACCCCGGGATTCCACCGCCGGTACGAGATCGGGTCTAGACGCGAGATCGGGGTCGGACTCGAATTTCGCATCGCGAAATTCGCGTCCGACCCCGATCTCCAGAATGAACCGATTACATCGGCCCGACGGAAAAGGCCGCCTCGTCGGGCGGCCTTACCAGACGTGGACGCGCGGAGACGGCGTCAGCGCTTCGAGAACTGCTTGCGCCGGCGCGCCTTGTGCAGCCCGACCTTCTTGCGCTCGACCTCGCGCGCGTCGCGCGTAACGAGCCCGGCCTTCGACAGCGCGGGCTTGAGCTGTGCGTCGTAGTCGATGAGCGCGCGCGTGATGCCGTGGCGCACCGCGCCGGCCTGGCCCGATTCGCCCCCGCCGATCACGTTCACCATGATGTCGAACGTCTTCTCGTGGCTGGTCACGACGAGTGGCTGGCGCGCGACCATCCGGCCGGTCTCGCGCGTGAAGAACTCGTCGATGGGCTTTTCGTTGACGACGATCTTGCCATCGCCGCGCTTCATGAACACGCGCGCCACGGAAGTCTTCCGCCGCCCGGTGCCGTAGTGATAGTTACCGATCATGGGAGCAAAGATAGAGTGTCCGCCGCAGTGCGGCGGACTTCCAGCCTATGAAAGTTCGAGGGTTCTCGGCTGCTGGGCCGAATGCGGATGGGCCGGGCCGGCGTAGCACTTGAGCTTTTTCAGCATTGCGTAACCGAGCGGGCCCTTGGGCAGCATGCCCTTCACGGCCTTTTCCAGCACGCGGCCGGGGAAGCGCGCCTGCATCTCGCCGAAGGTCGTCGTGCGGATGCCGCCGGGGTAGCCGCTGTGGCGGTGATAGAGCTTGGTGTCGGTCTTCGTGCCGGTGACGCGGAGCTTTTCGACGTTGGTGACGACGATGAAGTCGCCGGTGTCGATGTGCGGCGTGTAGATCGCCTTGTGCTTGCCGCGAAGACGCGCCGCGATCCCGCTCGCGAGCCGTCCGAGCACCTTGTCGGACGCGTCGACGACGTACCACTCGCGCGTGACCTCGCGCGGGCGTGCCGAGTAGGTCTTCATGTCGGGGATTTCCTTGGGCCGGCGGCAGCCTCTACGGGCGCCGCCCGGAATCAGCAAAGTCGATAATTGTACTATTCTTCCCGGAGGAGGGTCAACGCGAGGCGCGTTCCCGCCGGCAGGGCGCGTTCGGCCTCGCGCGATTCGCCGTCGCCAGCCGGACGGACGCCTTTTTTGGTGCGCCGCAATGCACGCCCAAAAAAATGGCGCGGTCGCAGGACCGCGCCAAGGATTCCACCATAGGAGGAGAATGGAGGAATGCGTCCGCGGTGCCGAAGGAGGAGACGGCGAGGCCGCAGACAGCCGTAAGCATTCCATATTGCGGCGCACAATGCAAGATGCATAAATCGGCAGCGGACGAAGGGCACGCGCCGAGCGACCGACGGTGTACGCCGGTACAACAGGCCGCAACAGACGCGGGGACGGCATGAGAGCGCGGGTCAAATGGGTCGAGCAGGTGGCGTTCGTGGCGGAAACCGGCAGCGGGCACGCGGTTGTGGTCGACGGCGCGCCGGAGGCGGGCGGGCGGAACCTCGGCATGCGCCCCATGGAGCTCGTGCTCGCCGGGGCCGCCGCCTGCACGGCGTTCGACGTGGTGTGGATCCTGAAGCGCGCCCGCCAGCCGGTGGCCGATTGCGTGGTGGAGGCCGAGGCGGAGCGCGCGGCCGCCGAGCCGAAGGTGTTCACGCGCATCCACCTGCGCTACGCCGTCGCTGGACGCGGCCTCGATCCCAGGCAGGTGGAGCGCGCCGTGAAGCTCTCGAAGGAGAAGTACTGCTCGGCAACGATCATGCT
>JBLMWW010000229.1:0-11791 GCA_050257435.1 Rudaea sp.
GTGCGCCGGCCCATCACGATCGTGTGGCCCGTCGTAAGCGCGCGGAAGCGGCGCAGGTCCTCCGGGATGCGCCACGGCAAGGCGCCGTCGCGCCCGATGACGCGGTTTTGGGCCACCGCGACGATCAACGCGAGCGTCGCGCCCATCGCGTCTTCACCGCGCGGCGCGTCGCCGGTCGAGCCGCCTCGCGAATCCGTGGCGGCGCAGCGGGAATGTCATAATCGCTCGATTATAGCCAGCGCATCCCGGCGCCCGCTGCCCCTCGCGTGTACTACCCGCGCTCGTTCCTCAAGTTCATCCTGCTCGGCTTCCTGCTCGTGAGCCTGCCGCTCGTGTACGCGCTCGTCGAGCTCATCCTGTCGCTCGATCGCCTCGAGTCGCAGGGCGCGCACGAGGTGCTGCAGGCCGCGCAGGCCGGCCGCACGAGTCGTCTTCTCTACGAGCAGGCGACCACGCTCGAGCGCGTCGCACGCCAGCAGCTGATCCTCGACGACAGCGCGCTCCTCGACGAGTACGCGCGGCTGCGCGAGGATTTTCGCCAGACGACGCGCCAGCTCGCGGCGCTGCCGCTCGAGCCCGGCTCGCAGGAAGCGCTCGAGGCGCTCGCCGACCGCGAGAGCCGCCTGCACAAGCTGCTGACCGCGCCGAATCGCGGATCCGAGGCGGCCGACGAGCTCGCACAAGGGTATTCCAGGCTCGTCGACGGCGCGCAATCGATGCTCGCCGCGAGCAACCAGCTCACGCAGCGCGCGATCGAGCGGCTCCAGGAAACCGCGACGCAGGGCCGCGAGAAATGGATCTGGGTGGGCCTCGCCACGATCGGCATCGCGATCGCGCTCGCGATCGTCTTCGCGACGCTGATCTCGCGCCCGATCCGCCAGCTCGACCTCGCCATCCGGCAGATGGGCAGCGCCGACTTCACGCACGCGATCACCGTGACCGGGCCGCAGGACCTGCGTTACGTCGGGCAGCGCCTCGAGTGGCTGCGCGGGCGCCTCTCCGAGCTCGAGGAGCAGCAGGCGCGCTTCCTCCGCCACGTTTCGCACGAGCTCAAGACGCCGCTCACGGCGGTGCGCGAGGGCGCCGAGCTTTTGCGCGACGATGTCGGCGGCAAGCTCACGCCGGAGCAGCAGGACATCGTGCGCATCGTCCGCGACAACACGCTGGCGCTGCAGAAGCTGATCGAGGACCTGCTCGCCTACCAGCAGACCCGCGCGATGGAACCGACCGAGCTGGTGCCGGTCGCGCTGCCGGACGTGGTCGCACGCGTGCTGCGCGAGCAGCGCCTCGCGGCGCTCGCGCGCATGATCACCTTCGACACCGGGATGCGGCCCGCCACGGTGATCGGCGACGCGGGGAAACTTCGCACCATCGTCGACAACCTGCTCTCGAACGCGATCAAGTACTCGCCGCCGAACGCGACGATCCGCCTCGCGGTCGGCGCGAAGGACGGCTTTGCGGTCCTCGACGTCATCGACGAGGGACGCGGCGTCGCGGTCGCCGACCGCGACCGCATCTTCGAGTCGTTCTACCAGGGGCCGCCACCGGTCGAGGGTCGCATCAAGGGCTCGGGGCTCGGCCTCGCCATCGCACGCGAATACGCGATCGCGCAGGGCGGCCGCATCGAGGTATCGTCGCGGCCCGATGGCCGCAGCGGCGCCTGGTTTCGCCTGTCGCTGCCGCTCGCGCCGGCGACCGCCGCGAAGGCGGTATCGCCGGTCGCCACGGCGGCGCTCGTGAGCAAATGAGCATGCCCCTGCGAAGCGTCGCGCTGGCGCTCTTACTCGCGCTCGTCCTCGGCGGCTGCGAATCGTTGCCCAAGCCGGTCATGCCCGCCGATCCCGCGACGTTCGACCTCGACATCGATACGCCACCGCCGTCTCCGCCGATGATCGAGTCGCCGCCCGTCGAGCCCGTCGAGCCGGCGCTGCCGAACCCGCCCTCCGCGGGGCCGGCAACCGATTCGGCGCCGCAGGCAACGGCGCCGCAGGCGGCCGCGCCGCCACAGGTCATCGTCGTGACCGCGCCGCCGCCGGCCGAGCCGACCGAGGACCAGCAGATGATCGCGCTCCTCGCCGATCTGCAGCGCTACGGTACGCTGCCGAACGACGAGTTGCGGCGCGAGCTCGCGTCGGCCACGCAGGCGCTCGCGCGCCAGCGCACCGACGTGAACCGCGTGCGGCTCGCGGTGCTCTACACGCTGGTGCGCCAGTCGCCGCAGGACGACCAGCGCGCCTTGCAACTGTTCGAGAACGTCGCCAAAAGTGCGGCGCCGGACTCGCCGATCCGGCATCTCGCCGCAGTGCTGCAGATACAGGTGAGCGAGCGGCAGCGCATAGTGCACGACGAGCAGCAGAAGGCCGACGCGGCGATCCAGAAGCTCGAGGCGCTACGCGCCATGGAGCGAAGTCTCCTGCGCGATCGCGTTCGCAGCGGCGGTGGCGCCGCGGACGGGGGAACCGGCGGCAGCGGGCGATAGCCGCGCCGTGTCCGCGCGCGCCGTTTGTGGTGCGCGCACGCTCAAAAGTCCATTGCAACGGGTAGCCCCCGTGGAAGGAATTGCATGAATCGCGGTGACATTCTTCTCGTCGACGACGATCCCGATCTGCTGAAGCTCATCAGCCTCAGGCTCACGTCGGCCGGCTACCGCGTGCGAACGGCGGACAGCGGCGAGACGGCGCTCGCGACGATCGCCGTGCAGCGTCCCGCCGCGGTGATCACCGATTTGCGCATGCCGGGCATCGACGGCCTGCAGCTCTTCGAGGCGATCCACCGCCAGCATCCCGCCATGCCGGTCATCATCCTCACGGCGCACGGCACGATTCCCGATGCCGTCAATGCAACGCAACGCGGCGTTTTCGGCTATCTGACCAAGCCCTTCGACAGCCAGGACCTGCTGCAAAAGGTGGCTTCGGCGCTGGAGGCCTCGGGTGGCGCGGCGCCGGGAACGGAAGCCTCGGGTGCCGCGTGGCGCGCGGCCATCATCACCCGCAGCCCGCGGATGGAGGATCTGCTGCGGCAGGCGAAGCTCGTCGCGGACTCCGATGCGAGCGTCCTGATCTTCGGCGAATCGGGCACCGGCAAGGAGTTGCTCGCACGCGCGATCCACCAGGCGAGCCGGCGCAGCGACCAGCCGTTCGTCGCGGTCAATTGCGGCGCGATTCCCGGCGACCTTCTCGAATCGGAGCTCTTCGGGCACGCGCGCGGCGCGTTCACCGGCGCGGTGCAGGCGCACAAGGGCCTGTTCCAGGCCGCCCACGGCGGGACGCTCTTCCTCGACGAGATCGGCGACATGCCGCTGCCGCTGCAGGTGAAGCTGCTGCGCGTGCTGCAGGAAGGCGAGGTGCGGCCGGTCGGTTCGACGCAGGCGATCCCGGTCGACGTACGGGTGATCTCGGCGACGCACCGCGATCTCGACGTGCAGCGCGAGCAGGGACACTTCCGCGAGGACCTGTATTACCGGCTCAACGTCGTCTCGCTCAACCTGCCGTCGCTCGCCGAGCGGCGCGAGGACATTCCGCTCCTCGCGGCGCACTTCCTGCGCCGCCTCGCCGAGCGTTACCGCAAGCCGGCGCCCTCGCTCGCCCCCGACGCAATGGCGCTGCTGGTTGCCGCACCCTGGCCGGGCAACGTCCGCCAGCTCCTGAACCTGCTCGAGCAGGCGGTCGCGCTCGCCACGACGCCGGTGATTCCGGCGACGCTCGTGCAGGCCGCGCTCAAGGAGGACGCCAAGGCACTGATCCCGTTCGAGGAGGCGCGCAAGACGTTCGAGCGCGACTACCTCGTGCGCCTGCTGAAGATCACGGGGGGCAATGTCACGCAGGCCGCGCAGCTCGCGAAGCGCAACCGGACCGAGTTCTACAAGTTGTTGCAGCGCCATCGGCTCGAGCCGGGAATGTTCAAGGAAGCGAAGACCTGAGCCGCCGCCTGCGCGGTGTCGTCGCGCGGCGACAAGCTTTCCTGTGCCGATTCAGTCGGTTGCGGATAGACGGATCCCCGCGCGTCGGCGCACCGCGACAAAACGAAGCGTGCGCGCGACGTCGCGGATGCACCGACGTTCGCTTTTTCGCTCTGCGATCGCGCGTGCGCGATACGCGCGAGCAGCGCCGGAAGGCATGGCATGTCGATTGCTTGAACGGGCGTGTGACCCTGCCCGCGAACGCGGGTCGTAAAGCGGATCGACATCATGCAGCCCCCGGCCCCCGACATCGCCCGCCACTTCGGTGCGGAGAACGCAACGAGCGTCGAGCAATCGCAACGCGACGCGGAGGTTGCGCGCGCGCAGGAAGCCGAACTCGAGCAGCTCGCCGAGCGCGTGAGCGCCGCGCGCAGCGTCTACTAAGTCCGCCAGGTCCGCGCGCCGCGCGTGTGCCGGGCCGCAAGCCCCGCTTTCCGGATCCCCCAGCGCCCGTGCGTCCCGAGCCGGGGCGACGGGCGTCCTTTTTATGGGGCGTCCGCGGTATCCTCGCACACGGCGTCGTCTTGCACGCCGTCTTCTCCCGGGCGCCATGCACACCTACCTCGCGCTCGTGCGATCGATCCTCGATGGGGGCACCTGGCAGGAGAATCGCACCGGCATACGTTCGCTGAGCCTTCCCGGCGCAGCGATGCGTTTCGACCTCGCCGAGGGCTTTCCTGCCCTCACCACGCGCCGGTTGCCGTTCAAGTCCGCGGTCGGCGAGCTGATCGGCTTCCTGCGCGGCGCGCGCAGCGCCGCGGAATTCCGCGCGCTCGGCTGCAAGGTGTGGGATCAGAACGCCAACGAGAACGCGGCGTGGCGCGCAAACCCCTATCGCGTCGAGGACGACTGGCTCGGCGAGATCTACGGCTACCAATGGCGCGCGTGGCCGGCGTACAAGCTGCTCGATGCGCAGCACCGGGCGCAGATCGACGATGCGCAAGGCCGCGGCTATCGCGTCGTGGCCGAGATCGACGACGACGGGCGCCGCAAGGTGCTGCTCCACAAGGCCATCGACCAGCTGCGCGCGTGCCTCGACACGATCATGGCGCGCCCGAGCGATCGGCGGATTCTCTTCCACGCCTGGAATTGCGCGCAGATCGAGCAGATGGCGCTGCCGCCGTGCCATCTGCTCTACCAGCTCCTGCCCAATCCCGGGCGCCGCGAGATCTCGCTTTGCCTGTACGTGCGCTCGAACGACGTCGGCCTTGGCGCGCCCTTCAACGTCTGCGAGGCCGCCGTGCTCCTCTCGCTCGTCGGCAGGCTCACCGGCTATGTGCCGCGGTTCCTGAGCTACTTCATCGCCGACGCGCACATCTATGAGAACCAGCTCGACATGCTGCACGAGCAGCTGCGTCGGGAGCCATACCCGGCGCCGCGCCTCGCAATTTCGCCGCGCATTCCCGATTTCCGCGAAACGGGCCGTTATGAGCCGCAATGGATCGACGGGGTCGAGCCGGGCGATTTCTCGCTGGAAAATTATCGACACCACCCGCCGCTGACCGCGCCGATGGCGGTGTGATTCCCGCGCGCTCGCTTTTGGGCGCCCGCTCGGCTACCCGGAATGGCTCGGCGCGAGCACGCCGGGCGGAGACATCGCGTTCGTCAATCGGGCCCGGAAGCCTCGTACCGGCGCCGACGTATGCGGGGTGTCACGGCAACGGCCCGCCGTCGCCGGAAGTGCGCCGCTCGAACTCGCACCACCCCGGTCGCTCCAACTTTGCCGGAGGGGCGAGCGGCGAGCGGCCGGGGGCCGCGGGGTATCCTTTCGGGTACGAGGGACGGGGTGGCGATGAGCGAGCGATTGCAGGCATGGCAGTGCATCGGCTGCGGCCGGTTGGAGGCGCCGCAGAACTGCATCGGCATTTGCCAGGATCGTCGCGTGGAGCTCGTCTACGCCGCCGAGCTCGACGCGACGGAAGCGGAGCTCACGAAGACGGCGCGCGAGCGCGATGCGCTGTCCGCGCTCGTGCGTCGCCTCGCGTTCAGCCGGCCGCGCGACGGCGAGTGGGAACGTTCGTACCGCGCGCTGCAGGCGCAGGCGCGCGGCGTGCTGAGCGCGCTCACGTCCGACACGGTCACCGTCGCCCATCATGCCGCCCCGTAACGCCGCCGATCTCGCCCATCCCGCGCCGGCCTCCGTGACGCCGGAATTCGCGTTGTGGCGGCTGGGCTTCCGGCCTTTCTACCTCCTGGCGAGCATCTTCGCGGCCGTTTCGATCCTGTTGTGGATCGGCGAATACGTTGGCGTCCTGCCGAACGCTTATCTGCGCGATCCCGTGTGGCACGCGCACGAGATGCTGTTCGGTTACACGATCGCGGTGATCGCGGGCTTCCTGTTCACCGCGGGCCGGAACTGGACGGGGCAGCCGACGCCGGCCGGCGCGCTGCTGGCCGGCTACGCGCTGCTGTGGCTCGCCGGACGCATCGTCATATTCATGCCGCACCCGGTCGTCGCCGCCGTCGTGAACGCCGCGTTCCCGATCGCCGTCGCCGCCGGGCTCGCCGTCCCCCTCGCAAGGAGCAGGAACCGGCGCAATTACTTCTTCGTTGCGCTCCTCGGGCTGCTCGGCCTCGTCACGCTGGCCGTGCACCTCGCGCGCCTCGGCATCGTCACCTTGCCGCAGCGCGCGAGCCTGCAGTTGGGCTTGGACGTCGTCCTGTTCATCATCGCCGTCATGGGCGGCCGCGTGATTCCGATGTTCACCAACAACGGGGTCCCGGGAGCGCGCGCGACGCGCCATCCGACGGTCGAGAAGCTCGCGCTCGGCGGCCTCTTGCTCCTGCTCGCCGCAGACCTGCTCGGCGTGCCGCCGTGGTCGATCGCCGCGATCGCGATCGCCGTCGCGATCGTGCACGCGGTGCGCTGGTGGCTGTGGCAGCCCTGGCGTACGACGTCCGCGCCGCTCGTGTGGGTGCTCCATGCCGCGTACGCGTGGGTCGTCGTCCATCTCGTCCTGCGCGCGCTCGCCGAATGGGGGGTGATCGCGCCGCCGTTCGCGACGCACGCGCTCACGATCGGTGTCATCGGCGGCATGACGATCGGCATGATGACGCGCACCGCGCGCGGCCATTCCGGGCGTCCGCTCGTCGCCGACGGCTTCGAGGTCGCGTGCTATGCGCTCGTCCAGGTCGCGGCCATCGTGCGCGTGTTCGGCGGCATCGCCCTGCCCGACCTCTACCGCGCGACTGTGGTCGTCTCGGGCCTGTGCTGGTCGGCGGCGTTCGCGCTCTATGCGGTGCGCTACTGGCCGATCCTCACGCGCCCGCGCCTGGACGGCAAGCCCGGCTGACGCTTCCGGCGGCGTTTTCGGGGTGCGTCTGCCGGCGCAGGCGCGCCCTCGAACCACGCGGGTTCGCGTGGCGAGCGGGTGATATAGTGGTTTCGACCTCACGCGACGCACCGCGATGTCCGGGAACACATTCGGCAGGCTCTTCTGCGTCACCTCGTTCGGCGAATCGCACGGACCGGCGATCGGCTGCGTCGTCGACGGCTGCCCGCCAGGGCTCGCGCTGGGCGAGGACGACATCCAGCGCGACCTCGATCGACGCAGGCCCGGCACGTCGCGCCACGTGACGCAACGGCGCGAATCCGACCGTGTCGAGATCCTTTCCGGCGTATTCGAGGGGCGCACGACCGGCACGCCGATCGCGCTCCTGATCCGCAACGAGGACGCGCGCAGCAAGGACTACGCGAACATCGCCGAGACGTTTCGCCCGGGTCATGCCGACTACACGTACTGGCACAAGTACGGCATCCGCGACCATCGCGGCGGTGGCCGGCAGTCGGCGCGCGAGACGGCGGTGCGCGTCGCCGCGGGCGCGATCGCGCGCAAATGGCTCGGCGAGCGCTACGGCGTGCGCATCCGCGGCCACATGACGCATCTCGGCGAGAATGCGATCCCCTTCGAGGGGTTCGAGCACGTCGACGCGAACCCGTTCTTCGCTGCGAATCGCTCGATGATCGACGATCTCGAGGCGTTCATGGACCGGCTGCGCAAGTCGGGCGACTCGTGCGGCGCACGCATCGAGATCGTGGCAACGGGCGTTCCGGTCGGCTGGGGCGAGCCGGTCTACGACAAGCTCGACGCGGATCTCGCCTACGCGATGATGAGCATCAATGCCGTCAAGGGCGTCGAGATCGGCGCCGGGTTTCGCGCCGTCGCGCAACGGGGCACCGAGCATTCCGACGAGATGGCACGGGAGGGGTTCGTGGGCAACCAGGCCGGCGGCATCCTGGGCGGCATCTCCACCGGGCAGGACGTCGTCGTCGCGATCGCGGTCAAGCCGACGTCGTCGATCCGCCTCGACCGCCATTCGATCGACAAGGCCGGCCGGCCGGTGATCGTCAACACCCACGGGCGCCACGATCCGTGCGTCGGCATCCGCGCAACGCCGATCGCCGAGGCGATGCTCGCCTGCGTGCTGATGGACCACGCGTTGCGGCACCGCGCGCAGAACGCCGACGTCGCCGTGGCGACGCCGCGGCTCGCGGCCCAGGCGCCGCAGGACGTCTTCGCGCGCGTGCGCGGCCAGGCCGCGGTCGACGATCCGGACCCCGCGGAGGCGTAAAAGCGGTGCGTCAGTCGTCGCCTGGCGTCGTGGCCGTGACGCGGGTGCGCGCGCTTCCCGTGGCCAGCGTCAACGCAACCTCATCCCCGACGCGCAACGCCGCGGCGTCGGTCACGATCTCGCCCGCGTCGTCGGTGACGAGCGCGTAGCCGCGCTCGAGCACGCCGTTGGGGTTCAGGAGCGCAAGGGCCGCGCCCAAACGCTCGAGATCGCGCGCAGAACGCGCAAGGCGCTCCGCGCCCGCCCGCGCGAACGCCCGAGCGGCGAGCGCAATGCGCGCCTGTTGCGGCAGCGGCGCTCGCAATTCGCGCGACAAGCGTGCGCGGGCGGCTCGCAGCCGCTGCGCGGCCTCGCTTCGGTGCCGCGCGAGCGCGCGCGCGAGACGCTCGTGCAGGCCGCGCGCATGCCGCGCCTGAAGCGCCAGCCGCGCCGCCGGATGCACGAGGCGGCGCGCGGCGCCATCGAGGCGCTGGGCCGCGTTGCCCGCGCGATGCGCGTACGCGCGGGCGAGTCGCCGTTGCAGGCCGGCGAGCGTTTGCGCAAGGGTGCGGCGATCGGGGGCGACGAGTGCCGCGGCCGCGGTGGGTGTGGCCGCGCGCACGTCCGCCACGAAGTCGCAGATCGTGAAATCGGTCTCGTGGCCGACGCCCGAGACGATGGGAAGGCGCGAGGCATGAATGGCGCGCGCGACGACCTCCTCGTTGAACGCCCACAGGTCCTCGATCGATCCGCCCCCGCGGCAGACGATCACCACGTCGACGCGCGCGTGGTCGTTGGCGAGCCGGATCGCGGCGGCGATCTCGCCAGCAGCGGTCGCACCTTGCACCGAGGCGGGGTACACGATGGCGGGCAGGCCCGGAAAGCGCCGGGCGAGCGTCGTGAGCACGTCGCGCAGCGCGGCCGCGCGTCGCGACGTGACGATGCCGATGCAGCGCGGAAATGCGGGCAGCGGGCGCTTGCGCGCGGCGTCGAAGAGCCCGGCCGCCTCGAGCGCGCGCTTGCGGGCGAGGAAGCGCTCGTACAGCGCGCCGAGGCCGGCCAGGCGCACGGTTTCCACGTTGAGCTGGAATTCGCCGCGCGGCTCGTAGATCGACGCCACGGCGCGCACCTCCACGGCGAGCCCTTCGCGAAGCGTAAAGGGAAGGCCCTGCGCCTTGTGCCGGTAAAACACGCAGCGGACCTGCGCGTTCGCGTCCTTCAGGGTGAAATAGAGATGCCCGGACGCGGCGCGGGTGCATGCGGAAATCTCGCCGGCGATCCAGAGAAGCCCGAGCTGCCGTTCGAGCAGCAGCCGCGCGGACGAGACGAACAGCGATACCGGCAGGATCGCGGCGGCCGGCGTCACGGTCACCGATCCCGGCGCTTGCGGCAGCGGCTGCCGGGTCGTCTGTCGCACTGCATCATCGGTCATGGCGGGGCCGTGGCGTGGCGGGCATGCAACGGCGCCTTGTGGTCGACAATGGTACCGTTATGTCCTGGACAAATCATGATCGGCCGCCTGCGGCGCCCGCCATCAACCCGTGTCATCCGACCCGCGCGCCCGATCGTTTGAGGGACGAGGGCCCGCGGAGCGCAATGGGCAGGTCTTTGAATCGACGGATCTTTTTTGCGGCCCGATTTTCGTCATGGGGCGCTTTTCCCTGCCCCGCGTGGCACTTAGCGAGTGAATTTACAAGATATGCACATCACTATCCACAGGTTTTGTGGAAAACATTCGCTGTCATCCGCGAGGCATGCGCCGGAAACCCCGTCGTGGCGCGGGTTTCCGGAGCGTGCCTCGTTTTCTCTACGGCCGCCGCCGGTGACGCCACCCCGTCCGACGGTTAAAATTGCATGTTCGAGTCCTTGTTCATGAACAAAACCGTCCATGCTGCACCGCAAGAAGGCAATGCCGGCGTGGCAGCGGTCCCTGCGGTGCAGGCGCCTGCGCCCACACACGGTGGCGAGGTCCCGGTAGCGGCGCCGAACTTCATCCGCGCGATCATCGCCGAGGACAAACTTCTCGGCACGTATGGCGGCCGCGTCGTCACGCGGTTTCCGCCGGAGCCCAACGGCTACCTCCACTTCGGCCACGCCAAGTCGATCGTGCTCAATTTCGGCCTCGCCGCCGAGAACGGCGGCACGTGCCATCTGCGGTTCGACGACACCAACCCGCTCAAGGAGGACGTCGAGTACGAGGACTCGATCGCCGATTCGGTGCGCTGGCTCGGCTACGACTGGGGGACGCATCGCTACCACGCGTCGGACTACTACGACGCGCTGTACGCGTTCGCCGAGTGGTTCGTCGAGCAGGGCCTCGCGTACGTCGACAGCCAGTCGGCCGAAGCGCTTCGCGCCACGCGCGGCACGTTGACCGAGCCGGGAGTCGCCGGTCCGTACCGCGCTCGCAGCGTCGCCGAGAACCTCGACCTCCTGCGCCGCATGCGCGCCGGCGAGTTCCCGGACGGCGCGCACGTGCTGCGGCTGCGCATCGACATGGCGAGCCCCAACGTGAACATGCGCGACCCGGTGATCTACCGCATTCGCCACGCGCGGCATCACCGGACCGGTGACAGGTGGTGCATCTACCCGCTCTACGACTACACGCATTGCATCTCCGACGCGCTGGAGCGGGTGACGCACTCGATTTGCACGCTCGAATTCCAGGACCATCGGCCGCTCTACGACTGGGTCATCGAGAAGCTCGCCGGCGGCGGGAAGCTCGAGCGCCCGCTGCCGCGTCAGTACGAGTTCGCGCGCCTCAACCTCACGTACGTCGTCCTCTCCAAGCGCAAGCTTTTGAAGCTCGTCGACGAGGGGCACGTGGATGGCTGGGACGATCCCCGCATGCCGACCCTGGTCGGCGCGCGGCGCCGCGGGTACACGCCGGCCGGGTTCCGCGCCTTCGCCGAGCGCATCGGCGTATCGAAGTCCGACTCGTGGATCGACATGAGCGTGCTCGAGGACACCATGCGCGACGACCTCAACGCGTCGGCGCCGCGGCGCTTGGCCGTGCTCGACCCCGTCCGGCTCGTCATCGACAACTATCCGCAGGGCGCGAGCGAGGCGTGCAGTGCGCCGAATCATCCGCAGCATCCCGAGCAGGGACGCCGCGAGCTGCCGTTCGGCCGCGAGTTGTGGATCGAGCGCGACGACTTCGCCGAGCATCCGCCGAAGGGCTACTTCCGCCTGTCGCCGGGGAGCGAGGTACGGCTGCGCTACGCGTACATCGTGCGGTGCGTCGGCGTGGAGAAAGACGTCGACGGGAACGTCACGGTCGTT
>JBLMWW010000230.1:0-11377 GCA_050257435.1 Rudaea sp.
GGTCCTTCGGCCGCCCGGCGCCGTTGCCGAGCGGGAAATCGGAGAAGAGAAATCGGGGCACGCCAACATACTCGACGATATCCTTGGCACAGCCCATGACGACAGTGGAAATACCGCTTTGCTCCAGCAGTCGCGCGGCGAGGCTGACGGTTTGGTGGCACACCGGGCAGTTGGGAACCAGGATGGCAGCGTCGATGCGGTCGGTCGCGCAGCGGGCGACGAGTTCCGGGCAATCGACTTCAAGCGTGACACGATGACTGCGATTGGTCGGGACGCCATGGAAGCGCGGAGCCAAACCGATGCGGCCCGACGCCGCGCTATGGCGCATTGCATTCAACGGGAAGTAGGTGGCCGGATCCTCGCCCGTGGTGTGCTTGCGGTCGATGGCGATATGCGAGATGCGCAAGTCGTGGTCCTGCGCCGTATCCCCGGAGTAGACGGTGTAGAACTTTGCCTTCGCGTTGTACGGTGCTCCTGGCCCCTGATCGCCCCTGTCCGGTCGATAGGGCGCCGCGGTCGTGATGAGCGCGATCCGGGACTTGGACAAAGGCGTGTTCAGCGGATGGAACGGCACCTCGGCGTAGTGCGCCCACTCGTACGGCGCGCCATAACCCAGCGCCTGGTAGTAGTCCCGGATCCGCTGCAGGTACGGAATCGGCGCATCGTGTGTCGCGGCGAAGCCGTATTTGCTCGCACGTTCGCTGTTCATGGCACCACGCTGAACGGAAGCCGGGACCGCTTGATCGGACAGGGTCGAGGCGCGCAGGCGAGTACACCCCTCGGGCTGCTGACGATCGGTCACCTCCCGTCGGTCTGCGCGACGTCGACGAACCGCATCTCCCGTGAGCCGAGCAGCATCGCCTCGATCAGTGCCTGCACGCGAAGCGCGCTGCGGCCGCTGACCCGGGGCGTCCGGCCCTGCTCGACCGCATCGACGAAATCCTCGATGAGCAACCGATGCGGCCCGTGCGAGAAGGCCATCGGATCGGCGCCACCGCCCCCGGCGCTGGCGCCCGCGACGTCGAGGGTTCGTCCATCGTGCCAGCGAACGCTCAGCGCTTCCGCTTCCAGCTTCGCACTCCCGTTTTCCCCTGCGAGCTGGATGCACTCCGGATACCCGGGATACGCGGTGGTGGTCGCGTCGATCACTCCGATGGCTCCGCTCGCGAAGGTCACGCTCGCGCACGCGATATCCTCGGTGTCGATCCGCCGCAGTGGACTGGTGCGGCACACCGCGGCGATGCGCTGTGCCGGCCCGGCCAGCGCGAGCAGCAGGTCGAGCGTGTGGATCGCCTGGGTAAGCAGCACACCGCCGCCATCACGGGCCAGCATCCCCCGGCCCGGCTGCGCGAAATACTCCGGCGGACGCCACCAGCGAATCGACGCCGACACGTCGAGCAGCCTTCCCAGTTCGTTCGCCTGTAGCAATTGCGCGAGCCGCAGAGCGCCGGGTCGAAACCGGTGCTGGAAGACGACTCCCAACGTCCTCCGATGCGCCTCGAACCGCTCGACCAGCGCCTGCGCACCCGGCAGACTGACATCGACCGGCTTCTCGAGCAGCACGTCCTTGCCGGCGACGGCGGCTCGAGTTGCAATGTCGACGTGGGTCCGCGGCGGCGTGAGAACCAGCAGCGCGGCGACGCGCGGGTCGGCGAGCAATCGCTCCAGCGCGTCGACGGTTGGAATCCCGGTTTGCGTGGAGAAGGCCGCACGCCGTTCGGCACTCGGGCTGTACGCGCCGACGACTTCGATGCGACCGGCGAGGTCCGCGAGCGCCAGCAGATGCGGCTTGAGCGCCATGCCGAGGCCGACGATGCCCAGTCCGAACTTCTTCATACGTGCACTCGCTGTGCAGGGACGCGCGAACGAGGTGGCCCTTGCATGATTGCGCAACGGTAACGTCTCCGCGACCCGGTTGTCGAGCGCCGTCACGAATCAACCGATTCCACCTCCCGACACTTGCCAGTGCCCATCGCAGGCGCAACGGCCGCAGGATTCCGGCGCCACCCGTTGACAGCCGCGTCGAGGCGGGGGTTGAATGCCCGCGCGGGAGGTCGTCCCACGGAGGCCAGACCGACGCCCGAGCTTGCCCCCGCGACAATCCAAGGAGGAAACCATGCACCACCTGATCCGGATCCTGGTACGGCCGTTCCTGCTGGGTGCCCTGATGTTCGCATTCGGCGCATCGGCCCAGACGATCACGCTGCACGGGGCGGTGCAGTTCGCCGACGACCATCCGTTCAACAAGGCCCTCCTCAAGTTCGAGGAGCTGGTGAAGAAGTACTACGGGAAGCCGGTCAATTTCGTGCTCCACCGGAACAGCGAGCTCGGCATCGAGCCCGACTATTTCCAGTACATGAGCCAGGGCACCTCGGTCGACTACGCGATCGTTTCGCCGGCGCACATGTCGAAGTTCGCGAAGGCCGCGCCGCTGCTCGACATGCCGTTCCTCTTCCGCGACCTCGACCACTGGAACAAGGTGCTGGATTCCGACGCCTTCCAGCCCATCGTCGACGACGTCTCGAAGAAGGCCGACGTGATGATCATCGGCTATGCCGGCGGAGGAACCCGCAACATCATCGCCACCAAGCCGATCCGCAACATGGCCGAGCTGCGCGGCTTCAGCATGCGCGTGATGGGCGCCCCGATCCAGACCCAGATGTTCCAGGCGATCGGCGCCAAGCCCTCGGTGATCGCGTACAACGAGGTGTACAACGCGATCCAGACGGGCGTCATCCAGGGCGCCGAGAACGAGGCAGCCGGCCTGAACGCCATGAAGTTCTACGAAGTCGGCCCTGACATCTCGCTCACCCAGCACGCGATCACGGTGCGGCCGATCTGCATCTCCGGCAAGACCTTCCGCAAGCTGCCGCCCGACCTGCAGGCCGCGATCCTGAAGGCGGGCCCCGAGGCGGGACGTTACGGGCGGCAGATCGAGTCGTCGGAGGATGCCGGGCTGCTGGCGAAGCTCGAGAAGGAAGGCAAGCTCAAGACGTTCCCGTTCACCGAGCGGGCCAAGCTGCTCGAACTCGCGGAGCCCGTGAAGCAGGCGTACGCCAAGGAGATCGACGCCACCGCGATCCTGAATCGCGTCAACGCGATCCACTGATCGCGTTGCGTTGGGCGCGCACCGGCGGCGAACCGGCCGCACACCCCCGCGTGCCCACACGCCGGGCACCTCCTTCGGCATGCGCGCGCTGAATGCGTGGATCTACCGGGCGCTTCAGGCCGCGATCACGCTGCTGATCGCGGCCATGATCGTGCCGGTCACGCTACAGATCGCCTCGCGCTTCGTCGACTTCATCCCCCGCTATATCTGGACCGAGGAAGTGGCGCGGTTCTGTCTGATCTGGCTCGTCATGCTCGGCGCGACCATTGCCGTACGCGACGGCACCCACTTCGAGGTCGACGTGCTGCCGACGCCGCGCAGCGCGCGCGGCAAGGCCGTGGCCGCGATGATCGTCCACGTCTGCGTGCTGCTCCTGGCCGCCGTCTTCGCCTGGTACGGCGTGAGCTTCGCGCAGTTCGGGTTCATCCAGAATTCCGAGATGACGGGCATCAACATGCTGACGATGTACATCGCGTGGCCGCTCGCAGGCATCGCCTGGCTGTCGTTCACGCTCGAGCATCTCGCCGGCGACGTGAAGCAGTACCTGGACGCGTCGTCATGAGCCCGGGCGAAGTCGCCGCGATATTGTTCGGCGTGTTTGCGGTCCTCATCGTCATGCGCGTGCCGGTCGCCTTCGCGCTGGGACTCGCGTGCATCCCGGTGTTCTTCATCGACGACCGGCTCACCCCCTTCCAGCTGCTGAACGAGATGTTCAAGGCATACAACTCGTTCCTGCTGCTCGCGATCCCGTTCTTCATGCTCGCGGCGAACCTGATGAATTCGGCCGGCATCACCGAAAAGCTCATCAACCTGTCCCGCGCGCTCGTCGGCCACATGCCGGGCGGGCTCGGCCATGTGAGCGTGCTCGTGTCGATGCTGTTCGCCGGGATCTCCGGCTCGTCCACGGCGGAGGCGGCCGGCGTGGGCGGCGTGCTCATTCCCGCGATGAAGAAGCAGGGCTACGACACGCAATTCAGCGTCGCGCTGGTCGCTTGCGCGGCGGTGATGGGCGTCATCATTCCCCCATCGATCCTGATGGTCGTCTGGGGCGGTGTCATTTCGGTTTCGATCGGCGGCCTGTTCCTCGCCGGCGTCCTTCCCGGCACGCTGATGGGCCTTTCGCTGATGATCGCCGTGTACCTGTTCGCGAGGAATCGCAACTACCCGGTCTACCCCCGGGCGTCGCTGCGCCAGCTCGGCTCGGCCATGCTGCACGCCGTGCTGCCGATCCTCACGCCCGGCATCATCGTCGGCGGCATCGTCGGCGGCTTCTTCACGCCGACCGAGGCTTCCGTCGTCGCAGTGCTCTATGCGATGCTGCTCGGCGCAGCGGTCTACCGCTCGCTGCGCGTCAAGGAGCTGCGTCGTACCCTCTACGACTCCGCCCGGTTCGCGGGCATCGCCCTGTTCTGCATCGGGACCGCGTCGGCGTTCGGGTGGATCCTCGCGTGGTTCCGCATTCCCCAGCTCGTGGTCAACATGGTGGCGGGACTCGGTGGCGGAGTCACCAGCGTCGGCTTCATCACCGCCGCCGCGTTCGTGTTCATCGGCTGCTTCATCGATGCCATCCCGGCGATCATCATCGTCGGCACGATCCTCGCCCCGCTCGCCCACAAGGTCGGCATGCACCCGATCCACTTCGCGATCATCGGCGTGATATCCATCGCCTACGGACTGGTCACGCCCCCGTACGGGCTATGCCTGATGATCGCGTGCTCGATCGGGGGGATCAAGATCAAGGACGCAGTCCGCGACACCGTCATCCTGTTCGTCCCGATGCTGCTCGTGCTGGTCGCCGTCATCCTGCTCCCGGACGCGGTGTTGTGGCTGCCCCGCCAGCTCATGCCGGCCTACGTGAAATAGCGCACGCCGTGTTCGCAACCACTCCGATTGCAGACGGCTTCGGCGCACGCCTGCTCGGCGCCGACCTCGCGAAGCCGATCGCGGCCGACGCTTTCGCTGCAATCGAACGGATTTTCTACGACGCGCAGGTGCTCGTCGTCCCCGCGCAGCAGCTCGCGCCCGCGGCCTTCGTCGCCTGGGCGCGGCGCTTCGGGCCGCCCGAGCCGCACGTCATCGACCAGTTTCATCATCCCGACGATCCGAACATCCTGATCCTCTCGAACCGCCGTGACGAACGGGGCGAGCCGCTCGGGCTCGCGGACGCGGGAACGTATTTCCATACCGATTACTCGTACCTGCCGGTGCCCGCGCGCGCCACGACCCTGTACTCGCTCGAGGTGCCGAGCCGGGGCGGCAACACGCTGTTCGCGAACCAGTACGCGGCGTACGAAGGATTGCCGCGCGCGATGCGCGCACGCATCGACAATCTCGTGGCGATCCATCACTACGGGAACCGCAACGATCTCGACGAGGCGAGCCGCACGGTGGCATCGGTGCTTACCCCGGAGCAGAAGGCGAAGATGCCGGTGATCACGCACCCGGTCGTGCGCCGGCATCCGGTGACGGGCCGCCAGGCGCTGTACGCGGTGTCGGGAAGCTCGTTCGGGATCGTCGGCATGCCCGACGACGAAGCGAAGCAACTGCTCGACGAACTGGCCGACCACGCCACGCAGGATCGTTATGTCCTGTCGCTGCCTTACGCCGTGGGCGACGTGGTGATCTGGGACAATCCGTCGCTGCTGCATTCCGCGACGCTCACCGATCCGGGCGATCCACGCACGCTGTGGCGCATCACCATCAAGGAGCCCGCCGGGCCTGCGGCAGCGGCCTGAGGCCGCGCCGCGCCCGGCTTCAATCCAACCTCGCCGGTCGTCCATCGCGCGAGGATGCGCGGATGGCATCGAGCACCTGCTGGCAACGCCAACGGTCGGTGAAGTTCGGCGCGGGCGAGGTCGTCTGCTCGATGCCGCGTCGAACGCTTTCGTGCTGCTCGGTGCCTCGCAATACGGCGCGATCGGCGGAGTGCTCAACCCGGCGCACCCAGCCATCGTTTGATCTGCTCGTACGCTTCCGGACGACTCAGCAGATCGAGGTGGTTGGCACCGCGGATGACGTGCTGGCGCGACTCGTCGAACGCCAGGGCGAGCCTCCTGTCTGCGTGGCGGCCGAGCGCGCTGGCCAGTGGCACGATGCCGTCGCCGATCAACCCGTCGCGGAAATTCCCCGGCTTCTTGCCCACGGTTGCGGCGATGGCGTAGCACGCGACACCTTTCGGCAGCGGCACCGGCACGCGGAGGTCGCCGCTGCGCTTGAAGCGATCGCGCTCGTGCCAGTCCTCGTCCAGCAGATTGCCAAACCGCAGGTCGGTGATCCCGGCGCTGCGGATCTTGCCCAGGCGCGCCAGCGGAGCGGAGTACGCGCTCGCGCTCAGGAGCGTGTCCACCCAGTTGCCGCCCCGCTCGAGCGGCGCACCATGGTGCGGCGTGCCGATGAAGACCAGCTTGTCGAGACGACTCGGCCACGCGTGGCGCGCCGCTGCGCCGTAATGGCAGGCGCTGCGCGCGACCAGTCCCCCCATGCTGTGCCCGATGAGCACGAGTTCGCTCAGCGGCTGCGGCCAGAGCTCCACCAGCGTTTCGAGCAGTTCGGCGAACGCACGACCGTTGCTCGAGATATGGAGCCCGCTGTTGTAATGCAAATAGACCGGCGTGTACCCGAGGTCCCGTGCGAGCGCAGCGCCGTGATCGTGCCCGTTTCGTTTCCACTGCAAATCGTTCATGCACAAGCCGTGCAGCAACACGACGAGCTTGCCATGCGCTTCCGGTATCGCCGCCGCCAGTTGCCGGCGCTCGTCCGGCAGCGCGATACCGCCGCGACGCAGGTGCATGGTGAGCGCCAACGGGTTGTTCGACGCCGCGAGATAGTCGCCGAGAACGCCATTGAGCGCCGCGAGCAACGCCTCGCGTCTTGGTGAGGTGCCTTTCTCGCCCAGCAAGGGCTCCAGCCGCGCCAACAATCCGTCGAGTCGGCGCCCGACGAAGCCGGATACGCCACGGACGCTCTGATAGACCAACCGGGTGATGCCGGTCGTCTGATCTCGCTTCGGCTTGGCGAGTATGGCCGGCACGCTGGCGATGTTGTAATGCATCGCCTCGACCAGGTCGACGAGGCCGACGATCCCGTCGATGATCAGCCGATTGACCCCGCGAGCATCGCCACCGGTTGGAAGATTCTTGTGCAGGTGTTATCGAAGGGGTGAGGAGTCGGAGCGGCTTGCCGCCGCGTGCACTTCGACCGATACCTGATGCGTGGCGCGATCGTCGACGAGGTGCACCGAACGGTCTGGCTGCGCGACGCCATCCACCGTTACTCGGGTTGCCTCGCTTGTCTGGCCGGCGTCCGCGAGCACCTGCCGGACGGCGATCTCGTACGGGGTTTCTCCATACCGGTAGCGCATGCCGAACGCAGCCCAATCCGCCGGGAGGCATGGCGTGAAGCGCAGCCGATCACCTTCGCGCGTGAGGCCCAGCAAGGACTCGACGATGAAGCGATACATCCAGCCGGCCGAGCCCGTGTACCAGCTCCATCCACCGCGACCGGTATGCGGCGCCAACGCATAGACATCGGCGGCGATCACATAGGGCTCGACCGCGTAGGTGGACATGCCTTCGCGCGTTCGCGCATGGTTGACCGGATTGATCATCGTCGCGAGCTCCCAGGCTCGCTCGCGATCGCCCATGGCCGCGAATGCCATCGCCGACCAGATCGCGCCGTGTGTGTACTGGCCACCGTTCTCGCGGACGCCCGGGACGTAGCCTTTGATATAGCCCGGGTCGAGATTCGATCGGTCGAAGGGTGGATCCAGAAGCTGGATCAGCGCGTCGTCGCGGCGCACGAGATGCTCGTCCACGGCGTTCATGGCCATCCGCGAGCGCGTGGCATCGCCTGCGCCCGATAGTACCGACCAGCTCTGCGCAATGGAGTCGATGCGGCATTCGGCGTTGCTCGCCGATCCCAGCGGCGAGCCATCATCGAAGTATGCACGTCGATACCACCCTCCATCCCAGCCATGCTGCTCGAGGTTCCGGCGAAGGACGCCCTCCTCCGCCTCGCATCGCTGGGCGAACGACGCGTCGCCCTTCGCGCGCGCGACTTCGGCGAACTGCTTCAGCACGTAGCAAATGAAGAAGCCCAACCAGACGCTTTCACCGGTGCCCTTGATCCCGACCAGGTTCATGCCGTCGTTCCAGTCGCCGGAGCCCATCAGCGGCAAACCGTGCGCGCCGTATCGCAGACCGTGCACGATTGCGCGCACGCAATGCTCGTAGAGGCTCGCCGATTCGTCGGACCGGCCGGGAAGATCGTAGTAGGAATCGTCCCCGGGGCTCACGGGACGACCTTCCAGGAACGGGATCGACTCGTCGAGCACGCCGGCGTCTCCGGTCACGCTCACATAGCGTGCCGTCGCGAGAGGCAGCCAGAGATAGTCATCCGAGCACCGCGTCCGGACGCCCCGACCCGACGGCGGATGCCACCAGTGCTGGACATCGCCTTCCACGAATTGACGCGCCGCGGAGCGAAGGAGATGCTCGCGCGTGAGCGCGGCTTCGGCGTGCACGAGCGCCATGGTGTCCTGCAATTGGTCGCGGAAGCCGAAGGCCCCGCCCGATTGGTAGTAGCCGCTCCGCGCCCACAGGCGACACGCCATCGTCTGGTATAGAAGCCAGCCGTTCGCCAGCACGTTGAGCGGCACGTCCGGCGTTTCCACCTGCACGGCGCCGAGCACGCGCGTCCAGTGTGCCCGTACCGTGTCCAGCGCGCCCCGCGCCGCAGTCGATCCGCGGAAACGTTGCACGAGCGCGCCCGCATCGGCGGCATTGCGGCCCATGCCGAGCCGGAACACGATCTCGCGCTCCTGACCGGCCGCCAGTTCGAACGCGACCTGGATGGCGCCGCACGGATCGAGTGCCGCGCCCACCTTGCCGGAGAGGCGCGATCGCACCATCGACGCGGGATGGCGAAGGCCGCCGTTGCGCCCCAGGAATTCGGTCCGGTCACCGCTCACGCTGCGGGTCGGGTCGTCCACATCGAAGAAGGCCACGCGGTCCGGGAACTCGGTGTTGTAGGAATTGCGCGCCAGCAGCGCGCCGCTCTTCGCCTCGATCTCGGTGATGACGTGCATCGTCGTCTTCGGCCGCAGATCGCCGAGCACCCATTCAACGTAGCCCGTGGCCGAGAGCCGGCGCGAGCGGCCCGAGGTGTTGCGAACCTTCAGCACCGAGAACTTCACCGATGCGTCGATGGCCACGTAAACCCACAGCTCGGAGCTGATGCCATCTTCGCCGTGCTCGAAGACGCTGTAGCCGAAGCCGTGACGGGTGACATAGGTGCCGGCGCCGCGCCCGGGCAGCGGTGCGGGCGACCAGAAGTGGCCGGACTCCTCGTCGCGGAGGAAGCAGGCTTCTCCGCTCGCATCGGTCACGGGATCGTTGTACCAGGGCGTGAGACGGAACTCGTGGGCGTTCTCGCCCCATGTGTAGGCGAGCCCGCTTTCGGAGATCACCGTTCCGAAATGCGGGTTCGCCAGCACATTGGCCCACGGCGCGGGCGTCGCCTGCCCCGGGCCGATCGTGATGACGTACTCGCTGCCGTCGAGCGTGAATCCTCCAAGCCCGTTGAACAGGATCAATTCGCGCGCGGACGGTTCGGCCGGAGCGGCATCGCCGCGGTGGTTTCGCGTCGGCACGAGGCGCGGCACCCGCACCTCCGCCGGGCCGCGACGGTTGATCTGCTCCGCGAGGCTCCCCCGGCCATCGGTGATGATGGCGCGTGCGACGGACTGGATGAGGACGCGGTCCTCTTCCGCGATCTGCTCGGCCCGCCGTACGAAGATCCCGCCCGGTCGATCGATCACGTGCGCCTCGACGCCGGCGGCGATCAGCCCCATGATCTGGTCCTGAAGGACCTGGCGATAGCCGCTTCGGTCTTCGTTCCATATCACGAGGTCCACCGCCAATCCTTTCAACCGCCAGTACGCATGCGCCTGAACCATGCGGCGCACGAGATCGATGTTTCCCGAGTCTCCGATCTGCAGCAGAACGATCGGCAAGTCGCCGGAAATCGCATAGCTCCACAGGCCGGATTGCCCGCGCCGGTTGCGCACCAGGACGCCGGCTTCCGCCCGCAGCCAGGCATTGGCGTAGATGATCGAGCTTGCGAGGCGGCTATAGAGCTGCGCATCGGACTCGGTCGCATTGATCTGCCGCAGCGTCACAAAGCTGTGCGTCCACGCGAGATCGAAAACGCGGTCCGCGAGATGCCGATCCTGGTACTTGGCGACGAGGCCCAGCGCGGCGTCGCGCGTTTCGCCGACGCCGGAAGCAATATGGATCGTCGCCGTCTGATGCGGACCGAGGCTCATCCGATGACGAATCGCGACGATCGGATCGAGCACGGAACCCGCGCTGCCCGAAAGCCTTTCCACGTCGGTGACCGCCTGCGGAGCGGCGACCGTACGCCCGCGGCCGATGAACCGCATGCGGTCGGTCTCGTAGGACACGTTTCCCGTCTCGGCCCCGTGCACCGCCATCAGATGAAACATCCAGGGAGGCTGCTCCTCCAGCGATCGAGGCCGGCGCGTGCACAGGATGGCTTGCCGCGACGCCACGATCTCGGTCTGCACGAACAATTTGCTGAACGCCGGATGCAAGGCGTCCGCGGCGGGCGGCGCGAGAGCGACTTCCGCGAAGCTGGTGACGTCGATCGTCCGCCGCGTCCGCGACCGGTTGGTGATGCGGATTCGGCGCACCTCGATGTCGTCCTCCGGCGAAACGACGATCTCGGTGTGCGTCTCGAAGTCATGGTCGCGCCGGCGAAATTCGGCGCGTGCCTCGGTGAATATCGCCTCGTAGTGCGTCGGCCGCTCGAGCGTCGGCTGATGCGCGGTCGACCAGAACTCCCCGCTCGCCACGTCACGGATGTAGCAGAACGTGCCCCAATTGTCGCAGGTGCTGTCTTCGCGCCAGCGGGTGACGGCGAGGTCCTTCCACCGGGAGCTTCCGCCGCCGGCGTTCGTGACCATGACGTGGTATCTGCCATTCGACAACAGCTGCACCTCGGGCAGCGGCGTGTCGGGACTGGCGATCACGCGTATCGGCGCCTCCGGGATGCCGGAAATCCCGCGAATCGCCGAGAGCTCGGCGGGGTGCGAATAGAGTGCGGCCTCCTTTGGAATGCGCTCCTGCAGCAGCAGAAGCGTTGCCTGGAACAGCAGGTCCGACCCGAAGCGCTTCTGCATCGGTCCGGCGAGTAGCAGATGCGCGAGGGAGAGCAGCGTCATGCCCTGGTGATGCGCCATGAACGAGC
>JBLMWW010000231.1:0-12087 GCA_050257435.1 Rudaea sp.
ACGAGATAGGGGAGGATCGTCGGCGTGAACGCCGCCCATTGCGGATCCTGCGCGAGCTTCGCCCGCTGCGCGGTGCGATGCGCGAAGTCGTCGTACGCCCACAGGAACACGACCGAATTGAGCGTGCCCGACTCCTTCGTCCAGCAGCCGATCAGCCTGGCATAGCGCGTGATGACGGCCAGTCCGTTCTCCTGATAGACCTTCAGGAATTCCGGGGCTTTCCCTGCCTGGATCTGATACGTGCGCATTTCGAAGATCATCGTGTAACCCTCCCGACCGACGTTGACGCGGATCGTTGCCTGCCCGGCAGCGCTCAACGTATATTATTTCATCAAGTGACGACATCGGGGAACGCGCGGATGCGGATCGTGGATCCAGGGAGGCGCGGGAATGCGCGCTAAGTCGCAGCTTCTGGCCGAGCAGCTCAACCGCAGCCGCAAGCGCGCGCGCCGGAGACGGCGCATTACGCCGCGTCTGCCGCATGCGGAGCGTCGCGCGCAGATCCTCGCCAAGGCGGCCGACCTTTTCGCCGAATACGGGCTGACCGCCCAGACGCGCGCCCTCGCCGACGCCTGCGGGGTGTCGCAGCGCCTGCTGTATCGCTTCTTCCCGACGAAGGCCGCCCTCGTCGACGAGGTCTACAAATCCGAGATCGTGGGCCCGTTCCGCGCGGCGTGGTTCGTGCAGCTGGCCGACCGCAGCAGGACGATGGAGGACCGGCTCACGGCGTTCTATCGCGAGTACTACGCCGGCGTGCTGAAGCGACGCTGGCTGCGCCTGTTCCTGTACGCCTCGCTCGCCGAGGTCGACATGGCGCCGCACTACATCGCCGAGATCATCACGCGAATGCTCGAGCTGATCATGGCGGAGGCCGCGCACGAGCGCGGGCTGCGCCTGCCGCGGGACAAGACGCGATGCCACGAGCTCGCGTGGACGCTGCACGGGGCCGTGTCGCACCTCGCGATTCGCCGGCACGTCTATCGCAGCGACAACCCGGTGCCCGTCGACGACGTCATCGCGATGTACGTGCGCGGCTTCCTCGCCGGGTTACCGGCGGCGCTCGAAACCCGGTTGGCGGAACCGGAACTCGTCGCTTGACGACATAAGGCGCCGGCGGTACATTCGCCGCGATTTCGAGCACGGGCGGCGGCGCGAGGAAACGCGTCGCGGCGCCCTCCCAGACACACGTATTCGCGCCGGCGGCGGCCGGCCGGCTTCCCGGGGAGGACACTGCAATGAGCGAGCACTCCAAGCGCCGCATCGGCCGGCGCGACTTCCTCAAGATGTCCGCGGCAGCGGGGCTCGCCGGCACCGGCCTTGCACCGCTCGGCAATCCGGCGCTCGCCGCGGGCGACGACCTCAACTTCTTCACGTGGTCGGCGGGCGTGGACCAGGTGAAGAGCCATTTGAGCGCCTTCGAGGCGAAGTACGGCGTCAAGGTCAACTACAACAACGCGCCGTGGGCCCAGTACCGCGAGACGATGATCACCAAGTTCGTCGGCAAGGCACCGCTCGACGTGCTCTGGGTGTCGGACACGTGGCTGCCCGAGTGGGTGGATGCCGGCTGGCTCGTGCCGGTCGACGGCTATCCCGAGCTCATGAAGTACAACGCCGACGCGAGCGACTTCTGCACGCAGTCGATGATGTACAAGGGCCACCAGTACGGCCTCACGTACTACACCGATTACATGGCCTTCTTCTACGACGAGGACAAGCTCAAGAAGGCCGGAATCGCCGCGCCGCCCGCGACCTGGGACGAGGTCGTCGAGCAGTCGCTGAAGATCAAGAAAGCGGGCCTGTCCGACTACCCGCTGATGCTGTCGATGGCGCGCGAGACGTGGCTGATCGAGTTCATGTCGGCGCTCGTCTTCTCGCACGGTGGCCGTTTCGTCGACGACGCCGGCAATGCGGTGATGGCCGATCCGAAGCACGGCGCGCGCGCAGCGCTCCAATGGGTCGTCGATGCCGTCAACAAGCACAAGATCGTGTCGCCCGCCTGCGTCGAGATCGGGGAGCTGAACGGCCTCAAGGCGTTCAGCTCGGGCAACCATGCATTCGCGCTGATCGGCCGCTACCGCATCCGGACGCTCAACGATCCGCAGCAGTCGCAGATCGCCGGCCGCGTCAAGCAGGCGCTGATGCCCGCCGGGCCGGGCGGATCGCATGCGACCGTGGGCTGGATGCGCTTCTACGGCATGACGCCGCAGGCAGCCGCGAACAAGGCGCGCGCCGCCAACGCCGTCAAGCTGATCGAATGGTTCGGCGGCAAGGCCGACGGGAAGTATCAGTTCCAGAAGCTGATGTTCCTCGACGTCGGCAGCGGCTTCGGCGTGAAACCGCTGTTCCAGGACCCCGAGATCCGCGCCGCCTACCAGAAGTACGCGGACATCGACATGGTCGAGAAGCAGCAGGCGCTCGCGCGGAAGAAAGACGTGATCAGCCGCTGGTTCGGCGAGTGGGACGAGCAGAACGGCACGGCATGGCAGTCGGCGATCGTCGGCAAGGCGTCGGTCGACGAGGCGCTCAGGAAGTCCGCACAAAGCTGGAACGACCTCAAGAAACAGAGCTGAGTTGACCGGCGCGCCGGCGCTCCCGGCCCGCCGGCCGCACGATGGCCAGCACTGCCTCCGACACCGTGAGCATTGCGGCGGGCGCCGCCCGCGGCGCGTTCCGCCATCACGTGAGCGGCTACGACCAGCGCAGCGCGATGCTGTTCCTGGCGCCGATGATGCTGGTGCTGCTCGCCGTCGCCGTGTTCCCGGTGGTGTACTCGTTCTGGATCAGCCTGTTCGACCTCAAGCTCACGCGCCCGCACCGGGTCCCGTTCGTCTGGTTCGACAACTACGTTCGCGTCTTCCACGATCCGCAGTTCTGGGCGTCGGTCGGGCGCACCGCGTCGTTCACGGTGATGTCGGTGGCGGCCATCATGCTGATCGCGCTCCTGATGGCGTTGTTGCTGAACGAGCAGTTCCGCGGCCGGCGCTTCCTCTCGGCGATGCTGCTCGTCCCCTGGGCGATCCCTTACGTCGCCGACGGGCTGATGTGGAAATGGATCTACGACTCGGGCTACGGCGCGCTCAACGGACTCCTCTACCAGCTCGACTTCATCGACAAGTACATGGTGTGGCTCGGCGACACGCGCAAGACGCTGGCGCTGATCGCGAACGCCTTCGTCTGGAAGGAGGTGCCGCTCGCGACGATCCTGCTGCTCGTGACGATGAAGTCGATTTCCGCGGACCTCTATAGCGCCGCGAAGGTCGACGGCGCGAACGTGTGGCAACGCTTCTTCCACGTGACGCTGCCGCAGCTTCGCCCGGGCTTCATGCTGGTGATGATCTACGAGACGATGATGGCGGTCCGCCACTTCGATCTGTTCTTCATCCTGACGGAGGGCGGCCCCGCCGACGCCTCGCACGTCGTCGCATGGGAGGTCTACGTCGAGACGTTTCGCCGGCTCTCGTTCGGCACCGGCGCGGCGCTCGCCTACATCATCGCGCTCGTGACGTTCCTGCTCGCCTTCTCGATCATCCGCACGCTGGGGCGCAACCTGTGACGATGGCCGCGCGCACGCTCGGCCGCCGCTTGCTGCTCTTCGGCGCGTCGGCGCTCTTTCTCGCGTACGTGCTCGCGCCGGTCGCGTGGATGGTGTCGTCGTCGTTCCAACCGGAGACCGAGATCACGTCGGTGCCGCCGCACTGGATACCGCATGCGCCGACGCTCGAGAACTTCCGGGCGATCTTCACGTCGCCCGAGGAAACCGTCACGTACGAAACACGGCGGCGCGGCGACCCGGCGACGGGCAAGTTCATCCCGTCGACGGCGCGGAACCTCGTGCCGGCAATGGGCAATAGCCTGATCGTGGCGCTCGCGGTCGTGGTCCTGAATCTTCTCGTCGCCGTTCCGGCGGCCTACGCGATGGCGAAGATACGCTTCGCCGGGCGCTCGGCGTCGATCTACTTCATGCTCACCACGCGCGTCATACCGGATATCGCGCTCGTCGTGCCGTTCTTCCTGTTCATCCGCAAGCTCGGACTCCTCGACAACGTGTTGTCGCTCGTGATCACGTATCTCGCGATCACCGTGCCCTTCAGCGTCTTCATCCTGCTCGGGTACTTCGAGTCGCTGCCCGACGAGCTCGACAAGGCGGCGCGCGTCGACGGCTGCTCGCGGCTGCAGGCGCTTCTGCGGGTGTTCCTCCCGCTCGCGCTGCCGTCGCTCGTCGCCGTAATGCTTTTTACGTTCCTCACGAGCTGGAACGAGTTCCTGCTGGCGCTCATGTTCACGCAGACGCCGGCCTCGCAGACGATGCCGATCATCGTCGCCTCGTTCACGTCGGATTTCACGATCAGCTTCTCGTTCATCAATGCGGCGGGGGTGCTGGCGGTCGTCCCGCCGGTGATCCTCGCAATCGCGTTCGAGCGTTACATCGTGTCCGGCCTCACCGCCGGTGCGGTCAAGGGCTAGCGGCCCGTAACGGGGGAATCGGTAGTGTCTGGCTTGCTCTCCCGCCCGGTCGCTGCGTTGGCGCTGCTTGCAAGGGGGCCTGCCCTTGCTGCGCAGCGCCGCCTTGCGCTCGGACAGGATAGCAGCGCCGGACCACTGTCGTTCACTACCGATTCCCCCGTTACAGGCCACTAGTTCCGGAGCGCGGCCCAGATGGCACGCATCAGGTTCGACGGCGTAGGCAAGCGCTACCCCAACGGCTTCGTCGCCTTGCAGAACCTCGACCTCGACATCCAGGACAAGGAATTCCTCGTCCTCCTCGGGCCGTCGGGGTGCGGCAAGTCCACGACGCTCAACATGATTGCCGGGCTCGAGGACGTGAGCCAGGGCAGCCTGTATTTCGACGACGCGCTCATGAACACGGTGCCGCCGCATCGGCGCGACGTCGCGATGGTGTTCCAAAGCTACGCGCTCTATCCGCACAAGTCCGTCTACGACAACATCGCGTTCGGCCTGATGATGCGCAAGCATCCGCGGAGCGAGATCGACGCGCGCGTGCGCGATGCGGCGCGAAGGCTCGAGATCGAGCCGTTGCTCGACCGGCGGCCGCATCAGCTTTCCGGCGGCCAGCGGCAGCGCGTCGCGCTGGGGAGGGCAATGGTGCGGCAGCCGGCCGTGTTCCTGATGGACGAGCCGCTGTCGAATCTGGATGCGGCCCTGCGCATCTCGACGCGCGCGGAGTTGAAGCAGCTGCACCACACGATGCAGACGACGTTCGTCTACGTCACGCACGATCAGGCCGAGGCTCTGACGCTCGCCGACCGCATCGTCGTGATGCGCGAGGGCGTCGTGCAACAGATCGGTGCTCCCGACGAGATTTACGAGCAGCCGCGCAATACCTTCGTGGCGTCGTTCCTCGGCAACCCGCCGATCAATTATCTCGATGGAAGACTGGCGCGCACCGGCGATGGCGTGCATTTCCACCGAGGCGGCCTCGCGATCCGGCTGCCCCCGCACGTGGCTGGCAAGGTCGCGGGCGACGACGGCCGCGAGGTCGTCCTCGGCATCCGGCCCGAGGACGTCGACGAACGCGGCGCGCCGCGCGATGGGGAGGCGCTTCGCGGCCGGATCGCGTCGGTGCTGCCCGTCGGCTCCGACCAGTTCCTCGGCATCGAGGCCGAGGGGAATCTTCTGTTTTGCCGCGTCGGCAAGGAGCTGCACCATCGCGAAGGCGACGTCGTCGTGCTCGCGATCAACACCCGTCGCCTGCATCTCTTCGACAAGGCCTCCGGCCGATCGCTGGTCTGGCAGTAGCGGCGCAAGCGAACGATGAAGCCCGCGCCGTTCACCTACCACCGTCCGCGGTCGCTGTCGCAGGCACTGGCGCTGCTCGCGCAGCACGGTGAGGAAGGAAAGCTCCTCGCCGGGGGCCAGAGCCTGGCGCCGATGCTGAACATGCGCCTGGCGCAGCCCGCACACCTGATCGACGTGAACGACCTGCACGAGATCGGCTACATTCGCGACGCAGGCGAATGCATCGCGGTTGGTGCGCTCGCCCGGCACCACGACGTGGCGCGCTCGGCCCTCGTGCGCGCCGGCTGCCCGCTTCTCGCCGAGGCGGCGGAGACCATCGGACATTACGCGATCCGCCAGCGGGGCACGCTCGGCGGAAGCCTCGCGCACGCAGACCCCGCCGCGCAGCTACCGCTCGTCGCCGTCGCGCTCGGCGCGGAGATCGACGTCGTCGGACCCCAGGGCCGGCGCACGCTGGCCGCGCGCGACTTCTTCGTCTCCGTAATGACGACCGCCCTCGCCGGCAACGAGATGATCGTCGAGGCGCGCTTCCCGAAGCGCCGGCCGCGGGAGGGCGCCGCGTTCGAGCTCTTCAGCCGGCGGCGCGGCGACTTCGCGCTTGTCGGTGTCGCGGCCACCGTCGCCCTGGACGCAGGCCGGCGCGTGGCATGGCTGCGGTTGGGCGTCGGCGGGGTGCACGCGGTTCCGCTCGCGCTCGACGATGTCGCGGAGGCGCAGCAGGGGCGCATCGCGAACGCCGACTGGTGCCGCGAGCTGGCTGCGGCGTCGGGCGCATCGATCCAGCCCGACGAAAACCGCATCGTGCCGGCCGCATACCGTCGCGACCTCTGCGAAGCGCTGACGCGCCGCGCGCTCGAACGTTGCGTCGCGGGCGCCGCAACGACATAGCGAATGGAAAAGGAAGCGATACGACTGACGGTGAACGGCGAGGTGCACGAGATCCTCGTCGAGCCGCGCAAGCTGCTGTCCGATGCTTTGCGCGAAGATTGCCGCCTCACCGGCACGCACGTCGGCTGCGAGCACGGCGTATGCGGCGCATGCACGGTGCTGATCGATGGGCGGCCCGCGCGCGCCTGCCTCGCCTATGCGGTGCAGATGGAAGGCCGCGCGATCACGACGATCGAGGCGGTGGCATCGGGTGGCCGGCTCTCGCCGCTGCAGAAGGCGCTGCACGAGGCGCACGGCCTGCAATGCGGCTTCTGTACGCCCGGGATCGTCATGACGTTCGAGGCGTTCCTGCGCGAGCGGCCCGACCCGAGCGAGGCGGAGATCCGCGACGTGCTCACCGGGAACCTCTGCCGGTGCACCGGCTATCACAACATCGTCGTCGCGATCCGCAATGCGGCGGCGCGCATGCGCGAAGGCGGGGACGATGCCGGCGCCTGATTTCCGTTACGTCGGCAAGCCGCTGCCGCGCAAGGAGGACTACCGCTTCCTGACCGGCACCGCGCGCTACGTCGACGACATCGAGATTCCGGGTGCGCTCGCCGTGTGTTTCGTGCGCTCGCCGCATGCGCACGCGCGCATCGTGTCGATCGACACGGAGGCGGCGCGCCAAAGCCCGGGCGTCGTCGCCGTCGTCACCGGGCGCGAGCTGGCGCAGTGGACGACCAAGCTGCGCATCGCCCCCCCGATCGAGGGTCTGCAGCCGGTCGAGATGACGACGCTACCGATCGACAAGGTCCGCTTCCAGGGCGACCCGGTCGCCTGTGTCGTGGCGCGCGATCGCTATCTCGCCGAGGACGCGGCGGAGCGCGTCGCCGTCGAGTACGAGCCGCTGGCGGCGGTGACGGACATGTGGCAGGCACTTTCCGCCGATGCGCCGCGCGTCGACGAGGCGCTCGCTTCGAACCTCGTCTCGCATCAGACGTTTCGCCATGGCGACCCGGCGTCGCGACTGCGGGACGCATTCAAGGTCGTCGAGACGACGTTCGCCCAGGCGCGGCAGACGCATCTGCCGATCGAGACGCGCGGATGCGCGGCCGTGTGGGACGAGGGCCGGCAGCACCTCACGCTGCACATCGGCTCCCAGGCGCCGCACCCGATGCGCACGCAACTCGCCGCGCGGCTGCGCCTCGCGGAGTCGCAGGTGACCGTGGTGAGCCCCGATGTCGGCGGCGGCTTCGGGCAGAAGATCGTGTTCTATCGCGAGGAGCTGACGGTGGCGGCGCTCGCGCGGACGCTGAAGCGCCCCGTCCGCTGGCGCGAGGACCGGATGGAGAATCTGCTCGCGGCGAGCCACGCGCGCGAGGATTTCTGCCGCACGCGCGCGGCCGTGGACCGCGACGGGCGGCTCCTCGGGCTTACGCTCGAGCTCGTCGAGGACTTCGGCGCCTACTGCTTCTTTCCGGCGAACTACCTGGCGCGCGTTGTCGCGATGATCCTGACCGGCCCGTACAAGGTGCAGGACTACGCGTTCGACGTGAAGGTCGCGCTCACGAACAAGTGCGGCAACGGCCCGATGCGCGCGCCGATGGCGATCACGAGCTGGGTGATGGAAGGGACGATCGACGCAATCGCGCGCTCGCTCGGCCTCGATCCGGTGGAGGTGCGGCGCGTCAACATGATTGCCGGGGACGAGCTGCCGTACACGATGCCCACGGGTGAAGTGCTCGAAGACATCACGCCGCGCGAGACGCTCGAAGCGGCGCTTCGGGCCGTCGACTACGCCGACTTTCGCATTCGCAAGCGTGCCGCGCGCGACGCGGGGCGGCACCTGGGGATCGGCATCTGCAACGTCGTCGAGTCGACGACGTACGGCTCGGGCTTCTACAAGTCCGCCGGCATTCCCGGCTCGGGGCACGAGGCGGCGTGGATTCGCATCGAGCCGAGCGGCGCCGTCAACGCCTCGGTGGGGCTATCCTCGACCGGGCAAGGCTACGAGACGGCGCTCGCGCAGATCGTCGCCGAAGGGCTCGGCGTCGATCCGAAGGATGTCAACCTGCATCTCGGACACACCGACATCGCGCCGTACGGGATGGGGAGCCGCGGCTCGCGCGGCGGCACGGCGGGCGGCGGGACGCTGTACCTCTGCGCGCTCGACGCCCGCGCGAAGATGGGCGCGATCGCCGCACGCCTGCTCGAGGCAGCGGAGACGGACATCGAGCTTGCGAACGGCGTGTTCACGGTGGCGGGCACCGACCGCAGCAAGACGTTCGCCGAAGTGGCGCGAACGGCGTATCTCGATCCGCTCGCGCTGCCGGAGGGGATGGCGCCGGGACTCGACTTCGGCAAGGCCTACGATCCGCCGCCGATGACGTATTCGAACGCGACGCACGCGTGCATCGTCGAGGTCGACGTCGAGACCGGCGCGATCCGCGTGGAGCGGTACGTCGTCGCAGAGGACTGCGGGACCGTGATGAGCCCCGTCGTCGTCGAGGGCCAGCAGCACGGGGCCGTTGCGATGGGGCTCGGCAACGCGCTTTTCGAGCGGATCGTCTACGACGAGAGCGGGCAGAACCTGACCGGCACGCTCGCCGATTACCTCGTCCCGACCGCCTGCGATCTTCCGCGCTTCGAGGTCATACCCATGCATACGCCGAATCGCCGGTCGCCGGCAGGCATCAAGGGCATGGCAGAAGGCGGCGTGATGGGAGGCATCGGCGCGCTCGCCAACGCAGTGAACGATGCGCTGGCGCCGTTGGGCGTCGTTGCGGACCGGTTACCGCTCGCGCCGGAATACGTGCGCGGGCTCGTGCGCAGCAAGGTCTCGACCACAGGGAGTCACGAATGAGCGAAGGCGGGGCCATCACCGACGTCGGGTTCGTCGGGCTCGGCATCATGGGCCGCAGCATGGCGGGACACGTGCTCGACGGGAGATACAGGCTGCACGTGTTCAACCGTTCGCGCGACAAGGCCGATGCGCTCGTCGCGCGCGGCGCGCGCTGGCACCCCAGCGCCGGCGAGGTCGCGGCGGCGAGCGACGTGGTGATCACGATGGTCGGCTATCCGAGCGACGTCGAGGCGATCTATCTCGCGCCGGGCGGGATCGTCGAGCGCGCGCGCGCCGGCGCGATCCTGGTCGACATGACCACGTCGAGCCCGGCGCTCGCCGAGCGCATCGCTCGCGAAGCGGAGAAGCAGGGCGTCCGCGCGCTCGATGCGCCCGTGTCCGGGGGCGACGTCGGCGCGCGCGAGGCGAAGCTCTCCATCATGGTCGGCGGTGGCGAGGACGCGTTCGAGACGGTGCTGCCGATCCTGAAGCTGATGGGAGCGAACGTCGTGCGCCAGGGTGGCCCGGGCGCGGGTCAGCACACGAAGCTCTGCAACCAGATCGTGATCGCGTCGACGATGCTCGGCGTATGCGAGGGGCTCGCGTACGCCAAGCACGCGGGACTCGATCCGCAGACGGTGCTGAAGTCGATCGGCGGCGGCGCGGCCAGCAGCTTTCTGCTGAACAACCTGGGCGCCCGTATCCTGAAGGGCGACTTCGCGCCCGGCTTCTTCGTCGAGCACTTCGTCAAGGACATGCGGATCGCCGCCGAGGAGGCGGAACGCCTGCATGCCGACCTGCCGGGATTGCGTCTTGCCAAGAGCCTCTACGAGGCACTGCTCGACGAGGGGCGCGGCCGCGACGGCACGCAGGCGCTCTATAAGCACTACGACCGCTAGACGCGGAGCGATCGAACCGCGCCGCGGGGGCAGCGACGACGCTCAGGCGCTCTTCTGCGCTTGCGGCGCCTCGGCTTGCAGGCGCCGCGTCTTCTTGAGGCCCCATACGACGAAATAGCCAACCATCCACGGGATCGCCAGCGTGAGGACGAGCCCCAGGCTCGGCAGGGCCGACTCGCCGACGACGCGGTAATCGTCCCAGATGGAAAGCGCCGTGACGGCGGCGACGGCGCCGAAGATCGTGTTGTATTCCTTGACGATCAGCCGGCGCCAGTTGAACCGCATGCCTTCCATCGATTGCCGCCATCCGGCAAGCCGCGGCACGATGCGGTTCACGCGCCGGCAATACGCCTCGAACTCCGCGCCGAACTTGTCGCGCAGGTACGCCTCCTCCGCGGCGATGATCGACCCGTAGGCGAGTACAGTCAGCGGCAGAGCCACGAGATAGAACTCGGGCGCATTGATGATCAACGCGCAACCGAGCACCAACAGGCCGTTGCCGAGATACATCGGGTTGCGCGTATGCGCGTAGACGCCTCCCTGAACGAGCGTGTCGGCATAGACCCGCCGATTGCGTCCGCCTCGCACAACGTACTCGTACCCGATGGTGACTCCGCGCACGACGAGGCCCAGAAGGGCGACGAGCACGCCGACGACGTCCATCCAGGCATCGGAACCGGCGTCGTCGAGCAACCGCACCGGCGTGCAGATCAGCAGCGCGAACAGGATCAGCAACGGGAAGACGGTGTTGCGGAAACGGAAGAAAAGGCGTCCGAGCGCGATCATCACGCCCGTCCCGGCTGCGCCGTCTTGACGGCCAGGAATCCCGCGAAGTTGTACCACTTGTAGAACATGTCGACGCTGCCGAAGCCGTTGCGCCGCAACAGCTCGACGTTCTCGTCGATACGGTAGGGAATCAACACGTTCTCGAGCGCCTCGCGCTTCTGGGCGATCTCGAGCTCGCTGTAGTCGTTGCGCCGCTTCATGTCGTAATAGAGTTTGATGAAGAGGCGGTTGAAGAGCGAGTCGTTGCCGAGCACCTTCTCGACAACGATGAGGCAGCCGTTCTCGTTCATCCCGTCGAAGAGCGAGCGAACGAGCCGGTCGCGGAACAGCGGCCGGACGAACTGCAGCGTGAGGTTCAGCACGACCACCGATGCGTTCTCGACCGCGAACTCGTCGTTCAGATCACCGTGCAATAGCTCCGGTCGGAGGGCCGGCGCGCTATCGGCGAAGCGCCGGGCCGCCTTCTCGAGCATCGGCTTCGAGTAGTCGACGCCGACCAAACGCACCTGCTTGCCCGCGGCGGCGATCGCCTTGCCGATCGTCTCCAGCGTGATGCCGTTGGAGCAGCCCAGGTCGTACACGCGGGAGTCGTTGGCGGCAAATTCCGCAACCAGCTCGCCCAGCATCCGCTGCACCTCCCGATAAAGCGGTATCGATCGGTCGAGCATGTCCTCGAACACCTCGGCCGTCTCCTCGCCGAAGTTGAAATTGCCGACCGCCTGGGTCCTTGCCGCGAACAGCTGATCCTTCTTCACTGACGATGTCCTCCATCGGGTCGCAGGCGGGTGCCCGTGATGGTTTCGCTGCGGAGCCGCAGGCGCGTCGCAGGCTTCTTGGTCGGTCCGCGTCCGGGCGCCGGATTGGCGCGCGCATTTTCTCATCTTCTCGGGGCACCGTGGTCCGGGGCGATGTTAGGCGCCGGCGTGTGCGTCG
>JBLMWW010000232.1:0-3875 GCA_050257435.1 Rudaea sp.
ATTGACGACCATGGAAAGCGCGGCATTCACGGTGGTCCCCGCGCTGTCGGTGACGGCCACCGTGAAGCTGTACGTCGCGGCCGTCGTCGGCGTGCCGGACACGGTTCCGGTCGACGGCGCGATCGAAAGACCCGCCGGCAGTCCCGACGCCGACCATCGATACGGCGGCACACCCCCCGATGCGACCAGTGCCGAGCTCGCGTAGGCGACGCCCACGGTCGCCGCCGGCAGCGTCCCGGTCATCGCAAGTGCCGGGGGCGGAGGCGCGGGCGGCGTCGTGGCGTTCACCGCGATCGTCCAGTTCGCGCCCGAGGTGTTCGACGGATTGACGATGCCGCTGTAGTTGCTCACGTACGGCTGGCCGTTGCCGGCCAGCGTGCAACCGGGAATGCCCGAGCACGAAGCATAGAACGTCGTCTCGGTCGCCTGATCGTAGTCGTAGTGGCCGGTCACGAGATTCGTCGCGCCCGGAATGTCGGATCCCGGGATGAACACCAACGTGTTCATCGTGTACGACTGGAAGTGCGTGCCGGTCATCGTGGGCGACGTGCCGGCGAGATTGCTCGCGTCGCCCATCACGAACCATGCGTCGATGCCGGGATCCGCGGCGCTTGCGTTCGCGCCGGTGTGGAGCTCGAACGCGGTGAACGGAAGCGTGAAGCCGCTGACGACGCCGTTCTGGCCCACGACGGTGACGGCGCCACTGATGACGCCCGCGTCGGTGACGCTCATGTAGCTCGTCGACGGCGCGAGCGGCGCCGACGTGGTGAAGGTGATCTCCACGTGGTCGGTCCCGCCGGTGAACGTCGGACCGGCGTAGTGGTAGGTATACGTGTCCGCCCACGCGTGCGCGGAAGCGCCGATCAGCGCGGCGCCGAGGATCGCAACCAGACGTCGCCGGTGCGCGCCACACGCCGAACGCGGCGGAATCTCCCAATTCATGTCTTCGATCTCCTGTGGTGGATGACGGCCACGGGGGCGCTTGGCACGCGCCCCGCTCCCGGGCCGGCCGCCGTTATACCGATCGAAGTTAAATCGAGGCTTAAACCGTCGCAGCTCTTGCGTCGAAGCGTGCCGTGGCCTCGAGGCCGCCCAGGCTGGGGGAGCGTGCGAGGAGCAGGCGGCCGCCGGCGAACTCGACGATGTCGCGCGCGATCGCGAGGCCGAGGCCGTGGCCCGGCACCGATTCGTCCGCGCGAAGTCCCCGCGTTGCGAGCGACGCGAGCGTCTCCGGCGGGCAACCCGGACCGTCATCGGCCACGACGATCTCCGCCACCGGGCGATCGCGCACGTCGATCACGACTCGCGAGGCCGCCCACTTGCAGGCGTTGTCGGCGAGGTTGCCGATCAGCTCCAGCATGTCCTCGCGATCGAACGGCAACGGTGCCTCGGGTGCGCTCCAATCGATTGCGAGCGGCTTTTCGCCGTGGATCTGGCGCAGCAGCGCGACCAGCGCCGGGAGCTCCGCGCGCGCGTCGAAGCTCGCCTGCGTGGGAGCGTCGCCGGCGAGGCGCGCGCGCATGAGCTCGCGGTCGATGCGGGAGCCGATCGCGTCGGCCTGCGCCTGCAGCGCCGCCTTCAGGTCGGGCACGGCCGCCATCCGCGGATCCTCGAGCAGCCGGAAGACCGCCGCGAGCGGCGTCTTGATCGCGTGCGAGACGTTCCCGATCGCGGTGCGCGAGCGCGCAAGCCGTCGCTGGACGAAGTCCAAAAGGCGATCGATCTCGTCGACCAGCGGACGGATCTCGACCGGCGCATCGGTCGCCACGAGCGGCTTCCCGCCGCGATGCAGCTCGAGCACCGACGCGCGGACCGCTTCCAGCGGCTGCAAGGCGCGCCGGAGCTCGCGCCGCTGGAGCGCCAGTGCCGTCGCCAGCACGGCCACCGACAGGGCGAGGAACAGGAGCCGGAACTCGAGAAGCTGCTCGTTCATCTTCGACAGGTCCTCCGCGACGGCGAGCGCGACGTGTGTGCCGTCGACGTCGAGGCTCGTCGTGAGCACGAGAAGCGGTTGTCCATTCGGTCCGTCGACGTGATGGAGGCCCGCGTCCCCGGCCGCGGCATCGAACGCGGGCGACGCACCGAACGAGGCCGACTTGTAGGCGCGACCGTCGATCGCGACGACGAAGTAGTGCCCGGAGTACTCGCGCCCGTAGATCGTCCCGGCGCGCGATGCGTCGAACGGCGGATGCCCGTTCGGCTGCAGGTCGAGCGTCGCCAGGAGCGAATCGGCATCGTGCAAGAGGCGCGTCGCCATCTCGCTCTCCGCCGCCGTCACGATCATCCGGTCAGCGAGGAACCACTGGACGATGAGCCCGCCCAGCAGGACGAGCAGCACGCGATCGAGCCTTCGCGCGAGCGACGTCACCGGACGGCCTTCCGCGCTCCGCGCTTCGGGGCTGATTCGCCCGCGGGGCGGCCCGGCCTCATGCGGTGCAGTTGAAAACGTACCCCTGCCCGCGCCGCGTCTGGATCAGGTCCTTGCCGATCTTTCTGCGCAGTCGATTGATGTAGACCTCGATCACGTTACTGTCCGGATCGGCGTCGAGGCCGTAGACGTGATCGGCGAGATGGGCCTTCGACAGCACCTTGCCCGGCGCGCGCATCAGGCACGAGAGCAGTCGATATTCGAGCGCCGTGAGCGGCTCCGTGCGCGTCCGGTCGATGATCGCGCTCTGCTGCTCGTCGTCGAGCTCGACGCCGCCGCATGCGACGCGCACGGCGTCGCGCCGCGCGCGGCGCAGCAGCGCCTGGATGCGCGCGAAGAGCTCCTCGAAGTGGAACGGCTTGCCGACGTAATCGTCGGCGCCCGCCTTCAGCCCCTCGACGCGCTCGTGCCAGCGATCGCGTGCCGTCAGCACGATGACCGGAACGGTGACGCCGCCCTCGCGCCAGCGGCGCAGGACGTCGAGACCCGAAAGGCCGGGCAGCCCGACGTCGAGCACGACCAGCCCGTAATGCTCGGTGGCGCCGAGGAACTCGCCGCGCCGGCCGTCCGCGGCGGTGTCGACGACAAACCCGGCACGCTCGAGATCGGCGGCGAGCGTCGTGCGCAAGACCTCGTCGTCTTCGATCAGCAGGATCCGCATGCGTGGGCCGCGCCCGGCGTCGATGCGCTACGAAGCCGTTGCGTGGCCACCGTGCATCTCCAGCATCAGCGCGTTCACGCGCTTCACGAAGCCTGCCGGATCGTCGAGCTGGCCGCCTTCGGCGAGCAGCGCCTGATCGAGCAGCACGCTCGCCCAGTCGTCGAAATGCGCCGTCTCCTCCTTGAGCCGCCGCACGACCGGATGGCGCGCGTTGATCTCCAGGATCGGCTTCGACGCCGGCGCCTGCTGGCCGGCGGCCTTGAGCATCCGCGCCAGATTGCCGGACAGGTCGTGCTCGTCGGCGACGAGGCACGCGGGCGAATCGGTGAGGCGACGCGTGGTGCGCACGTCCTTCACGCGCTCGCCGAGGCTTTTTCTGATCCTCTCGATGAAAGGCGCGAGCTCGCTCGCCTCCTCCTCGCTCGCCTTTCTCTCGGCCTCGTCTTCGAGCTTGCCGAGATCGAGACCGCCCTTGGCGACCGAGGCGAGCGGCTTGCCCTCGAATTCCGTCAGGTGGCTCACCACCCATTCGTCGACGCGGTCCGACATCAGCAGCACCTCGATGCCCTTGCGGCGAAACACCTCGAGGTGCGGGCTGCTCCGCGCCGCGTTGAACGATTCGGCGGTGACGTAGTAGATCCTGTCCTGCCCCTCCTTCATCCGCGCCACGTAATCGGCGAGCGACACGCTCTCCTCGGCGGTATCGGCGTGCGTCGACGCGAAGCGCAGCAGCCCCGCGATCTTGTCCTTGTTCGCATGGTCCTCGCCGACGCCTTCCTTCAGCAC
>JBLMWW010000233.1:0-6732 GCA_050257435.1 Rudaea sp.
GCACGAGCTTCGGCTCGCCGCCGTCGATCGCGGCCTTCGCCGATGCGATCACGACGTCGCGCGCACAGCCGCCGCCGATCCATCCGGAAAGCGATCCGTCCCGCCGCACGATCGCCTGCGCACCCACGTAGGCGGAGCTCGGAGGCGCGACGCGCACCACCGTGACCACCGCGTAAGGCTCGTCGCCCTCGTTCAGCGCCTGCGCGAGTTGCACGAGTTCGTTCGACGTCATCGCAACGCCTCCACGATGTCCGGAAGCACGCGTTCGAGCGTCGCAAGATCGGCGCCCGGCGCGAGCAGGTCGAGATGCGGAAGCGCGGCCCGCATCGCTCGGCTCGCCGGCGTCCATTGGGGTCGGCTGGCCAACGGATTGATCCAGACAAGGCGTCGCGCGCGCCGATGCAATCGATGGAGCGCATCGGCGAGCACTGGGGGCTCGCCCGTGTCGTAGCCGTCGCTCACGACGATCACCGCGGTGCGCGAATGTACGCGCCGTGGCGCGTGCGTGCGATTGAAATCGGACAGGCACTCGCCGATGCGCGTTCCGCCGCCCCACCCTTCCGCGAGCAGATGCATCTTCTCCTGCGCGCGCCACGGATCGGCATCGCGCAGCGCTTCCGATATGCCGTGGATACGCGTGTGGAACACGTAGCTGTGGACGTCGGCGAGCTCGGCCGAGAGCGCACGCGCAAGGCGCAGGTAGAAGAAGCTGTAGCGGCTCATCGAGCGGCTGACGTCGAGCAGCAGCACGAGCCGCGGCCGGATCCGGCGCCGGTCCTTCCACGCGAGCGACAGCGGCATGCCGCCGCGCTCGACGCTGCGGCGAATCGTGGTCCGAATGTCGAGGTGCGGACCGCGCAGCGCGCGCGCCTCGCGGCGCAATCGCAGAAGACGCAGGCGCCGGGCGAAGCGGCGCATCAGCGCCTCGATGTCGCGCACGTCGTCGGCACTGACGAGCTCGCGGAAGTCGGTCGCGGCCAGCGCATTTTCCCGGCTCGCGGTGTAATGCGCCGCGAGCCGCTCGTCCTCGCGCTCACGTAACGGGTGCGCGCCGGGAGCCTCGTCGTCGTCATTGCCGCGTGCCGGCTCGCGCTGGCGCGGGGTGTCCGTCGTCCCCTGCAAGAACACCTTCCGGTTCGGCGGCAGGAAGTACGCGTCGAACAGCTTGTCGAAGCGACGCCATTCCGCGGCATGGCTGCACAGCAAGGCTCTCAGGCTCCAGCGCAGTACGTCCCGATCGAGAATGCCGACCCGCGCGGTTGTTGCGAGCACGCGCGCGGCATCTCCGCCCCCGACGCCGTAGCCATTCGCGTGCAGGAACGCGCTGAACCCCGTCAGGCGCGCGCGCAGCGTCGCCGTGGGATCGAGCGGGGTCGCGGCGATCAGCATGCGGCGGCCATGCGCGCGACGACCTCGCGCGTAAACGCCGTGCGGTCCTCGCGCGTCTTGACGAGCGTCGCGAGCGTCTCGAGGATGCGCTCCGCGCCGCCCTCGTCGATCGTCGCCACGCCGAGCCGCAGCAGCGCCGCGGTCCAGTCGAGCGTCTCCGCGATACCCGGCTTCTTCTGCAGGTCCATGCGCCGCGCGCTCTGGACGAACTGCACGATCTGGCGCGCGAGCTCGCCGGCCGCGTCGGGCGCGCGCAACTCGACGATCGCGAGCTCCTTCTCGAACGACGGGTATTCGAGGTACTGGTAGAGGCAGCGCCGGCGCAGCGCGTCCGAGAGCTCGCGCGTGCCGTTCGACGTGACGATCACGTAGGGGATCGACGTCGCGCGCAGCGTGCCGAGCTCCGGGATCGACATCTGGAAGTCCGACAGCAGCTCGAGCAAGTACGCCTCGAACGCCTCGTCGGCGCGGTCGACCTCGTCGATCAACAGCACCGGAGAACGCTCGCAGGTGATCGCCTCGAGCAGCGGACGCTTGAGCAGATAGCGCTCGGAGAAGATGTCCTGCTCCTTCGCCGCGACGCTGCGCTCGTCGTGCTCGAAGAGCTTGATCGCGAGGAGCTGGCGCTGGTAATTCCACTCGTACATCGCCGCGTGCGCGTCCAGGCCCTCGTAGCACTGCAGGCGTATGAGGCGCGTCTTGCGCACGGCGGCGAGCGCCTTCGCGACCTCGGTCTTGCCGACGCCCGCGTCGCCCTCGACGAGGAGCGGCCGCCCAAGATCGATCATCAGGAGGAGCGCGGCGGCGAAGCTGCGCTCGGCGATGTAGCCCGCGGCGGCGAGCTGGCGCTGCAGCTCGGCGACCTCCGCCGTGCGCTCGTTCATGTGACCTTCTTTCGAAAGAGACCGCGAAACCAGTCCCGGATCACGGCCCAGAGGAGCGCGAACGCGTTCAGCGGTTTCGCCGGCGGCGGCGCGGCGGCCGGCGGTGCGGCGCGCTCGATCTGGCCGGCGGCTGCGGCCGACGAGCCGCCCGCGGCGGCTTCCGCGCCCGTGGTCGAAGGCGCAGCCTCCGCGGCCGTTTCCGGGGCGGGCGGTGCCGGCGGCTTCGCCTGCGCGGCCACGCGAGTCGCGAAATTCGCCGCAAACTGCTTGAGGATCTGGTCCGCGACGGCGTCCATCATCCGGCCGCCGAAGGTTGCCGCCTTGCCGCTCACCGTCGATTCGCTGTGGCCGACGAGACTGCTTTGGCCATCGGCGGCCTCCTCGACGCGCGCGGTCAAGTCGAGCGATGCGGCCGATGTACCCGATTGGTCGGTCCCCTTCGCGACGAGGCGCAACGAACGCGCCGCTTCGTCCCGCTCCTTCACCTCGATATCGCCGCGGAAGTTGAGCGTCGCGGGACCGACCTTGACCTTGACCGTCCCCTTGTAGTGCGTGTCGTCGACCCGTTCCGTGATGCTCGCGCCGGGCATGCAGGAGGCGACCTGCTCGATGTCGGAGAGCGTCGACCAGGTAACGACGGCGCCGGCCGGCATCGGAAACGTACGGTCGATCGTGACCTTCATGCGTCATCCATCCTCGCGTTGCTCGCAGACGCCGTTCAGGCGGATCCGCGGCGGTTGAGCCCCAGCGCCTTGCACCGCTGCCAGACGCGATACGACGTGTGCGGCATGTCCATGTGCGTGACGCCGAGGTGCGAGAACGCGTCGATCACCGCATTCGAGAAGCAGGGAATGCCACCGACGTGCGGCGACTCGGCGACGCCCTTCGCGCCGATCGGATGATGCGGCGAGGGCGTCACGGTGAAGTCGGTCTCCCACTTCGGCGTCTCGACGGCGGTCGGCAGGAAATAGTCGAGCAGGCTGTTGCCGAGATGGTTGCCATTCTCGTCGAAGGGGATCTGCTGGCCCATCGCGACCGCGAACGCCTCGGTCAGGCCGCCGTGGATCTGTCCCTCGATGATCATCGGGTTGATGCGCGTGCCGCAGTCGTCCAGCGCGTAGAAGCGGCGCACCTTCGTCTCGCCGGTGTACTTGTCGACGTCGACGACGCACACGTACGCGCCGAAAGGAAACGTCATGTTCGGCGGATCGTAGTACTCGGTGGCGTCGAGTCCCTTCTCCATCCCGTCGGGGATGTTGCTCGTATGCGCCGCCATCGCGATGTCCTTCATCGTCTTCGCCTCGCCGGGATTGCCCCTGACGCGAAAGCGGTCGACGTCCCATTCGAGATCGTCCTCGCCGACCTCGAGCAGGTGCGCGGCAATCTTCTTCGCCTTGTCCTTGATCTTGCGCGCGGCCTTCGCCGCGGCCGCACCGCCGACCGGTGTCGAGCGCGAGCCCCACGTTCCGGCACCATACGGCGCCTTGTCGGTATCGCCCTCCTCGATCTGGATTTCCTCCGCCGGCAGCCCGAGCTCGGTTGCGATGATCTGCGCGTACGTCGTGGCGTGGCCCTGTCCCTGGCTCATCGTGCCGAGGCGAGCGATCGCGCTGCCCGTCGGGTTGACGCGAATGTCGCAGCTGTCGAACAGGCTGATGCCGAGGATGTCGCACACCTTGTTCGGGCCGGCGCCGACGATCTCGGTGAACGTCGCGATGCCGATGCCCATCAACTCGCCGCGCGTGCGCTTCTCCGCCTGCTCGCGGCGCAGGCCGTCGTAGTCGACCGCCTGCAGGACCTTCTCGAGCGCGGTGTGGTAATCGCCGCTGTCGAGCGTCCAGCCGAGCGCCGTCGTGTACGGGAACTGCTCGGCCTTGACGAAGTTGCGCCGGCGGATCTCCGCCTTGTCGAGGTTGAGCCTCTGCGCGAGGACGTCGATCATCCGCTCGATCAGGTACACCGCCTCGGTGACGCGCAGCGAGCAGCGATACGCGACGCCGCCCGGAGCCTTGTTGGTGAAGACGGCGTCCACGCGGCAGTACGCCTTCGGAATCGCGTACGAGCCGGTGCAGATGCTGAAGAGTCCCGCGGGAAACTTGGTCGCCGAGACGTGCGCGTTGAACGCGCCGTGGTCGGCAAGCGCGGTGAAGCGCAGCGCCTTGATGCGGCCGTTCTCGTCGGCGGCGAGCTCGCCGACGCAGTGATAGTCGCGTGCGAAGCCGGTCGTCGAGATGTTGTCGATGCGCGACTCGATCCACTTGACCGGCACGCCGGTGACGATCGACGCGACGATCGCGGCGACGTAGCCTGGATAGACCGGCACCTTGTTGCCGAACCCGCCGCCGATGTCGCCGCCCACGATGCGGATCTTGCTTTCGGGGATGCCGGAGAGCATCGCCGCGACGGTGCGCACCAGGTGCGGCGCCTGCGACGTCATGTAGACGGTGAGCTGGCCGCGCACCTTGTCGAACGATGCGACGCAGCCGCAGGTCTCGAGCGGGCATGGGTGCACGCGCGGGTTCAGGATCTCCTCTTTGACGGTGACGGGCGCGCTCCGGAAGACCGTCTCCGTGCCTTCCGCGTCGCCGGCTTCCCACGTGAAGATGTGGTTCGGGTGCTTGCGCGGGCCGTGACCGACGTTGTCCTTGTCGGCGATGTCCTCGCGAATCACCGGCGCGTTCGGCGCCATCGCCTCCTTCGGATCGACGATCGCCGGCAGCTCCTCGTAGTCGACGACGACGGCGTCCGCGCCATCGGCGGCGGCATAGCGGTCGTGCGCCAGCACGAACGCGACCTCCTGGTACTGGAAGCAGACCTTCCGGTCGGCCAGCACCGCCTGCACGTCGCCACCGAGCGTCGGCATCCAGTGCAGCTTGACGGGCTTCAAATCGTCGGCGGTCAGCACCGCGACGACGCCCGGGACGGCGAGCGCCTTGCTCTTGTCGATCGATTTGATGCGCGCGTGCGCGTACGGGCTTCGCACCATGGCGCCGAAGAGCATCCCCGGCAGCTTGATGTCGTCGACGTAGCTTCCCTGCCCGCGGATGAAACGCGCGTCCTCCTTGCGAAGCTTCGAGACTCCCAATCCTTCCAGCCTCTCTTCGCGCTCGATCCTGTCGTCCGGCATGGTCTCTCTCCGCTGAGTGGGGTTACGCGGCCGACGCTTGCGCCGACAGCTTCGTCGCGGCCGACTGGACGGCCTTCACGATATTCTGGTAGCCCGTGCAGCGGCACAGGTTGCCTGCCATCCAGTAGCGAATCTCCTCTTCGGTGGGCTGCGGGTTCTCCTTCAGGAGCCGATACGCGCGCGTGATCATGCCCGGCGTGCAGAAGCCGCATTGCAGCGCGTGATCCTCGTGGAACGCCTGCTGCAGCGCGTGCAGCTCGCCGCCCTGCGCGAAGCCTTCGATCGTGAGCACCTCGGCGCCGTCGCACTGCACCGTGAGCACCGTGCACGACTTGACCGACATGCCGTTCAGATCCACCGTGCACGCGCCGCAATGGGTCGTCTCGCAGCCTATGTGCGGCCCGGTATGCTGAAGCTTCTCGCGCAACGTGTGGATCAGAAGCTCGCGCGGCTCGACGACCACGTCGATCTCCTTGCCGTTCAGCTTGAACGACACCGCCTGTTTCTTCGCCATGTCTCGCTCCCGGTTGACGCTTCAGGCGGCCCGCGTGCGCGCGGTCGCGAGCGCGCGGATCGTCATCTCGCCCGCCATCGCCGTCTTGTATTCCGCGTCGCCCCGCTGGTCGGCGGCAGGCGCGCAAATGCTCATCGCAAGCCGCGCGGCTTCCGCCATCGCCGCGTCGTCGAGCTTCCTGCCGCGCAGCGCGTCCTCCGCAGCGGTGGCGCGAAGCGGCGTGGGCGCGACGTTGGTGAGGGCGATGCGGACGTCGTCGACGACGTCGCCGTTCATCCGCAGCAGCACCGCCGCAGCGGCGGTGGCGAAGTCGCCGGTCTTGCGCTTGAGCTTTGCGTAGCAGTAGCCGGTGCCCGCAGCGGGTGTGGGGATGCGGATCTGCGTCAGGATCTCGGTGGGCGCGAGATCGAGGTCGTACGTGCCGCGGAAGAAGCCCTGGGCCGCCACGGTGCGCTCGCCGGCGGCGCCGCGCAGCACGAACGACGCGCCGAGCGCCAGCATCAGCGCCGGGTGGTCGTTGCCCGGATCGCCGTGGGCGATGTCGCCGCCGATCGTGCCCTTGTAGCGCACCTGCGGATCGGAGATCTGGCGCGCGCCCTCGACGAGCAGCGGGCACTTCTGCTCCAGAAGCTTCGACCAGATGATCTCGTTCTCGGTGGTCATCGCACCGATGACGAGCGTCGGCCCATCCTCGCCGATGCCCTTCAACTCGGCGATGCCGCCGAGGTCGATCAGGTGACGCGGCTCGGCGAAGCGCAGCTTCATCATCGGCAGCAGGCTGTGCCCGCCCGCGAGGAGCTTCGCCTCGTCGCCGAACT
>JBLMWW010000234.1:0-11187 GCA_050257435.1 Rudaea sp.
CCGCTCCGCCGACCGACGCCGTTCGGCGCGCGGGAGCGCGCGCTGTTCGTCAATTTCTTCCGCCGCGAGCTCACCTCGCGCTACCTCGGCAGCGTCACCGGCCTCGCGTGGGCGCTCCTCAATCCGCTCGCACTGCTCGCGGTGTATGCCTTCGTGTTCACGCACATCTTCAAGGCCACGTCGTTCGCCGGGCAGAGCTTCGTCGTGTTCGTTGCCGTCGCGCTGTGGCCATGGCTCACCGCGCAGGAAGCGCTGCAGCGCGGCACGGTGAGCCTCACGAGCTATGCGGGCCTGATCCGGAAGGCCGCCTTCCCGCACGAGCTCGTCGTCGTCGCGTCCGTCGCCGCGACGTTCGCGCTGCAGTTCGCCGGTTATCTCGCCGTGCTCGTGGTGCTGAAGCTCTTCGGCGACCCGGTCCATCTCGCCGGCCTCGTCCTGGCGCTGCCGATCTGGCTCATCCTCGCGATCGCCGCCTGCGGTATCACTCTCGCGCTCGCCGCACTGCAGGTGTTCGTACGCGACGTCGAGCACGTGCTGATGCCCGTGCTGATGATCCTCATGTACCTCACGCCAATCCTCTACCCGCTCTCGCTCGTCCCCGCGAACCTGCGGGGCATCGTCGCGGCCAATCCGTTCGGCTGGGTCGTGGCGCGTCTGCGAGACGGCTTGCTCGACGGCCGCCTGCGACCCCACGCGAGCGACGCCGTGGCGCTCGTCGTCGCGCTGGCGCTCCTCGCGGGCGGTCTTTGGATCTTTCGCCGACTCTCGCCGCATTTCGAGGATTTCGTGTGACCGGCCTGGCGTCGGGCGACACGATCGCAGCCGGCAGTTGCAGCGCAGCGGCGCCCGAGGATGCTGGCGCGTCCGACCTACCGCTTCTTCACCTGACCGGCGTCGGGAAGGACTACGCCAAGGTGGAATCACGCGGCGGCCGCCTGCGGCTCGTCTTCGACCTGCTGCGCGGGCGCGGCGCCGCGAACGTGTTTCGCGCGCTGGACGGCGTTTCGCTCACGCTCGCACGCGGCGAATCGCTCGGCATCATCGGCGAGAACGGGGCCGGCAAATCGACGCTGCTCAAGATCATCGCCGGCGTCGTCGAGCCGACCCGTGGCACGGTCGTCGTGAACGGTCGCGTCGGCGCGCTGCTCGAGCTCGGCGCGGGCTTTCACCCCGACTACAGCGGCCTCGCGAACATCGATCTCGCCGCCGCCCTGCTCGGCCTGACGCCCGCCGAGATTGCGGCGAAGCGCGACGAGATCGTCGCGTTCGCGGACCTGGGCGAGCATATCCGCGATCCGATCAAGCAATACTCGTCGGGCATGGTGGTGCGGCTGGGCTTCGCGATCGCGACCGCGCTCGAGCCGGACATCCTGATCACCGACGAGGTGCTCGCCGTCGGCGACGAATCGTTCCAGAAGCGCTGCATCGCATGGATCGAGCGCTATCTCGCGCACGAGGGAACGCTCCTGCTTTGCGCCCACAGCATGTATCACGTCCAGAAACTTTGCCGGCAGGCGCTGTGGCTGAAGGACGGGCGGGTCGCGCAATTCGGCACGTCCGACGACGTGACGCGCGCGTACCTCACCTACCACGAGGAGAAGGAGGCGGCGCGCAAGTCCGGAATGCCGCTCGCCGACGCGATCGCGAGCGGCGCGTACGCGATCCGCACGCTCGAGCTCGCCGCGCAGGACGTGCGCCAGGGCGACGACGTCAGGTTGCGCGGCGACGTGTATTCGCCGGATGGCCGGATGCCGATCGTCGTCGTCGGCATCGTGCGCGCCGACGGAACGCCGGTGTTCGGCGTTGCCTCCGACATGGACGGTGTCGCGCTGTCGCGCGCTGGCGAGCACGCGTTCGCGTTCGAGGTCTCGTTCCCGCGCATACCGCTGCAGCCGGGCAAGTACTGGGTGCGCGCCCACGCCGCGGACCCCGAAGGGTTGCGGGTCTTCGACAACGTCGAGCGTGCGCTGACCGTGCGCGGCAAGAGCCGCGAGCTCGGTCTCGTGCACCTCGCGCATCGCTGGCACGATGGCGTCGACCGTTGATCCCGGTGCCACGCGCGGCGCGGGGTCGTTGGAAATAGCGGCCAGCCCATCGGCGAGCGAGGCGGAAGGCGGGGCTCGCGCCGCGAGAGAGGCGAGGGACGAAGCGGCGTGGTACGTGGTGGCGGCGGGGGCCCTCGTCGCGGGCGCCTACCTGCGCGCCACGCAGTTGCCGATCCAGATCCTGCTCGACGACGAGTGGCACGCGGTCCACGAGCTGCTCCATTCCGGCGTGCGAGGCATCGTCACGAGCTTCGGACTCGCCGACTACAGCATCCCGCTCACGCTCTATTACCGCTTCCTCGCGTCGCATGGCGGGTTGACCGAATGGGAGATGCACGTACCGCTGCTCGTCGCCGGCCTCGCGCTGCTCGTGGCCGCGCCGCTCCTGCTGCGCCGCCAGGCGCCGCCCGCGGTGCTCGCCACGTGGATGCTCCTGCTCGCCATTTCGCCGCTGCATGTCTACTTGAGTCGCACCGCGCGGCCGTACGCGTTGACGTGCCTGCTCGCGCTCGTTGCCATCGTCGCGTTTCGCAACGCGCGGGCGGAGCGTCCCGGCCGTCGCGCGTGGAGCGCGGTCTACGTCGCCGCGACGTTTCTCGCAGGCTGGTTGCACCTCGTCACGCTGCCGTTCACGCTCCTTCCCTTCGTGTACTACGGTCTTCGCAGCCTCGTGCGGGAACGGGATGGCGCGCGATGGACATCGCTTCGCACGCTCGCCGGGCTCGGCGTTGCCACGATGCTTCCACTCGCCGTCGCGCTCGTGCCGCCGTTTCTCGGCGGCCGCGCGCAGCTCGCCCAGAAGGCTGGCGCCGATTCGGTGACGCTCGAAAGCGTCTACCGCACGACGCTGATGCTGTTCGGCAGCGGCTCGGCGTGGGTGTGGGTCGCCGGGGCCGTGCTCGTCGCCACCGGCGCGTTTCGCTGGTGGCGTCGCGACGCCGGATTCGTTGCCTACGTCGCATTCGTCTGCTTCGGCGCCGCGGTGGCCATCGCCGTCGCGCGTCCCCAATGGATCCAGCATCCGCTCGTTCTCGCCCGCTACCTCCTTCCGGCATTGCCTTTCCTGCTGCTGTTTGCCGCGGAAGGCGCCGTCGCCGCCGTCGGCAGAATGCCGTCGGGCGTGCGCGCGCCCGTCGTCGCGCTGGGTGCGCTCGTGCTCTTCACCGTGGGACCCATCCCTGGCTATCTCTACCGCCCCAATCAGTTCATGGGTCACCAGCGCTTCCAGTTCGATTACGACCCCGACCACAATCCGTACGAAACCGAGATCCCGCGCGAGCCGGTGCCGGCGTTCTACCGCATGCTTTCGCAGCGAGCGCCGCGCTCGCTCACGCTGATCGAGGCCCCCTGGCGCCTCGAATCGAACTTCATTCCCCACCCGTGGTACCAGCAGGTGCATCGGCAGTACGTGAAGATCGGCCTCGTCACGCCCACGTGCGGCGTGCGCGATTTCGGCGAATACCCGGCGAGCGTGACGGCGCTGCGTTTCCGGTATTTCGTGCACCTGTCGGACGTCCTCGACGGGCGCGCGCGCGGAGCGGACTATCTCGTCATGCATCTCGTGCCCTGGAAAATACCGCCTGACGCGCGCGTGGAGTGGCCCGACGTCGCCGCGTGCCTGCCCAGGATCGAGGCGAGCCTGGGGGCACCGGCCTACCGCGACGCTCGCCTCGTCGTGTTCGACCTCGCGCATCGTGCTTCGCCGCATTGATACCACCGCGCACGTGCGCCACTTCGAGCCATGGCGGCGGCAGCTCGGCGAATGCCTCGGGCTGCCGGCGCTCGCCGTGACATTGCCGTGGCCGCTCGCGTGGCGCGCGTTGCGTGCGCTCGCAACGCGCGGCCATGGCTTCGGCGACGAAACGACGCAGGCGCTCGCCATCGGTGCGCAGCTTGGCTTCGTCGCGGCCCCGACATCGTGGGCGCTACGTCATCGCCTGACGCGCATGATCGATCAAATCGACCCCGCGCTGTCGGCGACGCGCGGCGACGGCTGGATGGACCGCCACCTCGCAGTTTCCGGCGATGCGTTGCCGCGCGCTCCCTGCGTCGTCGTCGGGTTCCATTACGGCACCGGCTTCTGGTCGCTGCGTCATCTGCGGCGGCACGGTCACCGCGTATCGTTCGTCTCGGCACCGATCGACACCGCGCAGTGGCGCGAGGAGCCGCTGCGCCTTGCGTTCGCGCGCTGGCGGCAGCGCCGCGTCGCGAGTGCGGGCGGCGCGCCGGTCATCTACGTGGGGGGAAGCGTCGAGAAGATCCGCGCGGCACTGCGCGAGGGGACGTCCGTCCTCGCGTTGATCGACGTGCCGGAAGCGACGACCTCGCCGGTTCGCGTCCGCCTGCTGGGACACGACGTGTGGCTCCCCGACGGCATCCTGCGCATCGCCGCCGCCGAGGGCGTGCCGCTGATCGGTTTCGTCGGCTCGTTCGATGCGCGCACTGGCGCGCGCCGCCTGTGCTTCACCCGCTTGCCCGGCGATCCGGACACCGCGCTCGATGCGCTGACTGCGCTGCTCGAGGGCGCGCTTCGCGACGATCCCGCGGGCTGGCATTTCTGGTCGCAATGGCCACGCTTCCGCGCCGCCGCCGCGCCAGGGTGACCCGCGGCCTCTCGCGTGCGCGGCTCCGGTAAAATCGCGCTGACCGTCCGCCGCACCGCGCCGCCATCCCCGATTCCGGCGTCCGCGATCATTCCTTGACGTCAGCCGACCACTTCACGGGCGAACGTTACATTCCCGGCGTACCGGGGGAGATCGCTTACGAGCATTGCCATCGCTATGCGTTCGCGCGCCGTTACGCGCGCGGGCGACGTGTGCTCGATGCCGCGTGCGGCGAGGGCTACGGCAGCGCGCTTCTCGCGCAAACGGCGCAGAGCGTGGTCGGCGTCGACATCGATGCGCAGGTGGTCGGGCAGGCGCGTTCACGCTATGCGCAGGCCGGCAATCTGCGATTCGAGACGGCCTCCGTCACCGAACTGCCGCTCGCCGACGCGAGCGCCGACCTCGTCGTGTCGTTCGAGACGATCGAGCATCTCGAAGGCGACGATCAGCCGGCGATGCTCGCCGAGTTCGCGCGCGTGCTGGCGCCCGACGGCCTGCTGATCCTGTCGTCGCCGAATCGTCCCGAGTACAGCGAGGCGCGCGACTACCAGAACCCGTTCCATCGCAGGGAACTCGACCGTGCCGAGCTCGCCGCACTTCTCGCCTCGCGCTTCCCGGCGCAATGGTGGTTTCGTCAGCGGCGTTATCTCGGATCGGCCATCTGGCGCGAGGTGGACGGCGAGCGGTTCGAAGCACTGGCCGGATCCGCTTCGAGGGTCATGGATGCGACGGTTCCGCCGGCGATGTACTTCGTTCTCATCGCGGCCCGCGCTACACAGGCGCTACCCGTCACCTCCGAATGCCCTGCGCTCTCGCTCTATGCGGATGGCGACGACGCGGAGTGGAAGCGCATCGACCACGAGGCGCGCGAGGTGTTGCGGCTCGACGCATTGCTCCGCACTCGGGACGAGGAGCTCGGCCGGCAAGCGAAGGTGCTGAACGACATCATCGACGAGCGAACGCGCGCGCAGGCGATGCTGCTGGCGTCGCTCGAGGACCTGCGCCGGACGAGCGCGACAGAGCGCGAGCGCCTGCTGCGGCAGATCGACACGCAGGAGCGGATCGTCGCCTATCGCGAAAGCGTGCGCTGGTGGCTCACGCTGCCGATGCTTCGTGCGCGCCGGCTGTGGAACCGGATTCGCGCCGCATGAACGGCGTCGCCGCCCGGTTGCGCGCGCCGCGTGACGACGCGGCCGCACGCGACGTGGCCATCGTCGTGCCGGTGTACAACGCGCCCGAGGACGCGCGGCGCTGCATCGACAGCGTCCTGACGCATACGCCCGTGTCCTTCCGGCTCGTGATCATCGACGACGCATCGCCCGATGAGGGCGTTGCACGCCTGTTCGCCGAACTGCGGGCGCGCGGCGATCGGCGCATCACGCTGTTGCGCAACGAGCGCAACCTCGGCTTCACCGCCACGGCCAATCGCGGCATGGCCGAATCCGGGGCCGACATCGTGTTGCTCAATTCCGACACGATCGTCACGCGCGGCTGGCTCGCGGCGCTGCGACGCTGCGCAGGTTCCGATCCGCGCATCGCAACGGTCACGCCTTTTTCCAACAACGCCGAGATCTGCTCGTTCCCGCGCTTTTGCGAGAACAATCCGTGCGCCAGCGACGCCGAGGCCGAGCGCATCCGCGCCGCCTTGGAGGCGAGCGCCGTACCGTCCTATCCCGATCTTCCCACCGGCGTCGGCTTCTGCATGTTCGTTCGCCGCGCAGCGATCGACGCGCTCGGCATGTTCGACCCTGCCTTCGGCGCCGGCTACGGAGAGGAGAACGACTTTTGCCTCCGTGCCGCGCGCGCCGGGTGGCGAAACGTACTTGCCGACGACGCGTTCGTCGTCCATACCGGCGGCCGCTCGTTCGCCGGACGCAAGGGCGAACTCGGCCGGCGCAACATGGACGTCCTGCTGCAGCGGCACCCGCACTACGAAGCGATGGTGCGCGACTACGTCGCTGCCGACCCGTTGCGGCCGCTGCGCGAGGCGGCGTCCCGGCAGCTGCGTCGCGATACCCTTCGCCGGCGTGTGCTGCACCTCGTCCACGACCACGGCGGCGGCACCGAGACGCACGTGCGCACGCTTGTCGGGACCTCCGGCGACGACTGGATGCACTACGTCGCGGTCACGGTCGGCAATCGATGGCGCATCGAGGAGCGCGGCGAGGACCGGAAGCCGCGCTGGTTCGGCTTCGAGCGCCGTGCGGACGAGACGTGGGCCGAGTTCGTCGGGGGCATCGTCGCCACGTTCGGCGTGTCGCTCGTGCACGTGCATCACCTCACGCGCGCACGCGAGGGCGCGCTGGCGGCGCTGCGCGGCCTCGACGTCCCCTACGGCATCACGATCCACGACCTGTGGCTCGCCTGCCCCACGGTGACGCTGACGCGCGCCGACGGCCGCTTCTGCGGCGGCGTGACCGACGCCGCCGAGTGCACGCGCTGCCTCCGGGAGCACGGGGCCTTCGCCGAGGTCGACATCGGGAAGTGGCGGCGCGAGCACGCGGACGTCCTCGCCGGCGCGGCGTTCCTGATCGCGCCGTCGCGTTGGGCCCAGGACATGCTCGCGCGATATTTCCCCGAAACGTGCGGGCGGGTCGACGTCATCCCCCATGCAACGCCCGAGCGTGCATTGTCATCGAACGAGCAGCGGCCGCACCATGCCGTGACCGCGGTCCTGATGCCCCCGGAAGAGGTGCCTACGGTGGCGATCGTGGGCGCGATCGGACCCGACAAGGGGTCGCGCCGGATCGATCGCCTCGCGAGGCGGGTGCGCGAGCGCGGCGCGCGCCTGCGCTTCGTCGTGATCGGCTACCTCGACGTGCAGCACACGCCGTGGCAGAGCAGCGACGCAATCGTCACCGTGCACGGCCGCTATTCGCGCGCCGACCTCGCCGTCCTTTTCGCGCACTATGGCGTGCGCTTCGTCGTCTATCCGTCCGAGGGACCGGAGAGCTTCAGCTATACGCTGTCGGAGACCTGGGGCGCCGGGATGCCGGCGCTCGTGCCCCCGATCGGCGCGCTCGCCGAGCGCATGCGCGAAACGCAGGCGGGCTGGGTGATGACCGAGGAGGAATGGCGCGACGACGATCGGATGCTCGATCGCATCCTTGCGCTGCTTTCGCCCGACGCCGGCGCATGCTTGGAGGTTGCCGCGGCCAACGCGCGCGCGGTGCGCCACGTCACGCCGCAGGCGATGACGCAAGCGACGCTCGCGCACTATGCGAAGGCGATCGTGCCGCGCGTTGCGGGCAGCGAGGCCGTCTTCACCAACGAGCGCATCCGCGACGCCCTCGGCTACCGCCCGTGGCACCCACCGGCGATCACCGCTCCCGCGACCGATGTCGCGACGGCCGTGCCGGACGGTGTGCTGCGACGGATCGCGCGACGTGCACTGGCGATGCGCCGCACGCCGATGGGCCGCCTGCTGTACCGGGTGACGCCCGAGCCGGTGATCGACGCGCTGAAGGCCCGTCTCGAGGGCTGATCGCACGCCGTGAGCTTCGCGCGTTACGCGGAATGGGTTTCCCGGGGGCGGGCGCACCAGACGCAGCGGCGCATGATCGACGCCATGCTCTGCTATCGCCGGGCGCTGCGCGAGCAGCCGCACGGCGTCGATGCGCAGTTCCACCTCGGGGAGATCGCCTGGCACATGGGCCACCCCGACGACGCGGTGGCGGCGTGGCGCGGTGCGAGTGACGCCTCGCCCGCACATTTGGCCAGCTGGCAGGCGCTCGCCGACGCGCTTGCGGTGCGCGGGGAGTTCGAGGCGAGCCGCGACGCGGCGGCCTGCGTACTGGCGCTGCGGCCCGACGAGCCGCGTGCACGGGCGCTGCAGCTTTTGCTCGAGGCCACTCGCAGCGCGGTCGACGATGCCGCGCTCGCCCACGCCGTATCCGGGCAAACGTGGCCGCTGGTCCTGCTCGCGGCGGTGCTCGAGCGCGCGCTTCTGCCGACGGACACCGCGGCGCTGCCGCGCGCCATGCCCGCGTTGCTCGACGCGGCGCTTCGCGCGGGCGCCACGCGCGACAGCGAGGATGCGCTGCGGCGCATTGCCCTCGCCCTCGCACGCCGCGGCGACACCGAGCGCGCGCGCGTCTTCGCGGAGCGCTACGGCCAGGCGTGCCAGGCGCTGCATCGGGTGTCTTCGCCGCTGCTTTGGCCGCGGCGCACGGCGGGCGACGCGCTGCGCTTCGGAATCCTGGCCGCGCCGGGTGACGAGGATCGAGTCGGTGCCCTGCGCCGGGTCGTCGACGAAGCGCATCTCGGCGACGTGCGCTGGGAAATGTTCGTGGGTCCCGAATCCGCGGCGAGCGCCGCGACGAACGATGGCCGGACGCTTCCGCAGGAGGGCGACCTCGCCGCACGCGTCGTCGCGAGGCACGACCTCGACCTGCTGATCGACCTCGCCGGTGTGGGTGTGGCCGCCGGGCCGGCGCTGGCGCTGCATCCGGCGCGTGCCGTCTGGGCGATCGAATCCGGCACGGTGCCGTGCGTTCGGGGGCTCGTCGATCGGGACTTCCGCGACGATGCGGCGTCCCTTTCGTGGGAACTCGGCGCCGCCTTGCGCGAATTGAGATTCGCGGTCGCGACGCTGCCCAGGTCGACCGCATCGGCGCAGGAGCTCGCGACGCAATGGGAGCAGGCGGTGGTCGCGCACCAGCGCGGCGACCTCGATGCGGCGCTTACGGGGTACACGCGCGTGTTGGACACGGAGCCCGCGTATGCCCCGGCGCTCTACCTCGCCGGTACGCTCGCGCGAACGCAGAACGACGCGGCCGCCGCCTGCGAGCGCTTCGAAGCGGCCGTCGCCGCCGCGCCGTACTTCGTCGATGCGCGGGTCGCGCTCGCCACCGCGCTCGTCGACCGCGGCGACTTCGAACGCGCGGCATCGGTCGCGCGCGAGGGCCTGACACTCGACGGCCTGTCCGCGGCGCTCTGGCGCGCGCTCGGCCAGGCCGAGCTCGCGCGCGGCGACGCGGCGGCGGCGATCACGGCGTTCGAGCAGGCACTGCAGCGCGACCCGGCCGACGGGGAAACGCACTACAACCACGGCGTTGCGCTGCAGACAGCGGCGCAACTCGGCGAGGCCGCACGCGCCTACCAACGCGCGCTCGTGTTCCGACCGGATCTTCACGCGGCCGACTTCAACCTCGGCGTGATCTTCGACGAACAGGGCAACGTCGGTGCCGCCGTCGCCGCGTTCACGAGCGTGCTCGCTCGGGTCCCCAGTCACGTCGCGGCGTACCGCGCGCTCGCGGAGACGCTCCTCGCGTCCGGTCGCATGGACGCCTGGTTCGCGAACTTCGACCGCTTCGAGGAGAACTGTCCCGACGAGCTCGCGCTCGCCGTGCACGCCCTCGAGGTGTCCGCGTATCGCGCCGACTTCGCGCGGCTTGCGCGCTACCTGGGCGGCCTGCGCGAGGGCCGCTACCGCTCCGACGATGCCCACACGACGCTCGACGTGCTGCAGCAGCTTCTGTACCTGCTCCATTTCTTCGACGTCGAGCCCGAGCTCATCGGCCGGTTTGCGCGCACGCACGACGCGCTCGCGACCCGGCTCTACGGCTCGCCCTGGCCGCGACGGACGGAGCGCCGGCCAGGAAAGGTCCGCGTCGGGTATCTGTCGGGCGACTTTCGCAACCACGTCATGGGCAAGATGATGCTCGAGGCGCTGCGTCGCCACGATCGGGAGCGGTTCGACGTCTTCGGCTATGCGACGACCGACGCGCGCGACGCCTGGACGCCGCACTTCGAGGCGGCGTTCGCGCGCTTCGCGACGCTCGGGACGTTGTCCGACCAGGCGGCTGCAAAGCGTATCGCGGAGGACGATCTCGACGTGCTCGTCGACCTGTCCACGCACACCAAGCGCGCGCGACCCGGGATCCTCGCGCGCAAGCCGGCGCGCGTGCAGGTGACGCACGTCGCGAGTGCCGGAACGCTCGCGATGTCGGCGATCGACTTCAAGCTGACGGACCGGTACGCCGACGCCGGCGATACGACGCCGACGGCGATCGAGCCGCTGCTGGCGATGGAAGGCTGCGTGTACCCCTACCGGCACGTTGCGCCGGCGGCGGCGACGCCGTATTCGCGCGCATCGCTCGGCATCGGAGCCGACGCCGTCGTCATCGGCGCGTTCTCGTCGCCGCTCAAGCTTTCGCAGCGTTGTCTTGCCCTGTGGCGTGACGTCCTGACCGCCACCCCGAATGCCGTCCTCGCCTTCTCGCCGCTTCATCCGGCGCTGCGCAGCGTGTTCCAGCGCATCGCGGCCGTGGGCGGCATCGAGGCGCGCCGCCTGGTGTTCGTGCCGCAGGGCCGCGACGACGCCGAGAACCAGGCGCGCTACCGCGTCGTCGATTTCGTGCTCGATCCCATGCCCTACGGCGGCGTCAACGGCACGCTCGAGGCGCTCGACATGGGCGTCCCTGTCGTGACGCTCGTCGGCGGGCGTCACTCCGAACGCACGTCCTACTCGATCCTCGTCAACCTGGGCGTGACCGAGACGATCGCGCACACCGGTGGTGACTATGTCGCGATCGCGG
>JBLMWW010000235.1:0-24648 GCA_050257435.1 Rudaea sp.
GCTTCATGCGTGGCAGCGCCGGCGCTCGCGGCACTGAAGCCGGGCGACCTCGCACCCGACTTCAGGGCACAAGCGTCCCTCGGCGGCAAGGTGTTCACGTTTACGCTCGCGGATGCGTTGAAGAAGGGCCCGGTGGTCCTGTACTTCTATCCCGCCGCGTTCACGAAAGGATGTACGATCGAGGCGCATGATTTTGCGGAAGCGATGGATGCGTATCACGCGCTCGGCGCCACGGTGATTGGCGTCTCGCACGATGATATCGATACCTTGAAGAGATTTTCCGTCAGCGAGTGCCGGAGCCGATTTGCGGTCGCTGCGGACGAAGATCGGCGGATCATGAAGGCCTACGACGCCGTCCTGACGATGATGCCCCGATACGCGGACCGGGTGTCGTATGTCATTGCGCCTGACGGACGCGTCGTTTACGCCTATACATCGCTCAATCCCGACAAGCACGTCGAGAACACGCTCGACGCGCTGCGGAAATGGTCCGCGCGGCAGAAGCAGCAGGCGGGCGCCCCGCCGGGTGGCGGGTGATGCCGAGACCTGGCGCTACGCACGCGTCGGTTCCGTCGAAGCTGTCGCAACCGGGACCGAGCGACGACTCGGTACCTGACAAGTTCCCTGGTCACCGCCGATGCCCGGAGGGACCCGTTGCCAGGGTGCCGTTGGCGGCGCGGTGGTACGATCTGGCGCCATGAACAAACCCAGGCTGATTTACTTCGACGCTCCCGTGAGTCGCGGCGAGGAGTGCCGCCTCGCGCTGCACCTCGCCGGCATCGATTTCGAGGATGTCCGCATCAACGCCGCCGCTTGGCCGGGGATCAAAGAGCAGATGCCCTATGGCGCCCTGCCAGTCCTCGAGCTACCGGGGCAACCGCCGCTCGCTCACTCGAACGCCATCCTCGTGTTGATCGGTCGCCGACACGGCCTCCACCCCGCCGACGACTTCGAGGCGGCACGCCACGAAGGAATGATGCAGCACGTGGAAGACCTTCGCGCCGCCGTCACCCCGACCATCGGTATGGGGGACGCCGAGAAGCGGGCCGCGCGCGAGGCGATGGTGGTGGGCTTCCTGCCCGAGTGGGCGAGGTCCGCGGAAAAAAACATCCTTGGCGAGCCGTTCTTCGGTGGTGCGACGATCCACGTCGTGGATTTGAAACTCCACATGGCGGTGCGCTGGTTCATCGGCGGCAAGGTCGACCACATTCCCGCCACGATATTCGCCGGCTACCCCAAGCTCATGGCGGTATATGGGGCCGTGCGCGATCATCCTGGCGTGAAGTCCTGGTACGCGAAGGCCTGACCCGCGCAGGCATGGCCGGCGCTGCGGGGTCGCCGCGCCTGAAGCTTGGTTCGCGTCGACGGACTTCAGAACGCGAAGCGTTTCCCCACGGATAGCGGGACGAGGCGGCGATCGCCGAAGGCGTTGGCAAGCGCTGTCATGGCGCGCCATCCGGTGCAATGGCCGGCAGCGATAGCCGCGAGGTCGAACTTCCGCAACGCCTCCACCGTTTCGGGGATGATCTTCTCGTTCGTGCCCGCCAGATGAAGGCCGCCGACCACGGCATGAAGGGGCACGCCGGGAAAACACGCTCTTGCATGCGTCAGCACGTTCACGACGCCGGCATGTGAGCATGCGGTGAAGACGATCAGACCCTTGCCCGCCACGTTCACGGCGAGGAATCGCTCGTCCTTGATCGCTTCGTCCAGCTCCCAACCCATGCCGTCGAGGGTGCGGCGATGCTGCCCGGGAAGTCCTCTCTCGAAACGCGTCACGCGAGGGATTTCGCCGCTTACGTAGAGCATGTCGCCGGCGACCAGCTGCGGCTCGGTCGTATTGACTACGCGTCCGCCGTGCGACGTCAGGGCGCCGACGCCAGGGACATCCGCCATGACGCGCATGGAGTCGTCAGGCTGTTTCGAGGCGCGCGTCCGAAACATGTCGGGGTGTGTGTAGCAGGGGACGGGCTGTCCGCCGTTACGGTCCATGATCAGCTGCAGCGCGCGCAGCATGGCGCCGGCGTGATCCCAATGACCGTGCGATAGCACGATCGCTTCCACCGGTCCAAGGTCGACGCCGAGGCGAGACACGTTCTGCTCGAAGGTCCGGTCCTCAGGTCCCGTGTCGAACAGAACGGTGTGCGCCGCGCCGTCGTGCCTGATCGCGATAAGGCAGGACAGCCCGTGAGCCGCGCAACACAGGCAGTCGCCACCGAGAACCCATGCCCCGCGCCGACGCCGCCCGAGCGCGGCGAACTCGGTTTCGACGAAGGACGGCACCGAGGAAAGATTGTCGGTCACGTTGTCGACAAGTATCTGAACCTCGACGCCGTCGGCCGTCTTGAGCGCGTTCATGGATCGCTCCTTAGCGTTGCGAAGACCTCGGAGAGGCGGCGCGGCGGGGACGCCGCCGAGTGCCGACGTGGCTCTGGCGTCGCCCTGATCGGATTGGACACCAATCGCCTCGAGTCGTGTCGACCAACCCGTGACTACCCGTGACTCTCCGCACGATGTTTGTCCGCGGTCAACCGAGCCGCGATCCGACCGGTGTACGTTTGAATAGCTTCATCGTTCCAACCGGATTGCAAAACGATGGCCGATTTCGCTCGCGGCATAGTGCTCGGCGTGATCTTGCTGTCGGCATTCGTCGTCGTCCCTCCGTTGCTCTTCCTCGTGGCTCTGACCCGCGGGATTCTATTGCGAGGGGTCATGCGGTCGTCGCGTTCCGTCGGTCCCTGACCTTCGACGGCGTCCCTCGACCGGATTCGGGCGCGAAGTGTGACGGCCCTCGAGGCTTTCCCTGCGCTTCACCGCGCTGCCTTGACGCGGGCCGTGTACCAGGCGTCGACCGCAGCACCGATCTCGTCGAGAACGCCAGCCTCGCTGCGTCCCGATGCCTTTCGCACGCGGAAGGCATGGTCGGCATCTTCGATCCAGTGCATCGTGAAGTTGTCGCCCAGGCGCGCAACGACCGCGTCCATCAGATCCCGGCGACAAAGGGCGTCGCGGGTTCCGTTCAGGCAAAGGACAGGCGCGCCGATCCGCGCGAGATGGGCGTCGCGAATCTTGTCGACGGCCGCTGCGGGGTGAAGCGGGTACGCCAGCAGCAGGACGCCGTCACATGCGAAACCATCGGCGGCCAGCATGGAGGCGGCCCGCCCACCCATCGATCGCCCACCGATGATCCAGCGTCGCGGATGGACCCGCTTGCGCGCGCTGTCGACGACGGCCGCCATGCATTCCTGCAGCACCGGCATCGGATCCGGACGGCGGCTGCCTTTCTCGCGATAGCGGAAGTTGAATCGAACCACCGTGAATCCGTGCTTGCCTAACTGCGACGTGACGGCCGCCATTCCGCCATCGGTCATGTGACCGCCGGCGCCGTGGGCAAGGATTACCGCGCATCCCTTGCCGGCGCCCGCGGGGCCATCGAGGCAGGCGCTAACCTGTCCGACCCCGGTTTCGACACTCCACGTCCTGGTCATCGTTGCACAGTCTTGGCGTGAATGTTGGCCATCAGGTCTCGCCGAGAGCAGGCGGTGGATCCACGACGATTGGATGGGTGCGGGCCCTTGGGGAAGCGCGGCCGGCTTTGCGGGATCGGCTGGCAGTTGCCTACCGTTTCGTCGCGAAGTGCTTTCGCCGGTTCGCTTCGAACGCGTATTCCTCCAGCTCGGGGTCCATCGCGTTCCGAGCGGATACCATCCCGAGCACCTTGCCGTCCCGGACGACGGGGAGGTGTCGAAATCTTCCTTCGTGCATGCGCACCAGCGCCGAGCCGAACGGCTTGTCCGGATCGATCGTTTCGGGCGTCGGCGTCATCACGTCGGCGAGGCAGGTCGACCGGGGATCGAGGTCGCGCGCGACGACCCGGAACGCAATGTCGCGCTCGGTGAAGATGCCGACCAGCCGCTCATCCTCCATCACCAGGACGGCACCGACTCGATGCTTGAGCATCAGCTTCGCCGTGGTCGTCACGGACTCGTCCGGACGCGCCTTGACGATGCGCTGTCGCTCCATGACGGTTTTGACCGCCTGATCGAACATCAGGATCGTGCGTGTCGACTTTGCATAACACCATGGCGCAAGGACACCATGGCCCTTGCCTTCCCATCCGTCGGCGCCTCGGCGCTCGTACGCTCGTATGGATGCTCCGGCCACGCTGCGGGCGCGGAGGGGACAGCGGAGAAGGTCAGCGACAAAACATACTCGCGCCCGTAGCGCAGGGATTGACGCCAATCAAATCTGTCGCCTGTCCCCGGAAACATGGAGTGACGCGTTGCTGGTGACCGACACCTCGAACGGGGCGACGCTCAGGAGCGGGAGGCGCCCGCCGAGGGCTGCGTGGTCGTGAAAAGGAGCAGCGCGTCATGCCAGCCGTCCTCGACTCTCGACCGCATACCATCGAATGGGTGGCATCCGGCTGTCTGCTACGTCTTGACGGCTCCTTCGGTTCGCTTTGCGCGTCCACGCGTCAGAGATATCTGCGACCACGCACGCGCTTCTGGCACGCTGGGACGCAACACCTCTCCTGCATGCAAGGGCATGCGATGATCAAGCGCAGCCGAGACCACGACGGAAAACCTGCCGACGATGACGTTCAGCGGCTGTTGCTCGAGTGGAAGCGACAAATCCGGAGGGAGAAAGTCGCTACGAAGCAACACCGCTTGCTGAATGCGTCGACAGCCGTTCACCCGGCATCGCTCGACGAGCTCACGGCCGTGACGCGAATCGGGCGGCTGCGCCTGCTGCGCAAGCTTGGCCGGACCGGGTAGTGTTCGCAGGCGCCGGCCACCGCAGTGTCGACCGGATCGGGCGTGAACCGCGTGGCAAGGTCGCATCGGCGGTGAGACGACCGCGTTCGTCCCGGGGACAACCAAACGCGACGTCGAGCGTCAGCCCCCGCCCCTCCTGAGCAATCGCCGATAGCAGGCGTGGATCTTCCCGCACGGAGAAGACGTCCGGCTCATGCAAATTGGCCACGGTTGATCCTCGTCAACGCGCCTTGCGACAAGAAGTAGCTACCATGCCCAATTACCGAGAGTCGGGAAAATACCGACAGTCAGGAAAGACGTGCTCAGACGGCGTCTCTGGGTGGGCATTGCCGTCGGCATAGCGATCTCAGGGTCGGTCTATGCCGCGCTGTCCGGTTTTCAATCGGCAGAGCTGCTGCTGGGCGACCACACGTTTCCAAAACTGCATATCTGGCAGTTCAGGGACCACGCGCACGATACCAAGCTGTTCGTTTCCAGCACGGCTGGCTCGGACGGCATGGATTCGCCGAGCCTCTTCTACAGTCTGGTGCCGCCCGGTGTCTCCGGGCCGAACATCACCTTGTCGACGGCCATCCGTACCGAGGGCAAGGGTGACGCGGTCGGTGCGGTCTTCTATGCGGAGACCGAGAGCGGCGGTGCCGCTTACGGCGCGAACCCTCACGCTGCGAGCTATGCGGGAGGTCCGGCAATAGGCATGGAGGTGAACGGTCTCAACATGTCAGGCGATGCTGCGGCGAACGTTCGCGGCATCGACATCGTCAACGGCGGCAATGCCGGGACACAATGGGCGCTCGGCATCGAAACTTCTGTCGCGCAGCCCAAGGGCATCCCGAGCATCGGCATTGCGCTCGCCGGGCAAGCGGCCGGCTTTCCGATCGCGCCGGCGCGGGATACGGGACTGTTCGTCGACCACATCGAGTCGGGCGAGGCGATTCGCCTGCAGGCAGGAGACCGCGTTGCACTCAACAACGAGGGAACGGTCTACTTTCTCTACAATCCGGGCACCAATCAAATCGAGTTCTACAACGCCGGAATCCTGAAGTTCGCGATTCCGATGTAAGGGACCCGCGAGCGAGCGTTGCGACCCTGCCAATCGGCAATGTGCCCGAGGGCGCAACCGGGGCAATGCATCGCGTGCTCGTCAGGCGCGTTCGAGCAGCCGGGCAAAGCGATCCGCTTCGCCCTGGGTGATTCTGCCCGCCATCGCCAGGGCCGCGCCCGCCGCCAGCATTCGTGCGAATGCCGCGCGCACTTCGGCGGGACGCACCGCGGCAATGCCCGCGAGCCGCGCCTCCTTCGAACGCACGCGGCCGAGCGCGAAGAGATCGAGGGCCGCGAGCTCGAGGCGCTCCGCAGGCGCTTCCCACGCGCACAGGTAGCGGATCGCCGCCTGGTTGCGCGCGCGCTCGAGCCCGACGCGATCGGTCGCCTCCGCATGCTGGTGCAGCAATCGGGCGACCTCGCAGACGTATTCGCGCAGATGTTCGCGCGTCGTCGACGCCTCGATTGCGAACTGGCCGTAAGCGTCCCTCACGTCGGTCCAGCAGTCGGCGTGATACACGATGCCGCGCTGCTCGCGTAACCGATCGAGCAGGGGCGAGCTCATGCCTTCGCCGAGGAGGGCAGCGCCGACGACGAAAGCATGGTGGTCATCGCCTATCGGCGGTATCGGAAAGCCGAGGACGACGTGCACCTGGCTCGATCCGGGCAGCCGGCGCGCGGCGACTCCCCCCACATAGCGCGGCGGCGGAATGGCATTCGGGCTGCCGCAGGGCATGTCAGAGAACCCGGCCTGCGCCGCCGCGATGATTTCGTCGGGATCGACATCGCCGGCGACGCCGACGACGGTATTCGTGCCGGTGTACTGCTGCCGTACCCAGGCGACGAGGTCGGCGCGGGAGAACCGGCGGATGTTGGAACGGCTGCCGATCACGGGGCGCGCCGCCGGATGCGCGCCGTAGCAGGCCTTGTCGAACAGCTTGAACGCGGTCGCCATCGCGTCGTCTTCGTCCTCGGTGTATTCGTGGAGGATGACGTTACGCTCGCGCTCGAGCTCCGTTTCCGGAAAGCTGCTCTCGCGCACGATCTCCCCGAGCATGCGCACGAAGACGCCCGCATCCCGCGCGCGACCGCGCATGTGGAAGCCGGTGTGGTCCTTGTCGGTATGCGCGTTGACATCGGCGCCCAGGCGCTCCGCGTCGAGGTTGATGCGCTGGCAGTCACGCCGGCCCGTTCCCTTGAACGCCATGTGCTCGATGAAATGACTGATGCCGTTGAGACGCGCGCTTTCGTGCTGGCTGCCGCTGCGCACGAAGACGCTGACGGCGGCCGTGGCCAGGTGCGGCAGGCGGAAGACGACGACGCGCACGCCGTTCGCGAGCACGGCCGTCACGCTATCCACGTCGCCTTCAGGAGCATCCACGTCAAGCTCTGCGGACCCGGGTCCGCTGCAGGGAAAGGGGCGGGGCATGTGTGGTCGAGCTTAGGCCCCTTTGGCTCCGCTGGGGCGTTTCCGTCGCGGGCGCCGTTCCGCGGTCCTGGGCAGGAATGGCAGCACGAGCGCCCGTGCATCGACGCGTGCACCGATTCGGGCGAGGAGCAGGAACGAGCCTACGAGCTTGCGATGCAGAAAGAGGGTCGCAGGAGGCGGCGCCCGCAACAGTCCGTGCCGAAATCCGAGCTCGAACACGAGCGCGTGCACGCGCGAGGGGAGGTCCGAGCCCGGAAAGTCGTATCGGCCGAGGTGGCGAAGCGGCTCGCATGCGAGAAACACGACGTCGACCACGGCGTGCAGGCGTTCGGGACCGTCGTCGGCCGCGGCGTAGCCGATCCGAATGGCCTCGTCCGCGACGCCCTGGCGATCGTCGTCGATCACGCTGCGGGTGATTCGCCCATAGTGCGCAACGAGCGTGGGATCGAGGCGTTGCGTGGCGCCGAAGTCGAGAAGCGCCACGCGTCCGCTCGCCGGCTGATACAGGTAGTTGGCGAAGTTCGGGTCCGTCTGCATCACGCGGAATTCGAACAGCTCCCGAAACATCAGGCGCTCCAGCAGTGCTCCGACGCCGTCGCGCTGCCTTGCTGGCGCGTCCCGGAGCACCTCGAGGGGTTCGCCCTGGACGAAGTCCATGGCCATGATCCGGGGCGTCGTCAGGTCCCGGTGCACGCACGGGACAAGCAGGTCGGGCTCGTCGGCGACCAATTTCGCATAGCTTTCCAGAAGGCGTGCCTCGCTCAGGTAATCCGCTTCCTGCACGAGTTGCCGCTTGGCCTCGAGGGCAATGCCGCCGACGTCGAGATCGAGCGGCAACAGGTTGAAGAGTCGAAGGAGCACGGCGACGTTGTCCACGTCGCTCACGATCGAGCGGGCGACGCCCGGGTATTGCACCTTGAGCGCGAGGTCGCGGCCATCGCGTGCTCTGGCGCGGTGAACCTGACCGATCGAGGCGGCAGCCACGGGCTCGTAGTCGAAGCGCGAGAAGCGGGCTTCCCAGCCCTTGCCGTACTCGCGCGCCAGCACCCGTCGCAGCTGCTGGGGCGGCATCGGCGTGGCCTGCGCGCGCAAGACTGCCAGAGCCTCCGCGAATTCCGGCGGCAGAAGATCCACGCCTTGCAGCGAGACCAGCTGGCCGATCTTCATGGCCGCACCCCGCAGGCGGGCGAGCCGCGACGCCAGGCGCCTGGCGTTGGGTGCCGAAAGCAGCGCGCTTCCGAGGCCGCTGCCTTCACCGCGGACGTATCGACGCAATCCCTCGGCCGCGGTCCCGACCGCGAGTTCGCCTGCGGCCAACCCGATACGCGCGAGTCGTCCGAGGCGGGTCTGGGGAACGCGAGCCGGCGGCAGTCTTCCCATCGAAAATTTGCGTTGGACCGAGTGTCCGCTCGGGAACGTCCCTCGCGCTCATGGCGTCGGCGATCCATGGTACGACAGCGTGCGCGTGACGCCGCGACTCGGTTTCCTCATACGCGTCCTCCCCCGGCGCGCCGAACATGCCCGGCGGCACCACCAGGTAAGCCAAGGCGTTTCACCGCAATCGAACCTGCTTATCGACCGCCGGGCACGCCGCCGGATGGTTAGACTGACGACTTCCGCCTCAGTGACGTCGTGCGGCCGTAGGCAGGACAAAGGCGACGACGACTTCCATGCTGCAACCGTCGCACGAACAACGTGACATGAGAGCACTTCCCTCCGACATCCCGGCGCTTCGCGTGGCACTGATCGGCTACGGCGAAGTGGGCGGCATCTTCGGTGCCGCGCTTGCGAAGGCGGGGGTCGCCGCGGTCGTCGCGTTCGACGTTCTGGTCGCCGATCCTGCATGGGCCCGCGAAGCGGCCGCGCGTGCCGCACGCGACGGTGTCGCACTCGCGGCGAGCACGGCCGAGGCGATCGGCGATGCGGACTTGATCGTCTCGGCGGTGACCGCGGCCGCGACCGAACACGCGGCCGAGCAGATCGCGCACGCGTGCCGGCGCGGCGCATTCGTCCTCGACGTGAATTCGGCCTCACCGCACACCAAGTCCGCGGGCGCCGCGGCGGTGGAGCGCGTCGGGGGCCGCTACGTCGAGGCGGCGGTCATGACCTCGGTGCCGCCCTACGGCATTCGCGTGCCGATGCTGCTCGGCGGCCCGCATGCGCAAGCGCTGCACCCCATGCTCGCCAAGCTCGGGTTCGATGCCGCCGTGCGCTCGACCGCTTACGGCGTCGTCTCGGCGCTCAAGCTTTGCCGCAGCGTCTTCGTGAAGGGCATGGAGGCACTCGCCATCGAGGGCCTGCTCGCGGCGCGGCGCTACGGCGTCGAGGACGAGGTGCTGAAGTCGCTCGCGGAGACCTATCCCGGGCTCGATTGGGAACGGCAGGCGACGTGGTACTGGCGCCGCGTGGTGCAGCACGGACGGCGCCGGGCGGAGGAGATGCGCGAGGCCGCGGCGACCATCGGTGACGCAGGTGTTGCGCCGCGGATGGCGCAGGCGAGCGCCGATGTGCAGGCGTGGATCGCGGCCCTGCGCGTGAAGGGCGTGTTCGCGGATGCGCCGGCGGATGCGGGGTGGCGCGAACTGGCCGATCGCGTGGAGCGCGGCGCAGACTCCTAGGCCAGCGATGCCCGGCGACGGGCGTCTGCCTACGGCTTGCGTGCGTCGGGCCCGATGCCGATCGGCGGGGGCGCGAGGTTCGCGATGCGACGGAAGAGTTCGCGCATCTCACGCGATGCGTCGCTGCCTGCGAGCGGATCGGCGTTCGCTGCGAAGGCGGCGTCGATCGACGCCCAGTCCTGCGGCGTCAGCGCCTCTTCGGCCGCCGGCATGATCTGCTGCTCTTCCTTCGCCATGTGCTTCCAGTGGAAGTCGATGTACCGCGCGAGTGCGGCCGCGAATGCCGGCTCGCCGGGGCTTCCTTCGGCACGGAACGCGGCGAGCGCGCGCTTGAGCGAGTCGGTCGCGCGGCGGCCTTCGGCATGCTCGCGCTCCAGTTCGTCGACGACGGGTCGAAGATCGGGGCGGCGTGCGAGCACGGCCGGGAACAGGCACGCGTCTTCCTTCTGATGGTGCAGCCGGTCGGGGAAATCCTCGATGTAGCGCAGCATCGCATCGATCAGGTCGAAGTCGGGCGCGATGCGCCCGGCACCGGCCTCGTCGACGAGGTAGCGCAGCCCCTGCAGCACCGCGGCGATCGCACGGTGCTCGTCGCGGATGATGGCCAGCGCCTTGGTCATGAAGCCGGATACTACGCCGCGACGGCCACGAGGCGGTGCAAACGCTCGGGGTCCTTGAGCAGGCTCGCGCTGTCGGAGCGATGCACGACCCGTCCGCGATCGAGCGCGAGCACATTGCGCGTGAGCGACAGCGCGAGCCGCGCGTGCTGCTCCACGACGATCACCGCCATGTCGCCGCCGGACACGAGGTCGTCGATCACGTGCATCAATTCCTGCACGATGATCGGCGCGAGCCCTTCCATCGGCTCGTCGAGCAGCAACAGGCGCGGATTCACCATCAGTGCGCGCGCGATCGCGAGCATCTGCTGCTCGCCGCCGGAGAGCTGGTTGCCGAAGTTCGAGCGGCGCTCGGCGAGACGCGGGAACTGCTTGTAGACGCGCTCGAGCGTCCATGGGCCCGGCCGCGCGACCGCGGTCAGGTGCTCCTCCACGCTGAGCGAGGCCCACATGTAGCGCTCCTGCGGAACCCAGCCGAGCCCGGCTCGCGCGCGGCGGTGCGTCGGCACCGCCGCGAGATCTTCGCCGCGCCAGCGCAGCGTGCCGCCCCGCAGGCGCGTCAACCCCATCAACGTAACGAGAAGCGTCGTCTTGCCCACGCCGTTACGTCCGAGGAGCGCGAGCGAGTCGCCCGCGTCGAGCGAGAACGACACGTTCTCGAGCACGACCGAATCGCCGTAGCCGGCGGTGACTTCCTCGACGCGCAGGAGCTCAGGCATGCTGTGCCTCGCCGAGATAGACCTCCTTCACGCGCTTGTCCGCCGCGATTTCGGCGGGCGTGCCCTCCGTCAGCACCTTGCCGCCGACGAGCACGGTGATGCGCTCGGCGAAGCGGAATACGAGGTCCATGTCGTGCTCGATGAAGAGGATCGTCACCTCGCGCGGGAGGTCGGCGATGACGCCGAAGAGCTCGGCGCTCTGGTCGATCGGGATCCCGGCCGCCGGCTCGTCGAGCAGCAGGATCGACGGCCGCGTCGCGAGCGCGAGCGCGATCTCGACGAGCCGCTGCTTGCCGTAGGGCAGGTGGCGGGTGGGCACGTTCGCGTCGTCGGCGAGATGCAATGTCGCAAGCAGCGCCATCGCCTCTTCGATGGCCTCGCGTTCCGCCGCGACCGTGCGATGCCACACGCGCGCCCGACCCGTTCGCTCGCAGATGGCGAGCACGACGGACTCGAGCACGGTGAGCGCCGGGAACAGCGTGTTGATCTGGAACGTCCGCGTCATGCCGCGCTTGACGCGCTGGTGCTGCGGCAATCCCGTGATGCGCTCCTCGTGCAGGAAGACGTCGCCCTCGCTCGGCGCCAGCGTCCCGGTCAGCAGATTGATGAACGTCGTCTTGCCGGCGCCATTCGGTCCGATCAGCGCGTGGCGTGCGCCCGGCGCGAAGGCGAGCGTGATGTCGCTGTTCGCGAGGAACGCGCCGAAGCGCTTGCCGAGGCCCTGCGTGCGCAACGCCGGCGTCATACGCGCTCCCGATGCGTCCCCAGGATCGTTTTCACGCCACCGAGGATACGGTCGCGCGCGAACGGCGCGCCGAGCCCGCGGCGCGCCATTGCGCGCGCTCGGGCGCCCGTTACGCGCCCGGGTCCTTGACGTTCTCGATCTTGTCGAACTCGATGCTCCACGGCTTGCCGTCGACCATCTCGACCTTGCGAATGTAGACGGTCTGGATCGGGTCGCGCGTGGCGGGGTCGATCTGGATCGGTCCGCGCGGGCTCGTCCACTTCATGCCCTTCATCGCCTCGACGAGCTTGTCGCCGTCCGCGTTCGCGCCGGCCTTCTTTATCGCCTCGTAGATCAGGTGCATGCCGTCGTAGCCGCCCAGCGAGTGGAAGTTGGGACGGAAGTGGTTCGCCTTCATGAACGCATCGACGTACGCCTTGTTCTCCGGCGAGTCGTGCGCGGCCGAGTAGTGGAACGACGTGACGACGCCGACCGCGACCGGACCCATGCTCTCGAGCAGGTCGTCGTCGACGACGTCGCCGGTGCCGATCATCTGGATGCCGGCCTGCTTGAGGCCGCGGTCGCTGAACTGCTTCATCACCGCCGCGCCCTCGCCGGAGGGCACGAACACGAACAGCGCGTCCGGCTTGGCGTCCTTCGCGCGTTGCAGGAACGGCGCGTAGTCCGGATTGCGCAGCGGCACGCGCAGCGAATCGACCACCTTCCCGCCGGCCCCGGTGAAGCGCTTGACGAACGTCTTCTCGGCGTCGAGTCCCGGGGCATAGTCGGTGACGAGCGTGACCACGCTGTGGATGTTGTTCTTGGCCGCCCATTCGGCGATCGGCCACGCCACCTGCGGCAACGTGAAGCCGCTGCGCACGATGTAGGGCGACTTCGACGTGATGATCGACGTCGCCGCCGCCATCACGATCATCGGCGTCTTCGATTCGGTCGCGATCGGCGCCGAGGCGAGGGCGAGCGGCGTCAGCCCGAAACCTGCGAGCACGTTCACCTTGTCGCGCACGACGAGTTCCTGCGCGATCCGCTTCGTCGTCTCGGGCGCGACGCCCGTGTCGTCCTTGACGATCAGCTCGACCTTGCGACCGGCGACGGTGTCGCCGTTCTGCTGCATGTACAGGCGGCATGCGGCTTCGATCTGCTTACCGGTCGAGGCGAACGGCCCGGTCAGCGGCAAGATGAGCCCGATCTTGAACGCGTCGGCCGCGAACGCGGGGGAAACGACGGCCATGGCCAGCGCGGCGACGGCCGACTTCAAAACGCGGCGGCGTTGGCTGGCGAGACGGTGCAGCATGAGTCCTCCTTGGGCGATGCCGAAGTGGGCGGAAGCTCGGCGTGGGGCGGATATCGTCATGGCTTATCCGCGCGGGCGGGCCGGCCCGGCGCGGGATTGTCCCGCCGCCACGGCCGGGATGGTAAGGCTAACGCCGCGCGTAGTTATCGAAAACCTTTATTGCCGCCAGGCAGACCGGACCCGGCTTGGCTAGACTTCGCGTTTCGTTTCCGAGGAGATCGCCCGGCGATGTCCCGAGGTGCTGGCAACCTGAAACTCGAAGCGCCGACGCCTGCCTGCCCAAGTCATGCGCTCGATCGGTTGCTGCTCGCGCCAACAAGGCCGATGTCGACGAACTTTGGTCGCCATACGCGACTCATCCCCTTGGGCCAAGCTCACCGGCGTCGACGCTGGTGCTTGCCAAGCGCCCCGATTATCGGTTTCGACATCGCCGGCGTGTCGAGATAGGCGCTTCGCGTTTCCGCAATATGACGCGGGCCGGCGGGGTCCGCGCCGGCACAGACCGAATACGAAAGGAAGCACGATGAAGCCATACGCGCGGTTCAGCGCCCTGATTGCCGCATCCACGGTCGTCATGTTCGGGTTGATGTACCTCAATACGCTGCAACTCGATCATGTGTTCTTCAGCGAGACACGGGCGTACATGGCGATCGTGATGGGTGCGACGATGTCGCTGATCATGCTCCTGGGGATGCCGAGCATGTTTGCGGACCGAAGGGTCAACCTGGCCATCGCGGGCGGAAGCGTCGTCGTGTTCGCGCTGGCGTTGTGGTTGGTGCGCAGTCAGGCAACCGTGGCGGACGTCTCGTACATGAGAGCGATGATTCCGCACCACTCGATCGCCATCCTGACGAGCACCCGGGCCGAGATCCGAGACCCGCGCGTGCGCAAGCTGGCGGACGGAATCATCGAGAGCCAGCGTCGGGAAATCGCACAGATGCAGATGCTGATCGCGGACCTCGAGAAGTAGGCGAGTCCACGCGCCCGGGATGGGGCGACGGCTCGGCAGCGGCCAAAGGTGCGCCGAGACGGTCGTCCTCGAACCGCTGCATGCCGCCGGCGGCAGGAGGAGTCGTCCCCGCCGCCGCCGGCAAGCCCTCGCGTCGCTCGCGGCTCCAAATGCATCAACGGGCACCGTACCGCCGCCCCTGGAAGATCGGTCCGCGGTCTATCAGCGCGCGCTGGTCGGGGGTCAGCACGTCGTAGAGCTTCTTCAGCGCGCGGGTCACCGCTTCGCGATCGGCCTGGTGCTGCCTGAACGCTTCGTCGCGTAGCGCAAGCCGTTCCGGCGTCGTGCGCGGTGTTTGCGCGTCATGCATCTTGTCGAACCATGCGAGTCGGTCCTGCGCATCTTTGGTCACGCTGTCCGCGAAGTCGCGCCACGCGGCTTCCTGGGTTTCCGTGATACCGAGCGCGGATTTGAGCGCCTCCAATCGCTGCTGTGCGGCGCCCGGGAAGCCACCGGGCATGCCGTTCAAGCCCCACCCGCCGTTGTATCCGTTGAGGCTGCCGGGTCCCCCGCCGTAACCCATATAGCCGCCTGGTCCCATGCCGTAGCCCATATGGCCGCCAAAACCCATTCCGTAGCCCATGTGACCGCCGGGACCGATGCCGTACCCCATGTGATAACCAGGACCCATGCCGTAGCCGGACTCGCTCTCCCATCCGCCTTCCGGATGGGCGTAGACTGCGACGCCCGAGAGTGCGATGGTCAGTGCCGAGCCGGCGACCAGGGCGATTTTGGTCGTGCGCTTCATGATCCGCTCCTTGTGCGTTGAATTGAAGGTTCTGCGGCCTGGTGCTGCACGTCCGATGTCGCCACCGCATTGGTTCCGATTGAAGCAGTCCGGCGTAACGCTCGCGTAGGCGTTTCGTAGCCTCCGGTCACAACCGGCGGCGTTGTTACGCTACGCTACAAATCGTCGCCGGACGCACACGCGGCTCGCGCAAAATGCATCGCATGGAGTCCGCCGACCACATCCTGATCGTCGATGACGACGTCGAGATCCGCACGCTGCTCGGCGCCTATCTGGAGAAGAACGGCTATCGGTCGACCGCCGCGGCCGACGGCAGCGCGATGTGGAAGGTGCTCGAGCACAATGCCGTCGATCTCATCGTGCTCGATCTGATGTTGCCCGGCGAGGACGGGCTGACGCTCTGCCGGAAGCTCCGTGCACGAGCCGATACGCCGATCATCATGCTCACCGCGCGGGGCGAGGAAACGGACCGCATCGTGGGACTCGAGATGGGAGCGGACGACTATCTCGCGAAGCCTTTCAGCCCGCGCGAACTGATCGCACGCATCAAGAGCGTGCTGCGCCGCTATCGCAGCCTGCCTCTCAATCTGCGTGCCGACGAGGCGCGCGAGATTGCCTTCGCGGGATGGAAGCTCGACCTCGTCGCGCGTCACCTGGTCTCGGCCGACGGTGTCGTAACGTCGTTGAGCGGCGCCGAATTCCAGCTGCTCAAGGTGTTCCTGAGTCATCCGCACCACGTTCTTTCGCGCGACCAGCTGATGATGCTCACCAAGGGCCGCGAAGCCGACCCGCTCGACCGCAGCATCGACATTCAGATAAGCCGCCTGCGCGGCCGCCTTCACGACGACCCGGCCGAGCCGACACTCATCAAGACGGTGCGTGGAGAGGGTTACGTGCTCGCGGTCGCGGTCGAGATCCAGCGGTGATGCGCCTGCTGCCGCGAAGTCTGTTTGGCCGCCTCGTCGTTGTCCTCCTGGCGGGAATGGGTGTCGCACAGCTCGTCACCTGGTACATCAACGCGGGGGAACGCGACCAGCTGCTCTACCGCGCCGGCGGCATGCAGGTCGCCCAGCGCATCGCCGATCTCGCCAATCTGCTGGATTCGATGGCGCCGGCCGAGCGACGGAGGGTCGCCGCGGTGTTCGACGGACCACCGCTCGCCGTCGATCTCGATCGTGGGCCCCTGGCGGCGAATGCCGATGCAAACGTGGACTTCCGGCTGACGATGCTCGCGTCGCTTTTGCGCTACGGACTTGGCGAGGGAATGGAGGTCGCGGTCGTCCGGGCTCGCGGAGCACGTGCCGATCCCGCGCGCGCACCACGTCGCGACGCGCGAATGCCGGGGACGACGATGGGCTACCCGATGATGATGGGGGACCATTCGATGATGGGAACGGGCTCGCCGACGACAGCACCGGACGGCGCGACTTTCGTCGCCCAGGTCCGGCTTCACGACGGCACCCTCGCGACGTTCGACACGTATTTTCCGTCGCAGGCGGCAGCGGTGCCGACGCGGATCGCGCTCACGCTCGCGGTGTTGCTGCTGTTGGTGGTCGGATTGTCGCTGATCGCGGTACGCTGGATCACCGTGCCGCTGCGCACGCTCGCGACTGCCGCGGAGCATCTCGGGCGCGACCTCGATCGTCCGCCGTTGCCCGAGGCTGGTCCGATCGAGGTGCGACAGGCCGCGCGCGCATTCAACACGATGCAGCAACGGCTCGCCCGCTTCGTGCGCGACCGCACGCGCATCCTCACCGCGATGTCGCACGACCTGAAGACGCCGGTCACGCGCATGCGGCTTCGCGCGGAGCTCCTCGACGACGAGACACTGCGCTCGCGCTTCGTGAAGGACCTCGACGAGATGGAAGCGATGGTCACCCAGACGCTCGAGTACATGCGCGATGCGAGCGCCGCGGAGCCGGTGCGAGCGGTGGATATCGAGACGCTTCTCGAGAGCCTGCAGAGCGATTATCAGGAGGCGGGAGGTGACGTCGGGATCCGCGGCAAGGCATCCGCGCCCTACGTCGGGCGCCCCCTCGCGTTGCGGCGCTGCCTCACGAACCTGCTCGATAACGCGCTCCGCTACGGAAAGCGAGCCGTGGTCGTCATCGACGATGCACCGTCGGTGATGACACTACGCGTCCGGGACGAGGGCCCGGGCCTGCCGGCCGACGAGCTCGAGCGCGCGTTCGAGCCGTTCTTTCGCGGTGAGGCGTCGCGCAGTCGCAACACGGGCGGCACGGGGCTGGGGCTCGGCATTGCTCGCAACATCGCACGCGCGCATGGCGGCGAGCTCGCGCTTTGCAATCGACCGGAAGGCGGCCTGGAGGCCACCCTCACGCTTCCGCGCGAAGCGGCTGCCGACGGGGGGCGGCGGACCGAATGACGCAGGGTCGTTGCGTCGCGGGTGGCCGGAAATCGCGCGCTACGTCGTCCCACGGACTGCGGTGGTGCCGCGCGTCAGCGCCGCGCGCCCGGGGGATGGCTGCCCACTCAGTCAGCGCAATCGAGCCCATGGCGCCGCTTGGCGGCATCGGCCGCGGGCGAGGCGAAATACGCGAGCACGTCTCGCGCGGCACCCGGATGCGTCGAGGCGGTACACGTCGCTCCTGCGAATACGGTGACCGATTGAATGGCGCTCGGCAGCGGCCCGAGCACGTCGATGCCCGGCACGTGCAGGAGCTCGCTTAGCTGCTGGAAGCCCAGCTCGACGTCGCCGCGGGCGACGAGCGTGCCGACCGCGACGCCGGGCCGCGCCTGCACCAGGCGCGGCGCCACGTGCTCGGCGATGCCCCAGCGCTCGCAGAGGCCCAAGAGATGCGCGCCGCTCGGTCCCGTCGAATAGCCGATGCTGCGCGCATTCGACACCGCGTCTTTCACGGCGGCTTCGTCGCCGATGCCGAAACTTCGCGCGCCGGCGGCGATGGCGACCGCGATGTCGGAACGCGCGATGTCGACGCGGCTCGACAAATCGAGCCGGCCGGCGCGTCCCAATCGATCGATCGCGTCCGCGGCGAGCACCGCGAAGTCGAAGGTCTCCCCGGCCTCGATGCGTCGGATCGCATCGACGCCTCCGACCGACGTGATGGCGACGGGTTGCCCCGACCGCTCCCGGTAGGCGTCGGCCAGCTCGGCCAGGACGAGGCGCGTGGCCATCGACGAAATGCCGTTGATCGGTTCACGGAGCGCGGGTTCGGGCATGTGCAGGTGGTCAATCGACGTATCGCAGGCCCGCCTTCCGCAGCGGCGCGCGCATCGCGTACATGTCGAGGCCGAGCGCGCCGGCCGCGAGCTTCGCGCGCTTATCCGCTTCGCTCGCGTCGCGCGCCACTGCGCTCTCGAGCGTCTTCCGAGCCAGCACCGCGGGCACGACGACGACGCCGTCATCGTCGGCGACGACGACATCGCCCGGCGTGACCAGCGCCCCGGCGCACACGACCGGGACGTTCACCGAGCCGAGCGTCGCCTTGACCGTGCCCTTGGCCGAGATGGCCTTGCTCCACACGGGGAATTGCATTTGGGTGAGCGGGCGTACGTCGCGCGCGCCGCCGTCGATGACGAGTCCCCGCGCACCGCGCGCCTGGAAGCTCGTCGCCAGCAATTCGCCGAAATACCCGTCGGTGCAATCGGCCGTGACCGCCGCGACGACGATGTCGCCGGGCCGGATCTCTTCGGCCACGACGTGCAGCATCCAGTTGTCGCCTGGATGCATCAGCACCGTGACCGCCGTGCCGCATGCGTGCGCGCCCGCGTAGATCGGCCGCATGTAGGGCTTCAGCAACCCCGTGCGCCCCAGCGCTTCGTGCACGGTGGCGGTGCCGAGCGCACCGAGCCTGGCGGCGACGTCGGCGTCGGCACGGCGGATGTTGCGGTAGACGACGCCGAGTTCGTGCATGTCAACGTCCTTTCGCTTTGAGCGCGGCATCGAGTCGCGGGTAGACGCGGCGCGCGTTGTCTTCGTAGATCCGGTGGCGCTGGTCGGCGCCGATGCTCGCGGCATCGACGTAGCGCCGGGTGTCGTCGTAGTGATGCCCCGTTTCCGGATCGATCCCGCGCACCGCGCCGATCATCTCGCTCGCAAACAGGATGTTGTCGACCGGGATGACGCGCGTGAGGAGATCGATGCCGGGCTGGTGGTACACGCAGGTGTCGAAGAAGACGTTGCGGAGCAAGTGGTCCGCGAGCAGCGGCTTCCCGAGCTCCTGCGCGAGGCCGCGGAAGCGCCCCCAGTGATAGGGCACGGCGCCGCCGCCATGCGGGATGACGAAGCGCAGCGTCGGGAAGTCGCGGAACAGGTCCGAGGTGAGGCACTGCATGAACGCGGTCGTGTCCGCATTCAGATAGTGCGCGCCGGTGGTGTGAAAGCACGGATTGCAGCTCGTGCTCACGTGGATCATCGCCGGAACGTCGTACTCGATCATCTTCTCGTAGAGCGGGTACCAGTACCGGTCGGACAGCGGAGGCGAGGTCCAGTGCCCGCCCGAAGGATCGGGGTTCAGGTTGAGCGCCACGCTGCCGTACTGCTCGACGCACTTGACGAGCTCGGGAATGCACGTCGCGACGTCGACGCCTGGGCTCTGCGGCAACATCGCGGCCGGCACGAAATGCTCCGGAAAGAGCCGGCTCACGCGATGGCAGAGCTCGTTGCAGATGGCGGCCCACGTGCTGGAAACCTGGAAATCGCCGATGTGGTGCGCCATGAAGCTTGCGCGCGGGCTGAAGATCGTGACGTCCACATCGCGCTCGCGCATGAGGCGAAGCTGGTTGCCCTCGATCGATTCGGAGAGCTCGTCGTCGCCGATGCGCAGCTCGGAGGCGTGCGGCATCCGCGCGGGATCGCGGATGCCTTCGATCTGGCGGTTGCGCCACGTCTCGAGCGCCTTCGGCGCCGTCGTGTAGTGGCCGTGGACGTCGATGATCATGGCGTCGCGCGTGGGGCGGAGGCGCCCGCCGGCGCGTCCCACGCGAGCTTCTGGGCATCCTTGCCGGCGACCGAATAGAGCGCGCCGGGAGCGTTGCGCGTGCGCTGGAACGCCTCGAGCGTCTCGCCGCGCATCGCGGCGTAGATGTGCAGGTTCGACACGCCGGTCACCGCACCGAGCTTCTCGAGCATGAAGAAGATGACGCCGTAGTGCATCATGCCGCGCCAGTCGCGCCGGCGGATCAGGTCGCGCTCCTCCTCGGTCAAGCCCGCCGCAGCGAAGCTCGCCTCGGGGTCGCGCAGGAACGCCTCGCGGTGTGCCGGCTCGATCATGCGGTGCAGGTAGTCGTTGATGCGATACGCCTTCACGCTGCGCTCGAGCGTGAACGGGTACGAGCCCGGGATCTTCTCCGCGCCCGCGAGCTGCGCGGCGATGTGCTGCCGCTGGCGCACGCCGGCGGCGGGATCGGGCTGCTCGTCGAGACCTTCGTAGATCGCGGTCGCGATGCCCGTCATCGACGGCAGGTAGTAGCTGCGGTGCCTGCACGAGACGTTGGCCGGCAGCGCGCCGCGCATCGTGAGCCACATGACGACCTCGGCGCCTTCGAAGCCCCCGAGCTCGGCGTATTCGGCGATCGTCATCGCGGCAAGACGCTCGGGATCGCGCTCGAAGAGATCGAGAAAGCGCTGGTCCCATTCCACGTTGTTGAACCCGGCGCGCTCGCCATGCACCTGGTGCGACAGGCCGCCGGTAGCGGCGATCGCAACGCGCAGGTCTTCCGGATAGCTCTCGATCGCGCGCCGCAACGCCTGCCCCAGCTTGTAGAAGCGGCGCGCGGAGGGGATCGGGAACTGCAGCACGCCCATCTGAAGCGGCACGATGCGGACCGGCCAATCGGGTTCGTGCGGGCACAGCACCGACAGCGGGGAGAAGCAGCCGTGGTCGAGCGGACGGTGCTGGAAGAACGACATGTCGAACTCGTCGGCCATCAGCGATTGGCCGATGTGCGCGGCGAGTTGCGGATGGCCCTTGACCGGAGGCAGGTCGCGTGCGCCCGCGCCCTCGTCGGCGACCGGCCACTCCGACCCGACGCCGAGCGCGAATGCCGAGTAGTGGTCGAAAAAGAACGACGTGACGTGGTCGTTGAAGACGTACAGCAGCACGTCCGCGCGCTTCTCGGCGAGCCACGCCCCGAGCGGCGCGAAGTTTTCGAAGATCGGCGCCCACGCCGGGTCGTCGCGCTTGTTGCGGTCGTAGGCGAAGCCGATGGTCGGGGTGTGCGAAGCGGCGATGCCGCCGATGATGCGTGCCATGCCTGTACTCCTCGATACCGATGAGCGAAGTCCGGTGCCCGATCGCGGCGCGCGGGCGGGATCGCGTCGCGCGACCGTTCGCGCCACCGGGTGCGCGCCAGCCGGCTCAAGTGTGCCGCAAACGCCTTCGAACCGCATTGCGTTCCGGTTGAGCTGCCGAGCCGCTTGCTTATCGGCTGGGATTCGTCGCGGCGCGCTCCGGCGGATCTCGGCGTCTCGGTGTCCTCATCGGTGCCGGCCGGCGCATCGTCGGGACGACCGTGGTAGTGGCCGCGTTCGTGACGGGCGTCAAGGATTGGCATGGGGCACCGGCGCTATGCTGCGCACATCGCCATTGGGGGCATGCCATGATCGACGAGGCACTTACGTTTTCCCTGGAACTCACGCAGGTCGACGACTACGAGTTTCGCGTGCGGTTCGACTGGCCGAACGTGCCCGAGCTCACGCTCGACGAGCCGGCGCCGCTCGGACGCGCGGCGGGGCCCAACGCCGCGCGGCTGGTCGCTGCGGCCGTAGGGAACTGTCTCTCGTCGAGCCTTCTTTTCTGCATGAAGAAGTTCAAGCAGGCGCCCGGCACGCTGCATTCCGAAGTGCGCGGCACCCTGGTGCGCAACGCGCGTGGGCGTCTGCGCATCGGCCGGTTCGACGTCACGATCCGTCTCGCGGAGGCGAGCGGCGCGATCGGCCACCTCGACCGGTGCATCGAGCAGTTCGAGGACTTCTGCATCGTGACGGAGAGCGTGCGTGCCGGCATTCCGGTCGACGTGCGCGTCGTCGATTCCGAAGGGCGCGAGGTCTATTCGACGACGAGCGCGCCAGCGGCGTCGGGCGCGGCCGGGATCGCCTGACGGCAGCATGAACTCGCCGCTACGCATCCCGCCCCCGGCCTTCATGCTGGTCGCCGCGCTCGTCATGTGGGCGCTGGATCGCTGGGTTCCGCTCGTCCATTGGATCGCGCCACCGTGGAATCGGTTGGGCGCCGTTTTCGGCGTCGCGGGACTGGCGATCGACGTCGCCGCCGTTGCGCGCTTCCTGATGAAGCGGACGACGCTCAATCCGGCGGTTCCCGGCAAGGCGTCGTTCCTCGTGACGGACGGCGTGTTTCGCATGAGCCGCAATCCGATGTACCTCGGGCTCGTGCTCCTGCTGATCGGTTGGGCACTGTGGCTCGGCAGCGCCACGCCCTGGCTCGTCGTCCCGCTGTTCGTCGCCGGCATCACCAACGTACAGATCGTCCCGGAGGAACGCGCGCTCGCCGAGCGCTTCGGCGAGACGTATGTCGCCTATCGGGGGCGCGTCGCGCGCTGGATCGGGCGTCGTTGATTCGGCTAGAGAATCGGCCCGTCTCGGCGCAGGCTATCGGCCGGGCGTAGCGCGCAGTGCACGGGCCTCCCGCTGCGGCCCACGGCGCGTCAGCGTGCGCCGCGGAACAGCGGCGTGCGGTCTTGCACCGACGCATGCGCGAGCAGGAACGCTGCCGCGTTCCATGATTGTCCGCGCATCCCGCGGGGCTCGTGCGTGCGCCCGTTCAGCCACTCCGGAAATCCCCACTCGGCGAGCGCGTTCGCGTGCGCGAGCCGGGCGAGCTCGGCGCGCGCTTCGTCGTGCAGACCCGCTTCGACGAGCGCGATCACCCAGAACGCGCCGACGAACGGCCAGATGCCGCCATTGTGATACTGCCAGGCGAAGTTCTGCCGGTGGCGCGACATGTACGGCCGCCAGAAAACGCTCTCCTCGAGTATCGGATCGCAGACCACGCGCACCGGATACGGATCGTTGGCGCCCGCGCGCAGGATCGCCCAGACGATGCGATGCGTCGCCGCCTCGTCCGCTAGGCCGGCCAGGATCGCGAGCACGTTGCCGAACACGTCGCCTTCGTCGCCGCAGAAGGAGAAGTTGACGAAGCTCAGGTAGAGCTCGCGGTTGCGCGCGCTCCTGCGCGCATAGTGCATGAGCAGCCGCGCACGGCGGTAATCGGCGATCGTCGTGGCGAACGGATGGAAGAGGTCGTTGAAGTTCCGCTTCGTTTCGGCCGAACCGGGAAGATCGTAGAGGCGCTTCGTCAGGTACCACAGCGCGTTCGCGTACAGCACGAAGCCGGAACGGGGCATGATGTCGGCCCAGTCGCTCGCTTCGTTCTGTTGCAGCAGGAAGAAGCGCTGGTGCTCCTGGCACGAAAGCCACACGATCGCGCGCTCGATCTGCGATGCAAGCGATGCCCTCAGTGCCGATGATGGATCGTCGTCGTCGAGCCAGGCGATGGCGATGAGCCACCAGAGCGTCGCATCGATGCAACCGAGATACCAGAAGTCGGCCTCCTCGCGGTGCGGATCGACGAATTTAGGCAACTGGCCGTTGCTTGCCTGGTAGCGGGCGAGGGTGACGAGTCCCGTCGCGGCTTCGCGACGCAGGTGCGCATCTCCCGATCGCGCCATGCCGAGCGCGCAGATCGCTGCGTCGCGGCCGAAGATCGCCGCGTAGCCGCGCGCATCGGCGGCGGGTCCGGGAGTCGCCGCCAGGATGCCGGCCTGCGACAGGTTCCGATGCAGCAGCGCACGGGCACGTGTGCAGCACTCCGCGACGAGCGGGTCGTCGCCAGGCGTCGGGGCGGTGGACGTCACGGCCGCGAGCGTACACCGCGCGCGGCTTCGATTGCTCCCGCCGAGCGTCGGCCGCGCATCCAATGCGGGAGTAAGCTGGCGCTTTTTGCGCGGGGAATGCCATGACGCAGCCATACCGGACGGCACTGATCGTGGGAGCGGGCCGAGGGCTGAGCGCGTCGCTCGCGCGCGTCTTCGCGCGGTCCGGCGTGCGCGTCGCGCTCGCCGCGCGCGATGCCGGCAAGCTCGATGCGCTTTGCAGCGAAACGGGCGCGACGGCGTTCGCATGCGACGCGCAGGAGCCGGCGCAGGTCGGGCGACTGTTCGAGGCGCTCGAGGAAAGGCTCGGTGCGCCGGACATCGTCGTCTACAACGCCAGCGCACGCGTACGCGGGCCGCTCACCACCCTCGCTCCCGACGACGTGCGCCGCGCGCTCAACGTGAGCGCCTTCGGCGCGTTCCTCGTCGCGCAGCGCGCCATACCCGCCATGCTGGCGAAGGGCCACGGCGCGATCCTTCTGACCGGCGCGTCGGCGAGCGTGAAGGGCTATGCCGAATCGGCGCCGTTCGCGATGGGGAAGTTTGCGCTGCGCGGACTCGCGCAGAGCATGGCGCGCGAGCTCGCGCCCAAGGGCATCCACGTGGCGCATTTCGTCATCGACGGCGCCATCCGCCCGCGCGAGCAGGGCGACGCCGGCGATGCGATGCTCGATCCCGACGCGATCGCCTCGACGTACCTGCACGTGCTCATGCAGCCGCGCAGCGCATGGACGTGGGAGGTCGAGCTGCGGCCTTGGGTGGAGCGCTTCTGAACGGGC
>JBLMWW010000236.1:0-2828 GCA_050257435.1 Rudaea sp.
CGGGCTACAAGGGCGAGAAGATCGTCATCATCGACGCGACCGACCAGCCGATCGTGCATTCGCAGTCGCTGCTGACCGGCGAGACGCTGCGCAAGCTCGGGCTGAACGTCGAGGTGCAGGCGGGCGACTGGGGCACGCTGATCACCCGCCGCGCGTCCAAGGAGCCGATCGAGAAGGGCGGCTGGTCGATTTTCCATACGTGGCTCGTCGGTCCCGATCTTACGAACCCGGCGGTGAACTTCGCCGTTCGCGGCTCGGGCGACAAGGCGTGGTTCGGCTGGCCGACCGACGCCAAGCTCGAGGAACTGCGCGAGGCATGGTTCTCGGCGACGGACGCGACGAGCTCGAAAAAGGCGGCGGAGGCCGTGCAGGCCCGTGCCTTCGAGTTCGTTCCCTACATTCCCACGGCGCAATTCATTCTGCCCACGGCGTACCGCACGAATCTCTCGGGCGTCATCATCGCGCCGGTGACGTTCATGTGGAACGTGGAAAAGCGCTAGCGCTTTCCACCGTTTCGTTGCCAAGCGCGCAGCCGACGGCGGATGATCCGGTACGTCATCCGCCGCCTTTTCTCGACCGTCGTCGTGATGGCGGTCGTCGCGTTCGTCGTCTTCGCGCTTCTCTACCTCACGCCCGGCGACCCGGCGGCGATCATCGCCGGCGACATCGCAACCGATGAGGACATCAGGCGTATTCACGCGAAGCTCGGCCTCGACGAGCCGTTCCTCGTGCAGTTCGGGCGCTGGGTGTGGGCGCTCATGCACGGCGATCTCGGCACGTCGATCTTCACCAACCTGCCCGTCACGCAACTGATCGGGCAGCGCGTCGAGCCGACGGTCTCGCTCACCGTCCTCACGCTGGTGATCGCGATCGCCGTGGCGATCCCGCTCGGCGTCGTGGCCGCGGCGCGCGCCGGCACGTGGCTCGACCGCGGCGTCATGGCGTTCTCGGTACTGGGCTTTTCGGTGCCGGTGTTCGTGCTCGCCTACATCCTGATCCTTACGTTCTCGATCCACTTCGACTGGCTGCCAGTGCAGGGATACCGCAGCATCAAGGACGGCGTGTGGCAGTGGCTACGCCACCTGATCCTGCCGAGCATCGCGCTCGGCACCGTCTACGTCGCGCTGATCACGCGTATCACGCGCGCGAGCATGCTGGACGTGCTCGCACAGGATTACATCCGCACGGCGCAGGCGAAAGGCCTCGCGCCGGACCAGGTGCTCGTCGGTCACGCGCTCAAGAACGCCGCCATTCCCGTGATGACGATCGTGGGCATCGGCGTCGCGCTCCTCATCAGCGGCGCGATCGTCACGGAAACCGTGTTCGCGCTCCCGGGGATCGGCCGGCTCACCGTCGATGCGATCCTGCGTCGCGACTACCCGATCATCCAGGGCGTCACGCTGATCTTTTCGGCCGTCTACGTCCTCGTCAACCTCGCGGTCGACCTGTCGTACGCGCTCGTCGATCCACGCATCCGGTACTGATGGCCACCGCCCTGCCCGCAACGGCGCTTCCCGCCGCTCGCTCGATGTCGCCGACGTGGCGGCGCTTCCGCGACGCGTTCCGGCGCCATCCGATGGCGATCGTCGGGGGGGTCATCCTCGCCCTGATGATGGCGATCGCCGTGTTCGCGCCGTGGCTCGGCACCGTCGATCCCCAGGCGGTCTCGCCGATCAAGCGCCTGAAGCCGCCGTCCTCCATGTACTGGTTCGGCACCGACATGCTGGGGCGCGACGTTTACAGCCGCGTGGTGTACGGCGCGCGCATATCGCTGATCGTCGGGCTGGCGGTCGCGGTTCTGTCGACGCTGTGCGGCGTGGCCATCGGCCTCGTCACCGGTTACCTGCGCTGGCTCGACGCCGTCGTCATGCGCGTGATGGACGGGCTGATGTCGATTCCGTCGGTGCTGCTCGCGATCGCGCTGATGGCGCTCACCAAGGCCAGCGTCGGCAACGTGATCGCCGCCATCACCATCGCCGAGGTGCCGCGCGTCGTGCGCCTCGTGCGCGGGCTCGTCCTGACGCTGCGTGAGCAGACGTACGTCGAGGCGGCGATCGCCGCCGGCACGACGCTGCCGCACATCCTCGGCCGCCACATCCTGCCGAACATCGTCGCGCCGCTGCTCGTGCAGGGCACGTACGTCTGCGGCTCGGCGATGATCACCGAGGCGATCCTGTCGTTCATCGGCGCCGGCACGCCGCCCAACATCCCGAGCTGGGGCAACGTCATGGCGGAGGGCCGCAGCCTGTTCCAGATCGCGGGCTACCTGATTCTCTACCCGGGAATCTGCCTGTCGCTCACGGTGCTCGCCGTCAACCTCCTCGGCGACGGCATGCGCGACGCACTCGACCCGCGGCTCGCGCGGCGCATGTGATGAGCGAGGCGCGCACGCACGCGGGGCCGCTGCTCGAGGTCGACGACCTCACGACGCATTTCTTCACCCGCGACGGCGTCGTGCGCGCGGTCGACGGCGTCTCGTTCGCGGTGATGCGCGGCGAGGCGCTCGCAATCGTCGGCGAGTCCGGGTGCGGCAAGAGCGTGACCTCGCTTTCGATCATGCGCCTCGTGGCCTCGCCGCCGGGGCGGACCGTGCGTGGCCGCGTGGTGTTCGAAGGCCGCGACCTGCTGCAGCTCACCGAGCCGGAGATGCGCAAGGTGCGCGGGGATGCGATCTCGATGATCTTCCAGGAGCCGATGACCTCGCTCAACCCGGTGCTCACCATCGGCCACCAGATCGCCGAGGCGCTCGTGCTGCACCGGGGACTCTCGCGCGACCAGGCGATGCGGCGCGCGATCGAGCTCCTGCGCGTCGTGCACATTCCAGCGCC
>JBLMWW010000237.1:0-4788 GCA_050257435.1 Rudaea sp.
ACAGCTACGAGAAGCTGCGCGAGGTGATCGAGAAGAAGATGTTCTCGAACACCGAGGACCTGCTGCCGGTCATCTCGTTCAACGCCAAGGCGTCCGCCGACGAGCGCGAGAAGCACCAGAATTTCGTCGCCCGGATGGTCGCCAAGGGGTACACCGAGAAGCAGGTACGGCTGCTCGCGGAGTGGTACCTCCGCGTACACAAGTCGTCGTAGCCGCACCACGACGACGGGGGATCGAACCATGCTGAACCTGATCGATCGCCGAACCAGCAGCCGCGGCCGGAGCGCCGTCAACCGCGAGCGCTTCCTGCGGCGCTACAAGTCGCACATCCAGGAAGCGGTCAAGAAGATGGTCGGCGAGCGCAAGATCGCCGATATGGAGCGCGGTGGCGAGGTGCGGGTACCGAAGAAGGACATCTCGGAGCCCTCGTTCGGCTTCGGGCGCGGCGGCGACCGCGAGTTCGTGCTGCCGGGCAATCGCGAATTCGTCGCCGGCGATCGCATTCCGCGACCGCAGGGCGGCGGAGGTGGCGGGGGCAACAACGGCAGCGCAGGCGAGGGCGACACCGAGGACGCGTTCGTGTTCTCGCTCTCGCGCGAGGAGTTCATGCAGATCTTCTTCGATGATCTCGAGCTCCCGAACCTCGCGCGCACCGAGCTCGGCCGCACCGAGCAGAAGAAGAGCGTGCGCGCCGGCTTCGCCAAGACGGGTGTCCCGGCGAACCTGGCGATCGTGCGCACGCTGCGCCAGTCGCTCGCGCGCCGCATCGCGCTCGGCGGCAGCCTCGCGCGCGAAATCGCGGCGCTGGAAGAGGAATTCGCGATCGCCGTCGCGCTGGGACAGGCCCGCCAGGCGGCGCAGATCCATGACGAGCTCGAGCGCATCACGCGCCGGCGGGGCGGCCTGCCGTTCATCGACGAGCCGGACCTGCGATACCGGAACCGCGTGTTGCGGCCCGAGCCCATCGCGCGCGCGGTGATGTTCTGCCTGATGGACGTCTCGGCGTCGATGGACGAGGACAAGAAAGACCTCGCGAAGCGCTTCTTCACGCTGCTCTACCTGTTCCTCACCCGCAAGTACGGCGAGGTCGATCTCGTGTTCATCCGCCATACCGACGACGCGGAGGAGGTCGACGAGGACACGTTCTTCCACGACACGCGCTCGGGCGGCACCGTGGTGTTCTCGGCGCTCGACCTTGCCGAGAAGATCCGCGGCGAGCGCTACGCGCGCGGCTGGAACGTCTACATCGCGCAGGCCTCCGACGGCGACGCGTTCGGCGCCGATCCGGCGCGCAGCGCCCGGTTCCTCCGCGAGAAGCTCTTGCCGGCGACGCGCTATTACGCATATTTGGAGCTCGCCGATCCGCGGTCGAGCGGGCACGCGTCGGCGCTATGGGCCGAGTACGAGCACGTCGCCGAGTCGGTCTCGAACCTGGCGATGCGGCGCGCCTCCGAGCGCGACCAGATCTACCCGGTGTTCCGCGAGCTTTTCCGTAAGGAATCCCAGTAAGGGGTGCACGATATGAGCGTCATTTCCCACGGCGCCGACTGGGACTTCGACCTGATCGAGCGCTACGACACCGAGATCGCCGGGATTGCGGCGGAGTTCGGCCTCGAGACGTATCCGAACCAGGTCGAGGTCATCACGTCCGAGCAGATGCTCGACGCCTACGCCTCGAGCGGGCTCCCGATCGGCTATCCGCACTGGTCGTACGGCAAGGAGTTCATCCGCAACGAGCAGGCGTACCGGCGCGGCATGCAGGGGCTCGCCTACGAGATCGTCATCAACTCGAGCCCGTGCATCGCCTACCTGATGGAGGAGAACACGATGGCGACGCAGGCGCTGGTGATCGCGCACGCCTGCTACGGCCACAATTCCTTCTTCAAGAGCAATCACCTGTTCCGGCAATGGACCGACGCCGAGGCGATCCTCGACTATCTCGTCTTCGCGCGGCGCTACGTGATGGAGTGCGAGGAGCGGCACGGCGCCGAGGCCGTCGAGGAAGTGCTCGATGCCTGCCACGCGCTGATGGCGCACGGCGTCGACCGCTATCGCCGGCCCGCAGCGCCGACGCTCAAGGTGGAGACGGCGCGCCTTGCCGAGCGCGAGGCGCATCGCGAGCGGCAGTTCAACGATCTCTGGCGCACGCTGCCCGAGAAGCCCGCGGCGAAGGCGAGGAACGCCAAGGGGGCGTTCCCCGCCGATCCCCAGGAGAACATTCTCTACTTCGTCGAGAAGCACTCCCCGAGGCTCGAGCCGTGGCAGCGCGAGCTCGTGCGCATCGTGCGCAAGCTCGCCCAGTACTTCGACCCGCAGGGCCAAACGAAGGTGATGAACGAGGGCTGGGCCACGTTCTGGCACTACACGATCCTGAACCGGCTGCACGAAAAGCGGCTCGTCGACGACGGCTTCATGCTCGAGGTGCTGAAGAGCCACACGAACGTGATCGCGCAGCCCGGGTACGACTCGAAGGTCTACAGCGGGCTCAACCCCTATGCGCTCGGCTTCGCGATGTTCTCGGACCTGCGGCGGATCTGCGAGCGGCCGGACGACGAGGACCGCGCATGGTTCCCCGACATCGCGGGCAGCGACTGGCGCAAGACGCTCGACTTCGCGATGCGGAACTTCAAGGACGAGTCGTTCATCGGCCAATACCTCTCGCCGCGCCTCATCCGCGAGTTCCACCTGTTCGCGATCGCCGACCACGAGGACGAAAGCGAGCTCGTCGTCGACAGCATCCACGACGAGCGCGGTTACAAGCGCGTACGCCGGCTCCTCGCGCAGCAGCATGCCCAGGAGTCGCGCATTCCCGACGTGCAGGTATTGCGCTACGACCGCGACGGGGACCGCTCGCTGACGCTGCGCCACCACCGGCGTCGCGGCCGTCCGCTCACCGACGCGGCGGAGGAGGTCGTCGCGCATCTGCGCCGCCTGTGGGGCTTCCCGGTGCGCCTGGAAACCTGGGAGAACGACGAGCGCGTCGGCGGCGTCGTCGAGTGCGCCGCGTAGCGAGCCGAGGGTCAAATTCGAATTCGGGTCAGACTCGAATCCCCCGAATTCGGGAGAGTCGAGTCCGACCCCGAATTCGCGCGAGATTCGAGTCTGACCCGGAGTTCGCGGGATCGGAGTCTGACCCCGAATCCCACGCGCCGGCCATTCGCGCAGCGGCTGCACGGGAGGCCGCGCTCGCGCGGAATCGCGGTGCGTGCGCAAGTCACGTGCAAGCTATGCAGCCTTCCTCTCGGCCGTCGTCGACCATTCGCCGATGAAGCGGGCGATGGCGCCGGCGACGACACCCGCGTGCGTGATCGGTCCCAGATGGTCCATCCCGCCGAACGCGATCGCGTCGACGTGCGGCAGCGCATGGCGCAGCACCTCGCCGATGCGCCGCGTGGAGGCGCGCGTGTTTCGTCCCGTCAGGTAGAGCACGGGCGCGGCGACGCGCCGATAGTCGGCCAGCCCGGGAGCATCGTTCATCAGCGACGCGAAATGCGCGCGGATCGTCGGCATGCGGCGCGCGAACGCGGCGCGGCGATCGGGCGCGAGCCTCGGCCAGGCACCGTCGCCGGACCAGAATTCGACGAAACGGCGCGCGGCACGCTCCATGGCGCCTCCATTCAGGTCGCGGGCAATCGCCTGCGCGACTTCCGACACCTCCGTCGCGCAGCGGTTGCGGCGACCGAAGCCGGCGAGCAGTTGCAGCGCGACGGGTTCGTAGACGGCGACGCTCGCGACGAGCTCCGGACGAGATAGCGCGACCCGCAGGGCAACCGCCCCGCCGTACGAATGCCCGACGAGGTGCACGGCGCCGCCCGCATCGGCGGCGAGGCTCGCGACCCGCAGCGTGTCGGCGGCGACGATCGCCTCCGGCGGTCCTTCGAAGGAGGGCGCTGCGCCGTGGCCGTGGAAATCCGGCGTCAGCACTCGGTAGCGCGCTCCAATGCGGCCGGCGAGCGCATTCCACTGCGCGCCCGACCCGCCGCTCGCGTGCAGGCAGACGACGGTCGGCGGCATGGCAGTGCGGGCATAAGTTCGATCGATCGATTGCATGGTCATCCTCCATTCGTTGCAAGTATGTGGTTGGGATGTGTCGGGAGCCGAAGTCTCCGGCGCATCGCCGTTCATTTGCGCGCGTGGAAGTTCACGGCTTGCACGCGCAGATCACGGGCGACCTTCGCCTCGGCGCTCGTGTCGCGGAAGCAATCGAAGCGCTCGGTGATCCGGGGATCGCGGAATCCGGTGGCGAGCGCGAGCGCGCCGAGCTCGGGCTCGGGAAGCGCGCCGGCGACGCACGCGGCCCACAGGTCCGGGTCGCCGCGCACCTCCTCCTTGAGCTCGCGCTGCACGACGACGTCGGCGAGGTAGAGCCGACCGCCCTCACGCAGCACGCGATGGATCTCGCGAAACACCTGCGCCTTGTCCGGCGCGAGGTTGACGACGCCGTTGGAGATGACGACGTCGACGCTCGCATCATCGACCGGCAGGTGCTCGTAGAAGCCCGCGCGGATGTCGACGATCGCGTCCAGCCCGGCACATCGCGCGGCATGGGCCGCGACGTCGCGCATCGCAGGCGTCATGTCGACGCCGATCGCGCGGCCGGTCGCGCCCACGCGCCTTGCGGCGAGCAGCAGATCCATGCCGGCGCCGCAGGCGTGGTCGAGGACGGTCTCACCGCGCGCGATCGGTCCGATGCGCAGCGGGTTGCCGACGCCCGCGAAGCGCGCGGTCGATTCCTCGGGCAATGCGGCGAGCTCCGCCGCGTCGTAACGCAAGAGCTCGCTCGCGTAG